>NZ_JANINT010000435.1 GCF_024509035.1 Nocardioides sp. | reverse complement strand
GCCGGAAGCAGCCCGCAGCCGACGTACATCCGCCGCCCTGCGCGTGCTGCGGGGGTCTCGACAGGCTCGACCATCGGCGCCTGCGGGGGTCTCGACAGGCTCGACCAACGGCGCCTGCGGGGGTCTCGCCAGGCTCGACCAACGGCGCCGGCCGGGGTCTCGCCAGGCTCGACCAGTGGCGCCGACGTCGGCCAACGACGCACCGGTCCAGACCGGCGTATCCACCGCGCCGAGGGCCGCTCCTGGGCCCACGTCCGACCCCGACCCAGCCAGGAGCGTGCCCCGCATGAACCCCCTCACCGTCAATCCCGCCATCGCGATCGCCCACCTGCGCGAGCGCAGCCGCGAGGAGGATGCGCGGCGGTGCTCGGGTGGCGTGGACCGGGCGATCCGCGCGGCGCGGTCCGCACGCACGGCCTTGGAGCGCGCGGGCGCCTGAGGACGCCGCGCTAGACAAATCGGGGAATCTGTCTCACGCTGGCCGGCATGTTCCGACCCGCCACCGCCGCCACCTGGGCGAGCCCGTGGCGGGGGTACGCCGATCTGCGCGACCACGCCCCGGTGCACCACGTGCTGCGGCCGGGAGGTCGCGACTACTACGTGCTGTCGCGGCATGCGGACGTCCTCGCCGCCGCGGTCGACACCGCGACGTACTCCTCGGCCCAGGGCCTGACCGTGGAGTACGACGAGCTCGAGACGATCGGCATGGCCGAGAACCGGCCGCTGGTGATGCTCGACCCTCCCGACCACACCGCGTTCCGCAAGCTCGTCGCCCGCGGGTTCACCCCGCGCCAGGTCACCACGCTCGAGCCGGCGGTGCGGGCATTCGTCGTCGAGCGCCTCGAACGGCTGCGCGAGCAGGGCGGCGGCGACATCGTCGAGACGCTCTTCAAGCCGCTGCCGACGATGGTGGTGGCCCACTACCTCGGGGTGCCGGAGGAGGAGCGGGACCGGTTCGACGACTGGACCCACGCGATCGTCGCGGCCAGCTCCGCCGGAGCCGTCCTCGATGCCGCCGAGGCGATCGGCGAGATGATGGCCTACTTCACCGCGCTGATCGAGAGGCGCCGCGTCGACCCCGGCGACGACACCGTCTCCCACCTGGTCGCCGCCGGGGTGGGGACCGACCCGGACGACACCGCGGGCCTGCTGTCGATCCTGGCCTACGTGTTCACGGTCGTCACCGGCGGCAACGACACGACCACCGGGATGCTGGGCGGCTCCGTGCAGCTCCTCGAGAGCGATCGCGACCAGCGCCGGCTGCTGCTCGCCGACCCGAGCCTGGTGGGGGAGGCCGTCGAGGAGCTGCTCCGGCTGACCTCGCCCGTGCAAGGCTTGGCGCGCACCACGACCCGGGACGTCGAGCTGCACGGCGCGACGATCCCGGCCGGCCGTCGGGTCCTCCTGCTGTACGGCGCGGCCAACCGCGACCCGCGCCGCTACGGGCCGGACGCCGACGCGCTCGACGTACGCCGTCGGCCGACGCAGATCCTCACCTTCAGCCAGGGCAGCCACCACTGCCTGGGCGCGGCCGCCGCTCGACTTCAGGCGCGGATCGCGCTGGAGGAGCTGCTCGCCCGGTGCCCGGACTTCACCGTCGACCTGGCCGGCGTCGAGTGGGCGCCGGGGCCGTACGTCCGGCGTCCGACGGTGGTCCCGTTCCAGGTGGCGGGGTGAGCCCCGAGCAGATCCTCGACGCCGCCGCGCGTCTGTTCGCCGAGCGCGGCGTCGACGCGGTCGGGATGGGCGAGGTCGCCAGCGCGGCCGGCTGCTCACGCGCGACGCTCTACCGCTACTACGCCGACCGCCACGCGCTGCACGTGGCGTTCGTGCACCGCGAGGCTCGCCGCATCGGCACGCAGATCGCCCCCGCCGGCGGGCCGGAAGACCTCGCCCAGACCGTGCTGGCCGCGATACGCGAGGTCCGCGCCCGACCCGAGCTGCTGGCCTGGTTCGGCGCCGCCGATGCCGGCACGACCGCCGCGATCGCGCAGTCCAGCGAGGTGATCGAAGCGCTCGGCATGAGCGCGGTCGGGGATCCGGCGGCGGCCCGCTGGCTCGTCCGGGTCATCGTCTCGCTCCTGGTGGTGCCGGGCCGCGACGAGGCCGAGGAGCGCGAGATCGTCGAACGCTTCGTGGTTCCTGCCGTGACCCGGCGACCGTAGGGCAGTCTGTCCCTCATGTACTACGTGGGCGTGGACCTCGCCTGGGGCGAGCGCCGCCCGACCGGCCTGGCGGTGCTCGACGAGGAGGCCCGGCTGCTCCACATCGCCACGGTGCACTCCGACGACGAGATCGAGTCGCACCTTGCGCCGTACGTCGACGGGCCGTGCCTCGTCGGCTTCGACGCCCCGCTGATCGTCACGAACCCCACCGGGTCGCGACCGGCGGAGCAGGAGCTCGCGAAGGACTTCCGGCGCTTCGAGGCGGCACCGCACCCCTCCAACCTCGGCAAGCCCGAGTTCGTCAACGGCTCGCGCGGCGCCCGGCTGTGCAAGCGGCTGCGCCTCGACATGGACCCGCGGTCGGGACGCGAGCGCCGGGCGATCGAGGTCTACCCGCACCCCGCGACGATCGTCCTCTTCGGTCTCGGGCGGACGCTGAAGTACAAGGACAAGCGCGGCCGGGACCTCGAGCTGCTGCGCTCCGAGCTGCTCACGCTGATGAGCCACGTCGAGCGCATCGTGGTCACCGACCGCAGCTGGCAGACGCTCCGCGCGCAGGTGGTCGGTGCGACCCGCAAGAGCCACCTGCGCGAGGTCGAGGACCAGGTCGACGCCGTCGTCTGCGCCTACGTCGCCCTGTTCGCGCGGCGCTGGCCCGAGCGGACCACGACGTACGGCACGTTCGAGGAGGGCTACATCGTCACGCCCACGCTGCCCGACGCGCACGCGGCGCTGCGCCAGGCGGTCGAGGTGTACGCCGAGCGCTACCCGCAGCTGGTCGTCCATGCGCGCGAGTTCGTCGCGCTGCTGACCTCGATCCTCGACGAGGCCGGCATCAACTACCTGACCGTCACCGGCCGGGCCAAGAGCGTCGACTCGTTCGCGGCCAAGGCCGGTCGCACCGTCGACGGCGTGCCGGTCTACCACGACCCGTTGCGCGACATCGGAGACCAGATCGGGCTGCGCGTGATCACCTACGTGCGCAGCGACGTGGCCGCCGTCGCCGACGTGCTGGGCAGCCAGCTGCGGGTGCTCGACGACCGCGACCTCGGGCAGGAGACCGCGAGCGAGGGGCGCTTCGGCTACGCAAGCCGGCACCTCCAGGTGGCGCGCGAGGACGGGGTCACCGCGCAGGTGCAGGTGCGCACCGTCCTCCAGCACGCGTGGGCGGAGTTCGAGCACGACATCCGCTACAAGGGCACGGTGCCCGAGGAGCACGCGCGCGACTTCGACCGCCGGTTCACGCTGGCGGCCGGTCTGCTCGAGCTCGCGGACCAGGAGTTCACCACCATCCGCGACCGGCTGCGCGGCAGCGCTCCCGAGGAGCCCGACACCCAGGCGGTGGGCATCACCGCGCGCGAGCTGGCGGCGTACCTCGCCGGCCAGTACGCCGACGCCGAGTGGTCACGCACCGATCACTACGGCTGGATCGCCAGCCTGCTCCCCGAGCTCGGCCTGACGACGCTGGCCGAGCTGGGCCACGTGCTCGCGGAGGTCGACGACGACCAGATCGCCGCGCGGATGGACTACCGCTACCCGCCGGGTGCGGTCCGCCGGCTCGACGACGCCCTGCTCGCCGCCTTCGGCGAGCGGTACGTCGAGCTTCCCGGCAACGCCCACCGCGTCATGGCCCTCAAGGCACGCCTGGAGAAGATGCGCGGCTAGGCCCCGCGGCGGGGCTGGGCGGGGTGGTGCCGGCGCCTCACGACACCGTCCGTCTGCGCGGCAGGCGGAGCACGAGCAGTGCGCCGCCCTCATCGCTGCGACCGGCGCGGAGGCGACCGCCACGCGCCTTGAGGATCTCCTGGACCAGTCCCAGGCCGAGACCGGTCTGGGACAGAGGGTCCGAGGAGCGGCCCGCCGGGGCTGCGGCCGGGTTCGGACCCTCGTCGTTGAGGGACGCGATCAGCTCCGGTGTGAACCCCGGTCCGGAGTCCGCCACGCCGATCACGACCTCCGCCCCCTCCTCGGATGCGAACAGGCGCACGGTGTCCTCCTCGCCGGTGTAGCGCACGGCGTTCTCGACCAGTGTGTCCAGGCACGCGACGAGCCGTTCCGGCGAGGCCTCCAGGGTGCAGTCGGTCGACTCGACCACCCAGGTGCGCCGGGCGACGGCCGACCACCGGTCGACCGTCTGCTCGAGGGCCGCACGCACGCGGATGCGGGTGGTGGGAAGGTGGTCGTGCAGCTGGACCATCCGCAGCAGCCGGTCCGTCGCGCGCTCGATCCGGGCCAGCTCGTCCTGCAGCATCGAGAAGTCGCGTAGTCGCGCCGGATCAGCCTCGTCGCGTCGGAGCAGCTCGACGTAGCAACCGGCAACGGTGAGAGGCGTTCGGATCTCGTGCGACGTGAGCCGGCCGAGCCTCTCGCGGGCAGCCGCAGTGGCAATGCGTTCTCGTGCCAGCGAGTTGACCGTGCGCAGCGCGGACTCCCGACGCTGGACGTGCCAGACGACGAGTCCGCAGAGCAGGAGCATCAACGGGATCTCGAAGAGCTCACGCCACGCCTCCTCGCCGCCGAGGTGATAGGCGAGGAGAGCACCGCTCACGACGCAGACCGACGCGAGTCCGACGGCGGTGACGCGCATCGACCAGGGCTCGAACCCGTACAGGAGGGCGAAGCCGATCCAGATCGCGTGGTAGGGCACGACCTCGTAGGACGGTGCGAGCCACATCGCGAGGACGCAGAGCATGGAGAACGCGAGCCAGGACAGGAACAACCGGTGGCTCCTGGTCGCGTCGATGACGTGCTCGGTCGAGGTGGGCGTGAGGGAGGACACTCAGCTCTCCTCGAGGCAGTAACCGACGGACCGCACGGTCTGGATCGGGATGCCGGGCAGCTTGGATCGGAGCCGCCGGACGCATACCTCGATGAGATTGGTACCCGGGTCGAACTCGAGGTGCCAGACGTCGTGCAAGAGCTCCTCGCGGTTGCACACCTGGCCGTTGCGGCGCATCAAGTGGGCAAGGAGCGTGCACTCGCGCTCGGCCAGGTCGACCCACTCCTGGCCGTAGCGCGCGCGATGTCGATCGAGGTCGAGGTCTATACCAGCGGCGATCAGGTATCGGCTGGAGCTCGGCGCTCCGGCCGGCGCGCCCTCCCGCGTGCTGCTGCTGATGGCCAGGTGCCTGCGTACCCGCGCCAGCAGCTCTTGGGTGTTGAACGGCTTGGCGACGTAGTCGACCGCTCCGAGGTCCAACGCCTGCACCCGTGTCGCGACGTCCTCGACCGCCGAGAGGACGATCACCGGGACCGTCCGACCGAGTTCGCGCAGGGCGGAGAGCAGCTGCAGGCCGTTGGTCTCCGGCATCACCAGGTCGAGCAGGACCAGGTGCACCGGCACCGTGCCGAGCTTGTGCAGGGCCTCGAGACCGTTGGCTGCCTCGACGACACGGTGCCCCTCCGCCGCCAGCAGCCTGCTCAGGGCTTCGCGGACGCGTCCGTGATCGTCGACCACCATCACCGTCGTCACGAGCGTCCCCCTCTCGTCAGATCAGCCGACCCTTCCAAATAATGCGGCGAGACACGGGGGAACGTCAGTGGCTGTCGAATTTTGGGTAGGGCAATCCATGCCCGATGACGGGCTCATGACGGGTCCGTGAGGGCTGTGTCACTTACCGAGCCCCCGGACGCCGACCGCTCTGTACTCGGCTCTCAAGGGCGACCAACGCCGACGGAGCAACCCGCGGTGCGTCGTCACGTCGCCGATCAGAGATGGATACCCCCATGAAGAACAGAGCCACATCGAGGAGGAGGCTGACCGCGCTGGTCGGCGTCGGGGCGGTGGTCATCACCACGATGACCGGCGCAGCCGCGCTCGTCGCCGGCCCGGCGGCCCTCGCGACCGCGGTCGCCGCGGCCGCCGCCCCCGACGAGACCAAGGTCCCGCACTACTTCGGTCCCTACCCCAACTGGGCGAACAGCCCGTTCACGGTGTCGCGGGCCGCAGTGACCATCAACGGGCCGGGCGCCGGCGCCGAAGCCGTGGCGCAGGTCGACCCGGTCAGCGGGGGGATCACCGCCATCGAGGTGACCGCGCCCGGCCATGACTACGACAGCAGCACGACGGTCACGGTGACCGGAGGCAGCCCGGACGCCACCGCGACGGCGACCGTGCTGGCCGGCAGCTCCGTCACCGGCCTCCGTGTGGACAGCGCCGGAGGCGGCTACAGCGGCTTCCAGGTCGACATCTCGGGCGGTGGTGGCACCGGTGCGACGGCCAGCCCGAGCGGCGGGGTCGACGCCGTCACGCTCACCGACGGCGGCCGCGGCTACACGATGCCTACGGTCGACTTCGACCTGCCCGACGACCCGAACGGGACGCAGGCGCGGGGCCACGTCGAGCCCGCTGACCTCGACGCGGACGGGACCGTCCTCAAGGTCACCGTCGACGACCCGGGGTCCGGCTACAGCACCGCGCCCGGAGTGACCATCCGCAACGGCACCCAGTTCGACCCCATCGGCGGTGAGACGCCCGCGAAGGCGACCACGACCCTCACGCTCGTCGGCCTGGCGGTGACCGCCAACGGCAGCGGCTTCACCAGCCAGCCGACCGTGACCATCAACGACGTCACCGGAGGCACCGGGACGGGCGCGACCGCCACCGCCGTGACCGACATCGGCGCGATCGACAAGATCACCGTCACCGACGGTGGCGCCGGCTACCTGACGCCGGGCATGAAGAAGTTCCAGGACCAGCTGCCGCTGCCGTGCGACCCGACGGCCGACGGCTCGGGCTGCCCTGCGATCGACCCCGACGCGGCCCCGGCCACCGGCGCGGCGAACAAGTTCATCCCGTTGGCGGTGCCCGAGGAGGTCACCGTCAACGGCGTGAAGGCCGACCAGTACGAGATCGGGCTGGTCCAGTACCGGACGAAGTTCTCCTCCGACCTGCCCGCAACCCTCGTGCGCGGCTACGTGCAGCTGTCGCACGGTGACGTCCAGGGCCAGCAGTTCCCGCTGACCAACGAGCTGTTGGACGGCACCAAGGCGCCCGTCACCGGTGGCTACACCGGCGTCACGTCACCCCAGTGGCTGGGGCCGATCATCGCGGCGACCAAGGACAAGCCGGTCCGGATCGTGTTCCGCAACCTGTTGCCCAACGGCGCCGACGGCGACCTGTTCCTGCCCGTCGACAGCACGGGCATGGGCTCGGGCATGGGACCGATGGAGATGCCCGCTCCGACCGATGACGGGACCGTGCTCGACGGCGTCCGCAACCCGGAGTGCACCACCAGCAGTCCGAAGAGCTCGATGTGCTACAAGGACAACCGGGCGACCCTGCACCTGCACGGCGGCATCACCCCGTGGATCAGCGACGGCACCCCGCACCAGTGGATCACCCCGGCGGGCGAGGCCACGGCGTACCCGGAGGGCGTGAGCGTTCAGAACGTCCCCGACATGCTGACCGACCCGGCCGACCCGACGAGCGTGATGTGCAAGGCCAAGGACGACGGCTGCTCGACGTTCTACTACACCAACCAGCAGAGCGCGCGGTTCATGTTCTACCACGACCACTCCTACGGCATCACGAGGCTGAACGTGTACGCCGGGGAGGCCGCGGGCTACGAGATCACGGACCCGACGGAGAAGAAGCTGGTCGCCGACGGGACCATCCCGGGGGCCGGCGACACCGTTCCGCTGATCGTCCAGGACCGCACGTTCGTGCCGGACGACGCGGCGCTGGCGGCGCAGGACCCGACCTGGGACAAGAGCAGGTGGGGGACCAAGGGCAGCTTCTGGTACCACCACGTCTACATGCCCGCGCAGAACCCCGGTGACCCGTCGGGCATGAGCGCCTACGGCCGCTGGATGTACGGCCCGTGGTTCTGGCCGCCCGCCAGCGGGACGAAGTACGGACCGATCGACAACCCGTACTACGACCCGAACTGCGACCTGGACAAGCCCAGCACGTGGCAGTACCAGACGGACCCGTTCTGCGAGCCCAAGGAGATCCCGGGCACCCCGAACATCTCGATGGGCATGGAGCAGTTCAACGACACGCCGGTGGTGAACGGCGTCGCCTACCCCACGACGACGCTGGAGCCGAAGACCTACCGGCTGCGGATGCTCAACGCGGCCAACGACCGGTTCTTCAACTTCCAGTGGTACGTCGCCGACCCGACCCAGGGCGACGGCACGACCGAGGTCGCCCTGAAGCCGGCCGAGCTCGCCGCCGCGCAGACCGACCCGGTGGTCTCGCCCACTCCGGTGGACGCGAACAACAACGCGGCCGGCCCGGACTGGGTGCAGATCGCCAACGAGGGCGGGTTCCTGCCCGCTCCCGCGGTGATCGACGGCCAGCAGCCCACGACGTGGATCACCGACCCGACCCGCTTCGACGTGGGCAACGTCGACCAGCACTCGCTCCTGATCGCCCCCGCCGAGCGTGCGGACGTCCTGGTGGACTTCTCGAAGTTCGCCGGCAAGACGCTGATCCTCTACAACGACGCGCCTGCCGCCTTCCCGGCCCGGGTGCCCGGGTACGACTACTACACCGGGGCGCCCGACCTCAGCCCCGTCGGTGCGCCGACGCCGCTGCCCGGGTACGGACCGAACACCCGCACGGTGATGCAGGTGAAGATCGCGAACACCACGCCGGCGCCTGCGCTCAACCTGAGCAGGCTCCAGAACGCGTTCAAGCACCACGCTGACGGGTCCGGTGTGTTCGAGTCCGGCCAGAACCCGATCATCGTCGGGCAGAAGGCCTACAACTCGGCGTACGGCACCAACTTCGCCGCCAGCGGCAACTGCAACGCCTCGGCGTCGCAGACCTGCGACGGTCTGGTGCGGGTCAACGACGGCACCAAGGCGCCCTTCGAGTTCGCCTTCAACACCCTGAGGGCAGCGTCGACGAAGACCAGTCTGCCGATGGCGCCGAAGGCGATCCACGACGAGATGAACTCCTCGACGTTCGACGAGTTCGGCCGGATGCAGGCCAACCTCGGCGTGGAGGCCCAGCCGCCCACGCCAGGCCTGCAGAACGTCACGCTGTACCCCTACGTCAACCCGCAGACCGAGCTCATCGACGGCACCGACCTACCCAAGGCCGAGGTCGACCTCGGCGCCGACGGCCTCCCCGCCGCAGACGTCAGGGTGAAGCCGATGGGGACGACCAGGGACGGGACGCAGATCTGGCGGTTCACCCACAACGGCGTGGACACGCACCCCATCCACTTCCACCTGTACGACGTGCAGGTCCTCAACCGGGTCACCTGGGACAACATCGTCATCCCGAACGACCCGAACGAGCTGGGATGGAAGGACACCGTGCGGATGAGCCCGCTGGAGGACACGATCGTGGCCCTCCGGCCGGTGATCCCGCAGACGCCGTTCGAGGTGCCCAACTCGGTGCGTGCGCTCAACCCCGCGATGCCGCTGGGAGACCAGTCGATGTTCAACAACATCGACCCCGCCGGCAACCCGACCGCCGCCCTGGTCAACCGGCTGGTCAACTTCGGGTGGGAGTACGTCCTCCACTGCCACATCCTGTCCCACGAGGAGATGGACATGATGCGGCCGGTGTCGCTGGCGCTGCCGCCGTTGAAGCCCGACGGGTTGACAGCCGCCATGACCGGGTCCGGCAACCGGCAACGTGTCCGGCTGAGCTGGAACGACAACTCGATCACCGAGACGTCCTACGTGGTGCAGCGCAGCACCAACGGGACCACCTGGGTGGACGCCGGCACGGTGAGCTCGCCGCTCGACCAGCCCAACACCAAGGGAGTGGTGCGCTCGTTCACCGATCCGGGGTCGGACCGGAACACGCCGTACCTGTATCGCGTCGTCGCGCAGAACACGGTCGGCTACGGCGGCGCGTTCCCGGAGATGACCGTCTCGTCGACGTCGGCGACGCTCGGGGTGAACCTCCCGCCGCTGCCTGCGGCGCCGAGCAACCTGACCGGGACGATCGCGTCGGCCACGCGGGTCAACCTGAGCTGGCGCGACAACGCCGGCACGGAGTCCCGGTTCGTGGTGGAGCGCTCGACGAACGGCGGCGCCTTCGTCGAGATCGGGACGGCGCCGGCGCGCGTCGGCACCGGTGGCACGGTCACCTTCGCGGACACCGCCGCGACGGCCGGGGCCAGCTACCAGTACCGGGTCACAGCGACGAACCTCGCCGGCTCCTCGGCGCCGTCGAACGTGCTGAGCCTGTCGATGGTGGCGCCGAGTGCCCCCACCGGAGTGACCGGCACCGCAGCCCGGTCGGGTAGCGGCGAGGTGGTGACCGTGCGGTGGACCGACACGTCCACCAACGAGTCCGGCTTCGTGGTCCAGTGGAGCTCCTCGGCGGCCTTCACCACCGTGGCCGGCTCGGCTCCCGCGGCCGCCGGCGCCACGGCGCTCACGACGCCTCGGATCGGCCGTCAGGTCTGGTACGTCCGCGTGATCGCGACCAACCCGATCGGTCAGTCGCCGTCGGCGGTGTCGTCAGCCGTCCCGGCCGCCTGAGGGATCGGCCCCAGGCACGGTATCGAGGAAGGAGCCCGGTTGTCGGGAGGGGACGGACCGCTCTGGGTCCGTCCCCTCCCGCATGTCACGGCGGCGGGAGGGACGACCCACAGGTCTCAGCTCTCGGGGACGTACGGCGGCGCGACGCCCCAGCCCCAGCGCGGCACCGGGGCGTGCTCCACGGGCTTGGCGTCCGGCTGGGAGTTCTCCATCGCCAGGCGCGTGCCCCATTCGAGGTAGCCGATGAGGGCCGCCCGGAACTCGGGATCGGCCGGCAGCCCCACCTCGTCGGCGGCCAGGCTCATCGTCGCGGCGAACCGGTGGCGCTGCTCAGCGCTGATGGCGAGCCCGCGGTGATGAGCGAGCATCCGCTCGTAGCCGCCGTGCCGCTCGGTGTAGGTGGCGGGGCCGCCGAGCACCTCGGCCCACCAGTCCGTGACGTGCGACCGGTGCCGTTCGCTGACGCCGCCGGGGAAGAACCCGGTGAGCAGCTCGTCGCGCTCGACCCGGTCGTAGAAGGCGTCGATCATCCTGTGCAGGGGGTCGTAGCCGCCCGCCCAGTCGAAGAGCGTCGGGAGGTCGGGCTCGTCAACGCCCATGAGACCGCCGCCGGATCGTCATGCGGCCGACGCTACTCCCGCACGCACCCGACGTATGTGTCCCTCTCGCCGAGGCATCGGAGCAGATGCGTCAGGTGCGTGGGCTACCCCGCGGCGGCCGCTGCCCGCAGCCTCTCCAGCAGCGGCCCGGCAGCCTCGGCGAGGAACCGCTCCTGGCCCTCGTCGCCGATCTGCACCACCGCGATGTCGGTGAAGCCGGCCTTCCAGTAGGCGCTGACCGACTCGACGATCTTGTCGAGGTCGGGCCCGCACGGGATCGAGTCGGCGACGTCCTCGGGGCGCACGAACTGCGTGGCCCCGGCGAAGCCGGCGGGCGTCGGCAGGTCGGCGTTGACGCTCCACCCGCCGCCGAACCAGCGGAACTGCTCGTGCGCCCGCTGGACCGCGGCCTCCTCGGAGGGGTCCCAGCAGATCGGGATCTGCCCGATGGCGCGGGCCTGCTCGCCGATCCGCGGTGCGCCGTCGACGGCGTTCCAGCCCTCGACCAGCGAGGAGTCCGGCTCGACGCCGATCAGGTGCTCGCCCAGCGGCGCGAAGCTCTCGATCGCGCGGTCGCCGGCCACGGCGAGACCGATCTCGATGCCCTCGTCGGGCACGTCCCACAGCCGGGCCGAGTCGACCTCGAAGTAGTCGCCGCGGTAGTCGACGAGCTCACCGGTGCGCAGCTCGCGGATGATCTCCACGGCCTCGCGCAGCATCGCCTGCCGCGCCTGGATCGCCGGCCAGCCCTCGCCGACGACGTGCTCGTTGAGGTTCTCGCCGCTGCCCAGTCCCAGGGTGAACCGCCCCTCGGACAGGATCTGCACGGTCGCGGCCTTCTGGGCCACGACCGCGGGGTGGTAGCGCATCGTCGGACAGGTCACGTAGGTCATCAGCCCGACCCGGGAGGTCGCCTGCGCGACCGCGCCGAGCGTGGCCCAGGCGTACGGCGCGTGGCCCTGCTCGGTCAGCCACGGCGAGTAGTGGTCGCTCATGACCTCGAAGTCGAACCCGAGGTCCTCGGCGGTGGCGGCGTAGCGCACCAGCTCGCGCGGTCCGCTCTGCTCGGTCATCAACGTGTAGCCGAAGCGCGTCATGGCGCACGGGTACCCGTCGGCGGGAGGTCGTAACGTCGGGACCATGAACAGCACCGACGTCCTCATCGACCTCTTCGGGCGGATCGTGGAGAACGGCGTCGCCGCGGTCGAGGGTCTCGACAAGGACCAGCTCGCCCACCGGCCGGCGCCGGACACCAACTCGATCGCCTGGCTGGTGTGGCACACCGCGCGCGTCCAGGACGCCCAGGTCGCGCACCTCGCCGGCACCGAGCAGGTCTGGTTCGCCCAGGGCTGGGTCGACCGGTTCAAGCTGCCGATCGATCCGGCCGACCACGGCTACGGCCACAGCAGCGAGCAGGTCGGCAAGGTCCGCGCGAGCGCTGACCTGCTGGCCGGCTACCTGCGCGCCGCCCACGAGGCGACGATCGCCTACCTGCGCACCCTGGGCGACGACGACCTCGACGAGGTCGTCGACACCAACTGGGACCCTCCGGTGACCCGCGGCGTGCGGCTGGTCAGCATCGCCGACGACGACGCCCAGCACGTCGGCCAGGCGGCCTACCTGCGCGGGTTACTCCTGGCCCGCTGAGGCCGCCCGGCTGAGCCGGTAGCGCACGAACGACGGCACCGCGATCGCCGCCACCACGGTGCCGACGACCACCAGCACCCCGCCGCCGGCCGCGGCGGCCGCGGTGCCGACGGCGGCCGCGCTCGCGCCGTGGACCACGTCCGCGATCCGCGGTCCGCCCGCGACCACGACGATGAACACGCCCTGCAGCCGGCCGCGGACGGCGTCGGCCGCGGCCGTCTGCAGCATGCTCGTGCGGAACGCCGCCGAGGCCATGTCGGCCGCGCCACCGACGACGAGCATCAGCACGGCCACCACCAGCATCGGTCGCATCCAGTGGTCGGCCAGCCCGACGGCGACGCCGAAACCGGTCATGGCCGCGCCCCACACGAGGATGCAGACAACCACGGCGTAGCCCTGCCGGTCGATCCGCGAGACCCATCCCGAGAACACTCCGCCGAGCACGGCGCCGGCGGGGATGGCGGCGAACAGGGCGGCGAAGACCAGGCCGCCCTCGTCGGGGCCGTCGAACGAGATGTGCGCGATCTCGGGGAACAGCGCCCGCGGCATGCCGAAGACCATCGCGATCAGGTCGACCACGAACGACATCAGCAGCACCGGGTGGCCCCGCAGGTAGCCGAACCCCTCGACCACCGAGCGCAGGCCGGGGGTCGTGGCGGGCCCACCCTCGACGGGCAGCCGCGGCAGCCGGGCGACCGCGCTCAGCGTCGCGAAGAGGGTGAAGGTGTCGATGAGGTAGAGCCAGTCGAAGCCCAGCACCGGGATCAGCACGCCCGCCACCAGAGGTCCCGCGATCGCGCCGGCCTGGAAGACGGTCATCGAGAGCGAGTTGGCGGCCGGCAGGAGCTCGGGCCCGAGCAGCTTCGGCAGCACCGCGCTGCGGGTCGGCTGGTTGATCGCGAAGAACGCCTGCTGCACCGAGAACAGCCCGAGCAGGAGCCACACGTCGGTGTTGCCGAGGGCTGCCTGCACCCAGAACAGCGCACTCGTCCCGATCAGCCCGAGGGTGGTGACCAGCAGCAGCGTGCGCCGGTCGAAGACGTCGGCGAGCGCGCCGCCCCACAGCCCGAAGACCACCAGCGGCACCAGGCCGAACAGCCCGGTGAGGCCGACGTACGCCGAGGAGCCGGTGATCTCGTAGATCTGCGCCGGCACCGCGACCACGGTCAGCTGGGCGCCGATGACCGTGATGATGTTGGCCAGCCACAGGCGGCGGAAGTGCTCGTTGCGCAGCGGCCGGGTGTCGGCGATGAGCCCGCTCAGCCGGTACCGGAAGGTGCGCACGACTCCCGAACCTAACGGCCCGATGAGTTCTTCCCCTCGCTCGGGTCGGACCCGTCATGAGCGAGAAGGTGAAGGGCCCCGCGTCGTACTTCCCGTCGATCGAGAAGACCTACGGGCAGCCGATCGAGCACTGGAAGCAGGTCGTGCGGGCGGCGCCCGGCTACGGCTCGACCGCCAAGCCCCCCACGCACATGGATCTCGTGGCGCTGCTCAAGGAGGAGGGTCTCGGCCACGGGCATGCCAACGCGGTGGTGGCGCACACCCTCGCCGAGGACCGCTGAGCCATCCCGCGCGGTCAGCAGCTGGAGGACTCCGGGCGGCCGAGCAGCCGGTCGGCGAGGAAGTCGCACCACTGGCCCGAGGGCGGGCCACCGTTGACGGTGCCGTCGGACTCGCCGGGGTGCTTGACCCAGAGCGTGCCGTCGAAGGCGCCGTCGAAGACGAGCTTGGGCGGCCGGCCGACCCGCGCCCACGTGGGGTTGATGACGTCGTAGCCGTCGCTGCTCGGCGCCGCCCCGTTGCGCGAGGTGTCGACGACGTAGTGCTTGCCCTTCACGTCCAGCTTGCGCAGGCCGGCGAGGAGCTTGGCGGCGTACGCCTTCTCGTCGACCGTCGGACGGAAGTTCGAGACGTTGGTGCTGAAGCCGCGCGCGAAGCCGATGCCGGCGGCCTTGAGCACCGCCGGGCGCTGGTCGTAGGGCGTCCAGTTGGAGTGCCCGGCGTCGAGGTAGACCCACGCGCCGACCTTGCTCAGGACCCGGCTGGCGAACCGCAGCATGCCCTGCCAGCCGGTCGGCTTCTGCGGGCAGGCCTGCAGGTCGCTGCTGAACAGCGGGAGCGCGTCGGGCTCGAGCACGACCAGCGCCTTGGTCCCGCTCAGGCCCCGGGCGATCTGCCGGATCCAGCCGCGATACTGCGCGGCGTTCGTCAGCGGGTTGCCCGAGGAGTACATGCCGCAGTCGCGTCCCGGGATGCCGTAGACGGTCAGCACCGGTGTCTTGCGGGCAGCTGCTGCGTCGCCGGTGTACTCGAGCACCTTGGCGCGGACCTGGGAGGTGTCGTAGGCCTCGGGGATCAGCCAGAACGCCTGCGCGGTCGACCCGATCGCGTCGCGGTAGACGCCGCCTTGCTGGTACGCCGGCATCTTGGGGTCGACGAACAGGCCGCGGCTCTTGCGCGGGTCGCCCTTCGCGGCGCCGGGGCCACCCGGGTCGGCGCCCACCGGGGCAGCGAGCGCGCCCGTGCCGAGCGCGAACGCGATCAGCAGCGTGGCGGCGCGCAGCAGCCAGGACCGAGGGAGCACCCGCTCAGGGTAGAGGCTGGTCGCCTCCCCGGGGCCCGAAGCGCGGAGGCTGTCGTTTCCCGGGCAGCCCGTTCGTGGAGAGGATGACGGGGTCACCGTGACCCCCACGTTCAGGAGGAACCAGATGTCGCAGTACCTGCTCTCGGTCATCCACGACGGCGAGGACCTGGCCGCGATGGACGCCATGTCGCCCGACGAGCTCCAGGCCGTGTTCGCGGCCGTCGACAGCTTCAACGCCAAGCTCCAGGCCGAGGGCGCCTGGGTCTTCGCCGGTGGGCTGCAGACCCACGAGGCGACCACCACGGTGGACGCCACCGGTGCCGAGGTCCTGGTCACCGACGGGCCCTTCGCGGAGTCCAAGGAGTACCTCGGTGGGTTCTGGATCATCGAGGCCCCCGACCTCGACGCCGCCCTGCGGTGGGCCGCCGAGGGCTCGAAGGCCTGCGCGAACCGCGTCGAGGTGCGCCCCTTCCAGGAGGAGCCCTCCCAGGAGAAGCAGGGCGCGTGAGCGACGCGCATGCGGCGATCGAGCGGATCTACCGCGAGGAGTACGGCCGGGTCGTCGCCTCGCTGGTACGCCGGTTCGGCGACATCGACATCGCCGAGGAGGCGGCCGGCGAGGCGCTCCTGGTCGCCCTCGAGCGATGGCAGCGCGACGGCGTACCGCCCAACCCCGGCGGCTGGCTGACCACCACGGCGGCCAACCGCGCCATCGACCGGATCCGCCGCGAGTCGCACCGCGACGCCAAGCACCAGGCGGCACTCATGATCGAGGACGACACCCCCCACGAGCCGACCGGCATCGTCGAGGACGACCGGCTGCGGCTGATCTTCACCTGCTGCCACCCCGCGCTCGTCCCCGAGGCGCGGGTGGCCCTGACGCTGCGGCTGCTCGGCGGGCTGACCGTCCCCGAGATCGCCCAGGCGTTCCTGGTCCCCGAGACGACCATGGCGCAGCGGATCACCCGCGCGAAGAAGAAGATCAAGGCGGCGCACATCCCCTACCGCGTGCCCGAGGCCGACGACCTGACCGCGCGGCTCTCGGGAGTGCTGGCCGTGATCTACCTGGTGTTCAACGAGGGCTACCTGTCCAGCTCCGGCGACGCGGCGATCCGCGAGGACCTCACCGCCGAGGCGATCCGGCTGGCGCGCATCCTGCGCACCCTGCTGCCCGAGGAGCCCGAGGTCGTCGGCCTGCTCGCGCTGATGCTGCTCACCGAGGCCCGGCGCCCGGTGCGCGTGGCGGGGGGCGAGCTGGTGCCGCTGCACGAGCAGGACCGGGGTGGCTGGGACCGCGCACTCATCGCCGAGGGCCACCGGCTGGTGCGGGCCTGCCTGGCCCGCGCCGCGCAGACCGGCGAGCGCCCGGGGCAGTACCAGCTGCTCGCCGCCATCAACGCCGTGCACACGGACGCGCCGACGTCGGCCGACACCCAGTGGGACCAGATCGCGGAGCTCTACCGCCAGCTGTACGCCCTCGCGCCGAGCCCGGTCGTCGCCCTCAACCGGGCGGTCGCCGTCGCCGAGCTCGACGGTCCCGAGGTGGCGCTGGCCGAGGTCGACCGGCTGTCGCTGCAGGGCTACCACGCGTGGCACGCGACCCGGGCCGACCTGCTGCGGCGGCTCGGTCGCAGCGGCGAGGCGCGGGCGGCGTACGACGCGGCGATCGCCGCCACCGACAACCCGGCCGAGCGCGCCTACCTCTCCCGACGTCGTGGGAGCCTCGCCCCCACCGAGCCGGCGTGAGCGTCGATGACGGAGGCTGTCGGGGCCGGTGACCACGCCGGGCTCCCTAGTCTTGGCCCATGACGTTGCGCCCCCTGGACCTGCCCGCGGCCGCCGATGCTCAGCAGTGGGTGGAGTCCCGGGCGAGTGACGGCCTGGCGGCGGCGCGGGAGCGAGCCGCGCGCCTGCGTGACGCGCCACCCGCCGGTGTCCTCGCGGTGCTGCGCGAGTGGGACGAGGTGACCCGGTCGCTCTCCGACGTCGCGGCGATCTCCTCGCTGCTGGCCAACGTGCACCCGCTCGAGGAGGTGCGCACGACCTGCGAGGGCGCCGAGGCCGAGGTCGACCGGCTGGCCACCGAGCTGCGCCAGGACCGCGGGCTCTACGAGGTGTTCGCGGCGCAGGACCCCGCCGGCCTCGACCCGGTCGCCGCTCGGCTGCTGACCAAGACGCTCGAGGACTTCCGGCGCGCCGGCGTCGACCTGGACGACGCCACCCGAGGGCGCCTCGCGGAGATCAACGCCCGTCTCACCGAGGTCGGACAGGAGTTCGGCCGCACCGTCCGCGACGACGTGCGCACCGTGCGGGTGCCCCCGGAGCGGTTGGCAGGGATGCCGCAGGACTGGCGCGACGCGCACCCGCCGGCGGAGGACGGGCTGGTCACGATCACCACCGACTACCCCGACTCGGTGCCGGT
>NZ_JANINT010000434.1 GCF_024509035.1 Nocardioides sp. | reverse complement strand
TCGCCCGAGGGGCCCGCCAACAGGACGCCGGACTCCTCGAAGGTCTCCCGCACCGCGGCGCAGACCAGCGCGCGCGCCAGGTGCTCGTCGCAGCCCAGGCGCTCGGCCCACTCCTGCGGCGACGGGCCGGCCCACGCCACCGTGGCGTCGAAGTCGCGCGGGTCGACGCCACCGCCGGGATAGACGCACATGCCGCCGGCGAACTCCATCGTCGTGTGGCGACGCAGGTAGTAGACCGCCGGCCCGTGCTCGGAGGGCCGCAGCAGGATCACGGTCGCCGCGTCCCGCGGCTCGGCGGGCTCACGGCTGCCGTCGGCGTACGTCCGGGCGAGCTCGACGACCTTCTCAGGCAGAGGAATCGGCGGGATCGGGATCACGCCGCACTCACTGGGCCACCCGCACCACGATCTCGACCTCCACCGGGGCGTCGAGCGGCAGCACGGGCACGCCGACCGCCGACCGGGCGTGCACGCCGGCGTTGCCGAACACGGTGCCGAGCAGCTCGGAGGCGCCGTTGGCGATCTGGGGCTGGCCGGTGAAGTCGGGCGTGGAGGCGATGAACGCGACCACCTTGACGACCTGCGCCACGCGCCCGAGGTCGCCGATGACCGACTTCACCGCAGCGATCGCGTTGAGCGCGCACTGCTGGGCGCACAGGGTCGCCTCCTCGGCGCTGACCTCGCCACCGACCTTGCCGGTGACCATCAGCTCGCCGCTGCGCATCGGCAGCTGCCCGGAGGTGAACACGAGGTCGCCCGAGACCACGGCCGGGACGTACGCCGCCACCGGCTTGGCCACCTCGGGCACCGCGAGGCCGAGCTCGGCGAGGCGCTCCTCCGGGCTCGTCATGCCAGCGGCCGCTTGAAGTAGCCGACGAGGTTCTCGGGGTTCATGCCGGGCGCGACCTGCACCAGCTCCCACCCGTCCGCGCCGAAGTTGTCCAGGATCTGCTTGGCCGCGTGCGTGAGGATCGGGGCGGTCAGGTACTCCCACTTGGTCATGCCCGGCACCCTACTCGGGACGTACGCCGGGTCCACCCGTGGACGGACGCGCAGCGGCGCCGGCCGGTCTAGGGTCGCAGTCGTGAGCACCGTGCCCGCCGAGCGCCAGCCCTGGCGACTGGACGGGCGGGGCCAGCGGTGGTTCGACATCGCGCTCGCCGGCTGCCTGCTGCTGCCCGTCACCGCCTTCCCGGTGCTCCACCAGAGCGCGGCGGCGACCGCTGTGGCCCTCGCCCAGCTGGTGCCGTTGTTCTGGCGCCGTCGCCATCCGCAGCTGGTCTTCGCCGCGGTCGCGATCGCGAGCGCCGCGCAGGCCCTGGTCATCGACAACCCGCTCTGGAGCCAGGTCGCCTTCCCGGTCGCGACGTACTCCGTGGCCCGCTACGCCCCAGCCGTCCGGGCCGCTCTCGCCCTCGTCGTCGGCCTCTGCGGGGCAGCGGTCGCGGCTGTCGACTGGCTGCGCGGCCTGGACGCCGACCTGACCGTCGGGACGGTGGGCTCCTACTTCCTCACGGTGGCGACCATCGTCGTCGCGGCCTGGGCATTGGGCACGCTGGGGCGCGTCCGGCGCGCGTACGTCGACACGCTGATCGAGCGCGGCCAGCGCATCGAGCACGAGGCGGCCCAGCAGGTGGCCCTCGCGGCCGCCGACGAGCGGGCCCGCATCGCCCGGGAGATGCACGACGTCGTGGCCCACGGCCTGTCGGTGATCGTCGTGCAGGCCGACGGGGCGCGGTACGCCGCCGGGCAGGACCCCGCGGCCGCCGCGTCGGCACTCGAGGCGATCTCGACCACCGGCCGCCAGGCGCTGACCGAGATGCGCCGCATGCTCGGGCTGCTGCGTGCCGACGACGGGGCCGCGCTGCGACCGCAACCGGGCCTCGCGGACCTCGGTGCCCTGGTCGCCGAGGCACGGACCGCCGGAGCCCACGTGGAGGCGACGCTCCCCGAGCCCGGCACCAGCGTCCCGGACGGCGTCGCTCTCACGGCGTACCGGGTCGTGCAGGAGGCGCTCACCAACGTCCGCAAGCACGCCGGCCCCGGCGTGACCGTGCGGGTCGAGGTCGGTGTCGACGCGGCCGGTCGCGCCGTCGACATCCTGGTCGAGGACGACGGCCGGGGCGCGGCGGTGCCCTCGGACGGCCATGGCCTGGGCCTGGTCGGGATGCGGGAGCGCGTGGGTGTCCACGGCGGCCACGTCGAGGCGGGACCCCGCCCGGGCGGCGGGTTCCGGGTGGCTGCGAGGCTGCCCCTGTGACGCCGCAGCCAGAGCCGATCCGGGTCTTCCTCGTCGACGACCAGCAGATGGTGCGCGGCGGCTTCCGGATGCTCGTCGAGAGCCAGCCCGACCTGACGGTGGTCGGCGAGGCCGGCGACGGCGCCGAGGCCGTGCAGCAGCTGGCGGTCACCCGCGCCGACGTGGTCCTGATGGACGTGCGGATGCCCCGGCTCGACGGCGTCGAGGCGACCCGGACGCTCACCGGGCGCGGCGAGCTGCCCCGGGTGATCGTGCTGACGACCTTCGACCTCGACGAGTACGCCTTCGCCGCGATCAAGGCCGGCGCCGCGGCGTTCCTGCTCAAGGACGCGGCCCCCGAGGACCTGCTCACCGCGATCCGGACCGTGCACGCCGGCGACTCCGTCGTCGCCCCCAGCACGACCCGACGGCTGCTCGAGCACTTCGCGGCGACCCTGCCCGACCCGGCCGAGGCGACGACGCCCGACGACCGGCTGGCGGCCCTCACCGAGCGCGAGCGCGAGGTCCTCGTCGAGGTGGCCCGCGGCCGCTCCAACACCGAGATCGCCGCCGACCTGGTCGTCGCCGAGGCGACGGTCAAGACCCACGTGAGCCGGCTGCTCGCCAAGACCGGTGCCCGCGACCGGGTCCAGCTGGTCGTCCTCGCGTACGAGGCCGGCCTCGTCCGTAGTCCCTGAGTCGTACGTCGGATGGGTCCCGCGGGCTGACGACCCGGCCCCCTCCCGGACGGGAGGGTCGGACCATGACGATCACCGACGACTCCACCAGCCCCACGACCGGCCCCACGACCGGCCCCACGACCGGCCCCACGACCGGCCCCACGACCGGGCTCGCGGCCAGCGCCCGCGGGTTGACCCGGGTCTACGGACGCAGCGATGCCGCCGTCCACGCCCTCCGCGGTGTCGACCTCGACCTCCCGAGCGGTCGGTTCACCGCGATCATGGGTCCCTCCGGCTCGGGCAAGTCGACGCTCATGCACTGCCTGGCGGGGCTCGACACCCCGACGTCGGGGACGGTGTCGGTCGCGGGCCGGCCGCTGCAGGCCATGGACGACACCGCGCTCACGGTCTTCCGCCGCGAGCACGTGGGCTTCGTCTTCCAGTCCTTCAACCTGCTGCCGATGCTGACCGCCGGCCAGAACATCCTGCTCCCGCTCGAGCTCGCCGGTCGTCGCGTCGACGCGCAGGCCCGCGAGCGCTACGAGCTCGTCGTGGAGGTTCTCGGCCTCCGGGACCGGCTCGGGCACCGGCCCGCCGAGCTCTCCGGAGGCCAGCAGCAGCGGGTCGCGATCGCGCGTGCCCTGGTCTCGCAGCCGGACATCGTCTTCGCCGACGAGCCCACCGGCAACCTCGACAGCGAGGCCTCCGCCGAGGTCCTCGGGTTCCTGCGCCGCTCCGTGCGCGAGCTCGGGCAGACGGTCGTGATGGTGACCCACGAGCTCGAGGCGGCGGCGTACGCCGACGACGTGCTCGTGATCGCCGACGGCCGGATCCGCGCGCACCTCGTGGACCCGACCGCCGACCAGCTGGTCGCGACGCTGCGGGGGGAGCAGTCCCGATGAGGTCGGTCCTGACCGCCTCCCTGCGGATCCACACCCGTCGCTACGTCGCGGCGGCGGTCGCCGTCGTCATCGGCGTCGCGTTCATCGTCGTCACCAGCGCCCTGTCCTCGGCCGCTCGCGACGGGCTGGTCTCCGGGGTCGAGGTGCCCTATCGCGACGCCGACGTGGTCGTCAGCGACGTCGACGGCGACCAGGCCGCGCGCCTGATCGAGGCGGCCCACGATCGGGGCGACCACGCGTCGTTCCTCGGGTGGACGATGCAGCAGGCGCGGGTCGACGGCCGCCTGGTCGACGAGTCCGCCGACGTGGGTGCCGTCGCCGACGACGCCGCGCTGCGCTGGCAGGACCTCCGCTCGGGCCGGTTCCCCCAGCGCGCCGGCGAGGCCGTCGCCGACGCCAACGCGGTCAAGGGCGACGACGTCTCCGTCGGCGACACGATCCGCGTCGGCACCGGCAACCACGCGGTCGAGGCGCGCGTCGTCGGCCTGGTGGACACCCCGTCCGCCAGCGTAGGGGCGGACTTCTACCTGACGTGGACCGACCTGCGCGGGTTCGCCGGCGACCTCTGGGTCGACTCGATCGCGTACGCCGGCAGCGGCTCCGCCACGCTCGCGGACCGGCTGCCGGCCGAGGCGACGGTGCAGTCGCGCGACACCTTCGTCGAGGAGCGCCAGAAGGACCTGACCAACGAGGTCAACGTGCTGGCGATCCTGCTGCTGGTGTTCGCCACCATCGCGCTCTTCGTCTCGGTGCTCGTCGTGGCCAACACCTTCTCGATCCTCTTCGCCCAGCGCGCCCGCGACTTCGCGCTCCTGCGCTGCGTCGGCGCGACGCGGCGCCAGCTCCTGCGCTCGGTGCGGGTCGAGGCGCTGGTGATCGGTGTCGCGTCCGCACTCATCGGGCTGGCCGCGGGCACG
Organism: Nocardioides sp.; assembly: GCF_024509035.1. GTDB lineage: Bacteria > Actinomycetota > Actinomycetes > Propionibacteriales > Nocardioidaceae > Nocardioides. Next base: position 13,214 of record NZ_JANINT010000434.1, on the reverse strand, counting down.
GGCGTCGGGTACGCCCTGGTCGCCGCGGCCCGCGCGGCGCTGCCCTCCGGCACCATGGGCACGGCCTCGCCCTCGCCGGGGTGGTACGCCGGGGCCTTCGTCACCGGAGTGCTCGTCACGGTGGTGGCCGCCTGGCTGCCGACCCGGCGCGTCACCGCCCTCGAGCCGCTGGCCGCGCTGCGTCCGGACGACGCCACGGGCGTCCGCACCCGCGCCGGGCGCCTGCGGGTCGCCACAGGCGCGGTGACGGTGGTGGCGGGGGCGGCACTGCTCGGGCTCTCGATCGACCACCACAGCGTGCTGGCCATGCTCGCCGGCGGGGTTGCGTCCTTCAGCGGCGTGCTGCTCCTCGGCCCGGTCCTGGTGCCGGCACTGATCCGCGTCGTCGGCGGCGCCTCGGGGCGGGTCCTGGGCGCGCCCGCGCGGCTGGCGACGGAGAACGCCGTACGCAACCCGCGGCGCACCGCGGCCACCACCGCGGCCCTGCTGGTCGGGGTCACGCTGACGACGGCGGTGCTGACCGGCCTGGCCAGCTCGCGCAGCGCGGTCGACACGGATCTCGACACCGACTACCCGGTCGACCTGGCGCTCACCGCCACCGACCGAGCGCTGCCGGCCGGGCTGGTCGACGAGGTGCGCCGGCTCCCGGGCGTGGCCGCTGCGGCGGCCCTCGAGGGCGCGCGGGTGCGCCTGCCCGGCGCCGGCACGCTCCCGGTCGTGGCCGCTCCCGACCTCGCCCCCGACACCGTCGCCCACGGTGCCCCCGGCTTCGCCCGACCCGCGGCCGGCGAGATCTGGGTGCCCGAGGACGCCGACCTGGCCGACGGGGAGCGGCTCACGGTCGCGGGACCCGCGGGTCCCGTGACGCTGCGGGTGCGCACCGGCGCGGGGTGGGGCGACAGCGCGGTGGTCGCACCGGCCACGCTGTCCGCACTGGCCGCCGAGCCCGCCGCTCTCGCGGTGTGGATCCGGGCCGCGGGCGGCGCCGACGTCGAGGACCTGGCCGGCGACGTCGACGCGCTGGCGCAGCCCGCGCACGCGGACCTCGAGAACAACCTCGCGACCCGCGCCTGGGTCGACCTGCAGCTCGACATCCTCACCGGCACCGTCGTTGCGCTGCTGGGCATCGCGGTGGTGATCGCACTGATCGGCATCGGCAACACCCTGGGCCTCTCGGTGCTCGAGCGCGGCCGCGAGAACGCGCTGCTGCGCGCGCTCGGCCTGACCCGCCGTCAGCTGCGGGCGACGCTCGCGGCCGAGGCCCTGCTGCTGTCCGTGGTCGCCACCGTGGTGGGCACGGCCATCGGCGTCACGTTCGCGTGGGTCAGCCTGCAGGCGCTGGTGAAGGCGGCCGTCGACGAGGCGCCGATGGTGCTGCCGTGGGGCCAGCTCGTCCTCGTGGTGCTCGTCGCCGCGGCGGCCGGGCTGCTCTCCTCGCTGGTGCCGGCGCGCCGGGCAGCGCGCACGGCGCCCGCCGCCGGCCTCAGCCTGGACTAGGACCCTGGGGCCACCTGGCTCAGGCGGTGGACTCGAGCCCGTGGCGCACGACCCGGGCCGGCATGGTCCGGCGGGCGGCGTACCGCGCGGCGACCGCGCTGGTGTAGGCCAGGCGGCGCCGCGCGGCGACGCCGTTGGGGTTGGGGTGCGGCTGGGCCAGGTGGGGGTCGAAGGCCTCGGCGAGAGCGTCGCGCAGGAGCACGAGGGCCTCGGCGCGCAGCTGGGAGATGCGGGACTCGGTGACGCCGAGCTCGGCGGCGAGCTCGGCCATCGGCCGCTCCTCGAGGAAGTAGCCGCGCACCACGTGCTGCATCCGCTCGGGCAGCTCGTCGACCGCGTCGGCGAGGTAGCGGACCCGCTCGAGGTGCTCCGCGCGCTCCGCCGGTCCGGGCTCGCGACCCGGGAGCAGGTCGGCCAGGCCCTGCTGGGCCCCGGCGTCCAGAGGGAGCACGACCGCCCGGGAGACCTCGGAGTCGGCCCGCACGACCTCGTCGTTGCTCAGCCCGAGGGCCGCTGCCACGGCCTCGTCGTCAGGGAACTCCCCCATCGTCGCGGCCAGGCGGGCGCGGGCCTCCTCGATCTCGCGGCTGCGCCGGCGCACCGACCGGGAGGCCCAGTCGATCGAGCGCAGCTCGTCGACCATCGCGCCGCGGATCCGGGGAGCGGCGTAGCGCACGAACGGCACGCCCCGGGCGGGGTCGTAGGAGCGGGCGGCGGTCACCAGGGCGACCAGTCCCGCGGAGCGCAGGTCGTTGCGGTCCACGTGCGACGGCACCCGGGCCATGGTCTCGCGCACCACGTGCGCGACCAGGGGGAGGTTCTCGACGGCGAGCCGGTCGGCGTCGGGGTTCACGGCGATGGCGGCGTCGGAGAGCGCCGCGGTTCGTGCCTCACCCGGAGCGGGCGCGGTGATCGGACGGGACTCGGTGACCTCGGGGTCGGTCATGGGGCGCTGTCTCCTCAAGAGATGTGCGTCGTGCCTGCCCGCTCGTACGTCTGCGGGCGTCGTGGCGCTCTTGTCATCTCCCAGATCGGCGGTGCGGACCGAGCGCTTGAGATCGGGCTAGACCTGTTGCCCCGGTCACCCCCGCACCAGTGTGATCGGGCCCGGTCCGGGCAGGTCAGGCCGGCCACCGTCCGTCGGCCCGCGCCGCCTCGACGGCCGCCCGTCCGGCAGGGTGCATCCGACCGGCCGCCTCCAGTCGCGCCACCCGGGCCACGTTGGAGTCCGACCAGGGGCTGCGCGGCCCCCGCGGTGTCATGCGCATGCTGCGGGTCTGCTCGTCGCGACGCCGGGCCTGGCTGTCGATCCAGCCGAAGCACACGGCCTCCTCGACGGCCTGCTCGTAGGTGAGCTCGGTCGCCGTGCCGCCCTTCTTCGTCAGCACCAGCCACACACCGGGCGAGCGGTCGTGGTGGTCCAGCAGCCAGGAGCGCCAGGCGACGACATCGGGCACGAACAGCTCGTCGAGCTCCGGCTTGGGCTGAGAGATGGCCACGAGGGCCATGATGCCGGGGCGGGACGGTCAGGCGATCGTGCGCTCGCGCGGTTCCTCGCCGACCTCGGCGGCCACCAGCGACACAGACGAACGGGCCTGATCCCACACGAAGAAAGGTCCAGAGCGCGGCGCTTCGCAGGTAGAACGTCACGGCTCGCAACGACGGACCATGGCGACATAGCCCGCCTGGGCCAGGGGAACTACGTGCCCGCTGACCCGGGCGGGCCAACCCGGCTAGCACCTTCGAAATCGATTTCGACGTTATGAGACGCCGAACGACCTAAATCCACCGCTTTCACTGTCATGTTCGCTCCACAAATGCGTCACTACTTCCATGAACTCGGGCAACCCCTCGATGTCGATCACCGAGCGCGACGAGCTCGCGGTCCAGCACGTGCCCCTGGTGGCGCACCTGGTCCGCGAGACGATGGCGCGGGTTCCGTCGTACATGGACCGCAACGACCTCCACTCCGCCGGGCTGCTGGCGCTGGTGCACGCGGCCCGCGCCTTCGACCCCGACCGGGGGGTGCCGTTCGCGGGCTACGCCAGCACTCGCATCCGGGGCGCTCTCGTCGACGAGCTCCGCTCGGTCGACTGGGCGTCGCGGTCGGTGCGCCGGCGGGCTCGGGAGATCGAGGCGGCGCGGGCGCGGCTGGCAGCGACCCTGGGCCAGTTCCCCGACGATGCCGCTGTCGCCGAGGCGCTCGGCCTGCGTCCCGAGGAGGTCTGCCGCACCGACTCCGAGGTCGCCCGCGCCACCGTCCTGACGCTCGACGCCGGACCGAACGACGGGATCATCGAGCAGCTGGCGGGCCGCGGTCTCGGCCCCGAGGACGAGGTCCTGCGCGGGGAGCGGGTCCGCTACCTCGCGGCCGCCGTGGCGGAGCTCCCCGAGCGCCTCCAGCACGTGGTGCGCGGCTACTTCCTCGAGGAGCGGCCGATGGCCGAGCTCGCCGCCGAGCTCGGCGTCACCGAGTCCCGCATCTCCCAGCTGCGCGCCGAGGCCCTCGTGCTCCTGCGCGACGCTCTCGCCGAGGCCTTCGACCCCCACCTGGCCCAGCCGCACCCCAACCCCAACGGCGTCGCCGCGCGGCGCCGCCTGGCCTACACGAAGGCGGTCGCGGCGAGCTACGCCGCGCAGCGCAACCTGCCGAGCACCCGGGCGCACGCCAGCCTGAGCTCGACCGCCTGACGCCCTCAGCCGACGAAGGCGCAGAACTCGTTGCCCTCCGGGTCCGCGAGGACCGTCCAGGAGATCTCGTCGTCGGGGCGGCGCAGGACCCGCGCCCCGCGATCGGTGAGCAGGCGGACGTCGGGCACGTCGACGTCCCAGTGGATGCGGTTCTTGATCGTCTTGGGCTCAGGCACGGGCACGAAGACCAGGTAGTCGAACGGCGCTGCGGGGATGTCCTCGATCGCGGCCCAGCCGTGCTCGGCGTCGTACGACCAGCGTCCGCCGAGCACCTCGGCCCACCAGCGCGCGAGCCCCGCCGGGTCGGCGCAGTCGACCACGACCTCGTAGAGCCGCGGCTCGGGGACGTGCTCGCGCACGAACACGCACAGCTCGCCGCCCTCGGGGTCGCGCAGCACCGACCAGTCGAAGCTCTCCATGTCGAGCGGGCTCGCGCCGCGGTCGAGCACGTCGCCGACGGCCGCCGCGTGGACGTCGAGGTGCACGCGCTGCTTGACGCTCACCGGCTCGGGGACCCGGTTGACCCAGACCGTGGTGTGCGGGGCGAGCCCGGTCAGGCGTACGACGCCGTCCTCCCGCTGCTCGAGCTCGAGGCCGAGCACGTCGGCCCAGAACCGACCGAGCACGAGCGGGTCGACGGCGTCGATGCACAGGTCGGTGAACGAGGCGAGCGGCCGCTCGGCCGCCATCAGGACAGCAGCTCCGGCTCGGTCTTCTCGCGCACCTCCGCCTCGGTCACGCCCGGAGCGAGCTCGACCAGCCGCAGGCCTCCGCCCTCGGCGGCCGGGACCACGTCGATGACCGCAAGGTCGGTGATGATCCGCTGCACGACGCCGCGGCCGGTGTAGGGCAGCGAGCACTCCTCGACGATCTTGTAGGTGCCGTCCTTGGCGACGTGCTCCATCAGCACGATGACCCGCTTCGCGCCGTGGACCAGGTCCATGGCGCCGCCCATGCCCTTGACCATCTTGCCGGGGATCATCCAGTTGGCGATGTCGCCGGCCTTCGAGACCTGCATCGCGCCGAGGATCGCGGCATCGACCTTGCCGCCGCGGATCATCCCGAACGACGTCGCCGAGTCGAAGAAGGACGCTCCGCGTCGCAGCGTGACCGTCTCCTTCCCGGCGTTGATCAGGTCCGGGTCCTCCTCGCCCTCGAACGGGTAGGCGCCCACACCGAGGATGCCGTTCTCCGACTGCAGCACCAGCTCGACGTCGTCGGCGACGTAGTTGGGGACGAGCGTCGGCAGGCCGATCCCGAGGTTGACGTAGGAGCCGTCCGACAGCTCCGAGGCGGCGCGGGCCGCCATCTCCTCACGCGTCCAGCTCATGCTCGGGCCCTCACCGTCTTGCGCTCGATCCGCTTGTCCGCGGCTTGCTCGGGGGTTAGCTCGACCACGCGCTGCACGAAGACACCCGGCGTGTGCACCTGGTTGGGGTCGATCTCGCCGGGCTCGACGAGGTGCTCCACCTCGGCGATCGTGAGCCGGCCGCACATCGCGGCCAGCGGGTTGAAGTTGCGGGCGGAGTCGCGGAAGACGAGGTTGCCGTGGCGGTCACCCTTCCACGCGCGGACGAGCCCGAAGTCGGCGACGATCGCGTGCTCGAGCACGAACTCCTTCGGCCCGTCGGCCGTCTCGAAGGCCTGGGTCTGCTTGGGCGGGGAGGACTTCACGACGTTGCCCTCGGCGTCGTAGCGCCACGGCAGGCCGCCCTCGGCGACCTGGGTACCGACGCCGGTCGCGGTGAAGAACGCCGGGATCCCTGACCCGCCGGCGCGCATCCGCTCCGCGAGCGTGCCCTGCGGGGTGAGCTCGACCTCCAGCTCCCCGGAGAGGTACTGCCGCGCGAACTCCTTGTTCTCGCCGACGTATGACGCGACCACGCGACGCAACCGCCCGGCGCCGAGCAGGAGTCCCAGGCCCCAGCCGTCGACGCCCGCGTTGTTGGACACGACCTCGAGCTCGTCGGTGCCGGCGTCCAGGATCGCCTGGATCAGCACCGAGGGGATGCCACACAGTCCGAAGCCGCCGACCGCCAGGGTCGACCCGCTCGCGATGTCCGCCACGGCCTCCGCGGCGGATCCCACCACCTTGTCCACGCCATCTCCTCCTCGCCCCGGCCACCGCGCTGTGACCCGGGTCTCGTCGATCCTAGGACCATCCGCCGGTGATCTACGCTCGGCCCCATGGCCCCGTCGAAGGACCTCCCCGACTGGTCGCGCGTGCGCCTGCACGTCGTGACGGGCAAGGGCGGCACCGGCAAGTCCACGGTCGCGGCCGCGCTCGCGCTCGGGCTCGCCTCGCACGGCCGACAGGTCCTGCTCTGCGAGGTGGAGGGCCGCCAGGGGATCGCGCGCATGTTCGACGTCGACCCCCTCCCCTACGAGGAGCGCCGCATCGCCACCGGGCTCCACCACGACGGCCGTCCCCCCGGCGTCGTGCACGCGCTCCACATCGACCCGGAGTCGGCGCTGATGGAGTACCTGGCGATGTACTACAAGCTCGGGCGTGCCGGACGGGCGCTCGACCGTTTCGGCGTGATCGAGTTCGCCACCACGATCGCTCCCGGCGTGCGCGACGTGCTGCTCACCGGGAAGGTGTTCGAGGCCGTGCAGCGCAACAGCCGCAACCGCAACGCCATCCGCTACGACGCCGTCGTGCTCGACGCGCCGCCGACCGGGCGGATCACCCAGTTCCTCAACGTCAACAACGAGCTCGCCGGGCTCGCGAAGGTCGGGCCGATCAAGGGCCAGGCCGACACCGTGATGACGCTGTTCCGCTCGCCGCGGACGCTGGTGCACCTCGTGACCGTGCTGGAGGAGATGCCGGTGCAGGAGACGGCCGACGGGATCGCCGAGCTGAACGAGGCACGGCTCCCGGTCGGCGCCGTCGTGGTCAACCAGGTGCGCCCGCGCGACCTCGGGACCTCCGACCTCGAGGCCGCACTCTCGGGCCGGCTCGACACCGGCCGGATCGAGGCCGACCTCGAGTCGGCCGGGCTGAACGGCAGCCGCGCCCTGGCCGCCGGGCTGGTGGCCGAGGCGCGCGACCACGCCGAGCGCCGCGCCCTCGAGGATGCCCAGCGCGCCGTGGTCGACGACCTCGGCCTGCCCGTGGTGGAGCTGCCCCGACTGGCGAGCGGGATGGACCTCGGCGGCCTCTACGAGCTGGCCGCGGACCTCAAGACCCAGGGCCTGGCATGAACACCCCACGAAACTGCGGGCTTCCCCCGCTCCGCTCCTCCAGCCCACACTTCCGCGGGGACCCCGCATGAACACCCCACGCAGCAAGACCCGCACCCGCACCCGCGTCGGCCCGCTGGCCACCAACCCGGAGCCGGCGCCCCGCCTGGACATCGACGGCCTGCTCGACGACCGCAGCACCGGGATCATCGTGTGCTGCGGCTCCGGCGGCGTCGGCAAGACCACCGCGTCCGCAGCGCTCGCGCTGCGGGCGGCCGAGCGCGGCCGGCGCGTGGTGGTGCTCACCATCGACCCGGCCCGCCGGCTGGCCCAGTCGATGGGCATCGAGGCGCTCGACAACACCCCGCGGCCGGTGCAGGGCGTCCGGACCCCCGAGGACTCCGGCGAGGCCGCGCCGCCCCGTCTGGACGCGATGATGCTGGACATGAAGCGCACCTTCGACGAGGTGGTCCTGAGCCAGGCCAACCCGGAGAAGGCGCGTCAGATCCTCGACAACCCGTTCTACATCGCGCTCTCGAGCTCCTTCGCCGGCACCCAGGAGTACATGGCGATGGAGAAGCTCGGGCAGATCCACGCCGACGCGAAGCGGGACGGCAGCTACGACCTGATCGTCGTGGACACCCCGCCCTCGCGCTCCGCGCTCGACTTCCTCGACGCGCCCGAGCGCCTCTCGAGCTTCCTCGACGGGCGGTTCATCCGGCTGCTGCTGACCCCCGCCCGCGGACCGGCGCGGATGATGACGGCCGGGCTGGGCCTGATCACCGGCGCCCTCAACAAGATCCTGGGCACCCAGGTGCTGCGCGACATGCAGACGTTCGTCGCGGCGTTCGACACGCTGTTCGGCGGGTTTCGCGCACGGGCGCAGAAGACCTTCCAGCTGCTGCAGGCCGACGGCACGGCGTTCCTCGTCGTCGCCGCGCCCGAGCCGGACGCGCTGCGCGAGGCGGCGTACTTCGTCGAGCGCCTCAGCGAGGACGACATGCCGCTGGCGGGGCTGATCGTCAACCGGGCCAGCCCGGCTCCCGAGGGAGCGGTGTCCGCCGACGAGGCGATGGCCGCGTGCGAGCGGCTGCGCAAGGAGGACCCCGGATCGCTCACCGCGGGCCTGCTGCGGCTGCACGCGGACCAGACCCGCATCGTCGAGCGCGAGGCACTGCTGCGCGAGCGGTTCGCGGCGGCGCACCCGCAGGTGCCCACCGCGGTCGTCCCGGCGCTCGCAGGCGACGTGCACGACCTCGACGGGCTACGTCAGGTCGGCGAACTGCTGGCCGGGGGCTAGCCGCCCTCCGGCCGCTGCGGGTCAGACGGCGATCGGCTTGGCGACCGGCGCCACGGAGCCCTGCTCACGGGCGGCCTCGAGCACCGCACGCCACGAGGCGTTCGGCCGGCGGCGCAGCAGCGCTCGGCGCTCGCGCTCGGTCATGCCACCCCAGACGCCCCACTCGATCTGGTTGTCGAGGGCCTCGGCGAGGCACTCGGTGCGCACGGGGCACCCGGCGCACAGCTGCTTGGCCTTGTTCTGCTCCGCGCCGCGCACGAACAGCTGGTCCGGCTGCGCCTCGCGGCACGCGGCCGCCGGCGCCCAATCCTCAACCCACATGATGATGTCCCCACATCAGTCCGAGATAGGCGGCGTCCCCATGACGTCTACCCGGGATGTTCTCCCCTCGGTAAAGAAGTTAAGGAAGAAATCAGGTACCGGGCAGACACATCCGACCCAATCCACCTAGTCCAAACTAACTAGTCATCTCGGGCTACGACTGGGTTCGGGTTCATCTGCTCACGTACCCTGGTGGTATGTCAGTGCCGCGCGACGAGCGCCTGCCCGCCTCCCGCGTCGCCTCCCACCTGCTCGTGATGCTGGCCGTCGCGGCGGTGATGGGTGTGGTCGTCGCCGGCCTCGCGATCCCGTTCGCGGGCGTCCTCGGTGTCGGTGCCCGACAGGCCTCGGACGCGATGGACAACCTCCCGGCCGAGCTGCAGACCGACCCGTTGCCGCAGAAGACGCGGCTGGTCGACTCCGAGGGCAACGTGATCGCGACCCTCTACGACGAGAACCGCGTCAACGTCTCCCTCGACCAGATCTCCCGCACGATGGTCAAGGCGATCGTGGCGATCGAGGACTACCGCTTCTACGAGCACGGCGCGCTCGACCTCAAGGGCACCCTGCGCGCGTTGATCACCAACCAGGCCAGCAACGGCGTGGTCCAGGGCGGTTCGTCGATCACCCAGCAGATGGTGAAGATGACGCTGCTGACCCAGGCCAAGACCAAGGCCGAGCGGCGCGAGGCCACGGACGACACCTACGCCCGCAAGCTGCGCGAGCTGCGCTACGCCATCGCATTCGAGCAGAAGTACTCCAAGGACTGGATCCTCGAGCGCTACCTCAACATCGCCTACTTCGGTGACGGTACCTACGGCATCCAGTCCGCCGCCCGGCACTACTTCGACGTCAACGCCAAGAACCTCGACCTGCGCCAGTCCGCGATGCTGGCCGGCCTGGTGAAGAACCCCACCGGCTACGACCCGACCAACTCCCCCGACCGGGCGCTGGAGCGCCGCAACGTCGTGCTCGACCGGATGGCCGAGCTCAACGTGATCACGCGGGAGAGGGCCGACAAGGTCAAGCAGAAGAGCCTCGGGCTCGACGTGGTCGCTGCCAAGAACGGCTGCCTCTACTCCCGCGCCCCGTTCTTCTGCGACTACGCCATCAACTGGCTGCTCCACGACCCCGACCTCGGCGAGACGGTCGCCGAGCGCAAGCAGCTGCTCAAGACCGGCGGCCTCACGATCCGCACCACCGTGGACATGCGCGACCAGCAGGCCGCCGACACGGCGGTGCGCAACCACGTCGACAAGGGCGACCAGGCCGTCGGCGCGATGGCGATGGTCGAGCCGCGCACGGGCGACGTGAAGGCGATCGCGCAGTCCCGGCCGATGGGTCGCAGCGAGAAGGCCGGCGAGACGTTCCTCAACTACGGGGTGCCGACCCGGTTCGGCGACTCGGCGGGCTTCCAGGCCGGATCGACGTTCAAGCCGTTCGTCCTGGCGGCGGCGATCAACAAGAACGTCCCGCTCACGACGACGTTCAACGCCCCGATGACGATGACGATCCCGCAGGACGAGTTCGCCAACTGCGAGGGCCAGCCCGGGTTCGTCGGGGAGTGGAACGTGTCCAGCTCCACGATCGACGGGCCGATGAACCTCTACGTCGGCACCCAGAAGTCGGTGAACACCTTCTACGCCATGCTCGAGCGGGTCACTGGCGTGTGCGAGCCGTTCAAGATCGCCAAGGCCCTCGGCGTGGAGCTCACCGACCCCAAGGGCGACGCGAACGGCTACGGCGCCGAGCGCGTGCCGACCTTCACGCTCGGCATCGCCAATGCCAGCCCGCTGGAGATGGCCGAGGCGTACGCGACGTTCGGCGGTCGCGGGCTGCACTGCGACTCCCGGCCGGTGACCTCGATCGAGGACTCCGGCGGCACCGTGATCCAGAAGTACCCCTCGCGGTGCACCCAGGCGCTCCCCGAGTCGACCGCCGACGCGGTCAACGACGTGCTGCGCGGGGTCCAGGAGCCGGGCGGCTTCGGCTACGACCTCGGCGGCACCGGCCTGAGCGTCCCGTCGGCCGGCAAGACCGGCACCACCCAGGACGGCAAGGCGGTCTGGTTCGTCGGCTACACCCCGCAGATCGCCACTGCGGCGATGATCGCCGGTGCCACCAAGCAGGGCCAGCGGCCGATGCAGCTGGCCGGCCAGGTGATCGGTGGCCGCTACATCTACTCGGTGTCCGGCTCGGGATTCGCCGGTCCGATGTGGGCCGAGGCCATGCACGTCGTCGACGACCACCTCGACAACGAGGACTTCGTCCCGCCCGGCCAGACCGCGATCGAGGGCGAGTCGACCCTGGTGCCGTCGACCTCGGGCATGTCGGTCGACCAGGCCATCAGCACACTCGAGGGCGCGGGCTTCATCGGGGTCGACGCCGGCTCGGCGGCATCGGGCAACCCGGCCGGCACCGTCGCGTACACCTCGCCGTCGGGCGGCTCGTACGCCCCGAAGGGCTCGGTCGTGATGGTCTACGAGTCGACGGGCGTCGCACCTCCTCCGCCCGACCGCGGCGGCAACGGAGGCCACGGCGGTGGCAACGGGGGCGGCCGTGGGAACGGCCACGGCAACGGCGGTGGCCGGGGTCGCTGACCCCGGCGCGGCCCGGCTGCGCGTCAGCCGAGCTGCCGGCGTACCTCGGCGGCGACCGCGGCGCCGTCGGCCCGCCCCTTGACCTGAGGCGTGATCATGCCCATGACCTTGCCCATCGCCTTCATGCCCTCGCCGGCCACACCGGCCTGCGCGATGGCCGAGGTGACGAGGTCGGCGATCTCCTGCTCGCTGAGCTGGGCGGGGAGGTAGTCGGCGATCACGGCGGCCTCCGCGGTCTCCTTCGCGGCCATCTCCGTCCGGCCGCCGTCGCTGAACGCGGCCGCGGCCTCGCGACGCTTCTTGGCCTCGGTGGAGAGCACGCCGACGACGTCGTCGTCGGTGAGCTCGCGGTGCTCCTTGCCGGCCACCTCGGCGTTCGTGATCGCGGTGAGCACCATCCGCAGCGTGGAGGAGCGGACCTCGTCGCGCGCCTTGATCGAGGCGGTGAGGTCAGCGCGCAGACGGTCCTTGAGATCGCTCATGCACCCCATTGTGGCAGCCTTGCGCCGTGACCTCCCTGGCCTCTGTTCGCAGCGCTGCGCTGCGCACCGCCGCCGCGGGGGCGCTCGCCGGCGCCGGACTCACGGCGTACGCCCTGGCCGAGGCACGGGCCTACACGCTGCGCCGGGTGACGGTCCCGGTGCTGCCACCGGGCAGCCCGGACCTGCGCGTGCTGCACCTCAGCGACCTCCACCTGACGCCGGACCAGACCCGCAAGCAGAAGTGGCTGCGTGGGCTCGCGGGGCTCGACCCGGACCTGGTCGTCGACACCGGCGACAACCTCGCGCACCACGCCTCGGTCCCGGTCCTGCTCGACGCGCTCGGTCCGCTCCTCGACAAGCCGGGGGTCTTCGTCTTCGGGTCGAACGACTACTTCTCCCCCACGCTGCGCAACCCGTTGCGCTACCTGCTGCCCGACGACGGCACCCGTCACACCGACAGCGGGCAGCTGCCGTGGCGCGACCTGCAGCAGGAGCTCGCCGGCCGCGGCTGGGTCGACCTGACGAACACCCGCGCGGCGCTCGAGGTGCGGGGAGTCCGGATCGCGTTCGCCGGCGTCGACGACCCCCACCTGGGCTACGACCGCCTCGAGGAGGTCCGGGGGCCCGCCGACCCGTCGGCCGACCTGCGGATGGGCGTCGCACACGCGCCGTACCTGCGGGTGCTGGACCGCTTCGTGGCCGACGGGTACGACGCGATCCTCGCCGGGCACACCCACGGCGGTCAGGTGTGCCTGCCGGGCATCGGCGCGCTGACGACCAACTGCGACCTCGAGCCCGATCGCGCCCGTGGTCTCCACCGGCACCCGGCCGCCTCGAGCCCCGGCGACCCCCACTCCGCATGGCTGCACGTCTCGGCCGGGCTCGGCACCAGCCCGTACGCGCGGATCCGGGTGGCGTGTCGTCCCGAGGCCACGCTGCTGACGCTCGTCGCACGCCCCTGACCTGCGGTCTCGTCCACCAGGGGAGGCCGATTTCGAGCGCCCCGTCGGGCTCGGGTATGGTTGCCCCTGCTTGGCGACCGGACGTGTCCGGACCACGCGATCGGGCTGTGGCGCAGCTTGGTAGCGCGCCTCGTTCGGGACGAGGAGGCCGCAGGTTCAAATCCTGTCAGCCCGACCA
>NZ_JANINT010000433.1 GCF_024509035.1 Nocardioides sp. | reverse complement strand
CGACGAGCTGCGGATCTCCTCCAAGAAGCGCGACGACCTCCAGGCCGTGCAGGCCCTGGTGAAGCAGCAGGACTACGACTTCGCGGTGCAGTTCACCAACTACCGCTGAGGAGCGGCTCAGGCGGACTCGCGGCGCAGCCGCGCCAGCTCGTCGACCAGCTCCGGGTCACGCATGACCAGGTAGACCGCGGGGCAGTTCTCCGGACCGGAGGCCCCGGGCTGGCACAACGTGCAGAACTCGCCGGGCCGCAGCGGGCACCTCGGATCGGGCCTCATGCGCCGCACCCCGGGCAGGTCGGACCGGCGCTCGACGTTGTCACCATGTCCGACCTCCCGTACAGTTCGTACTACGAACTATCTTAGTTCGCGACACGAACGAACGCCAAGTTGAAAGCTGTCAGATGCCTGAAGCGCCGGGAGTGGCGGCAGCCCTGGTGCGGCTCAGCTTCCTCGTGCAGTCGGTCTATGCCGAGGTCTGCTCCCAGCACGGCCTGACCCCGCCGCAGGCGCAGCTCCTGTGCGTCGTCTCCGAGTGCCCACGCCGGATGTCCGAGCTCGCTCCGATGATGAGGCTGGAGAAGTCCAGCCTCAGCGGACTCGTCGATCGCGTCGAGCGCAAGGGCTGGGTACGCCGGGTCGCCTCCCCGGAGGATGGTCGCGCCATCACCGTCGAGCTGACCGCCGGAGGCAGGCGACTGGCTGACGCCTTCCACGCTCGAACGACCGAGCGGCTGACCGAGATGGTCGCGTGCATGCCTCCCGACGAGCGCCGGGCGTTCGCCTCCATCGCCGACCAGATCGTCAGCGAGCACGCGGTCCCGGTCGTCTTCCAGGACGCACCCTGAGAGAAGTCCCTGCCCGGCGCCACCGACGTCGGCGGCGCCGGGCAGAGGTGCACCTCGGTGGCGCGGCGCACCCAGCGGGGTGGGTCAGGCCGGCAGCGCCGCCATCGACGGGATCACCGTGGCCCCGGACGCCGGCGTGACCCAGACCCGCGCCCCGGACTCGAGGCCGAGCTGGCGGGCGTGGGTGCGCGTGAGCACGACGGTCACCTCGTCGCCGTCGTCGGTCAGCACGGTCGCCCGGACCTCGAACCCGACCCGAAGCAGTCGCGAGACCGTGCCCTCCGCGGCACCCGAGAGCTGGGGGGTCAGCGAGATGTGCACGTCGTGCGGGCGCAGCATCACGCCGTTGAGCGAGGTGATGTCCCCCAGGAAGCCCATGACGAAGTCGTTGGCGGGCTCGTCGTAGAGCTGGTCGGGCGTGCCGACCTGCTCGACGCGGCCCTCGTTGATGACCACGATCTCGTCGGCGACCTCCATGGCCTCCTCCTGGTCGTGGGTGACGAAGACCGTCGTCACGTGAACCTCGTCGTGCAGGCGGCGCAACCACTCGCGCAGCTCCTTGCGGACCTTCGCGTCGAGCGCTCCGAACGGCTCGTCGAGCAGCAGCACCGACGGCTCCACCGCCAGCGCACGAGCCAGTGCCATGCGCTGGCGCTGGCCACCGGAGAGCTGCGAGGGGAGCCGGTGGGCGAACTGCGAGAGGTGCACCAGACGGAGCAGCTCGTCGACCTTCGCGGCGATCTCCTCCTTGGGACGGTGCCGGATCTCCAGGCCGAAGGCGACGTTCTTGGCCACCGTCATGTGCTTGAAGACCGCATAGTGCTGGAAGACGAACCCGACATTGCGCTTCTGCGGGGGCAGCTTGGTCGCGTCCACCCCTTCGATGCTCACGGTGCCGGCGTCGGCGGAGTCCAGGCCGGCGATGATCCGCAGCAGCGTTGACTTGCCGCCACCGGAGGGGCCCAGCAGAGCGGTGAGCTGCCCGGTGGGCAGCGAGACGTTGACGTTGTCGAGCGCGACGAAGTCACCGAACCTCTTGGTGACTCCTGAGACCTCGATGCTCATGGGTTGCTGTTCTCCTTCGAAGACGGGGGTTCAGTGCTCGCGCTTGGGGCGCAGGACGGCGACGACGACCAGGCAGGCGATGCAGACGAGCGCCAGCAGGAACGCGATGGAGTAGGCCTCCGGCTGCTGGAAGTTCTGGTACTTCGCCTCGACCGCCAGGGTCGCGGTCTGGGTGCGGCCGGTGATGTTGCCGGACACGATCTTCACGGCGCCGAACTCGCCGATCGACCGGGCCAGCGCGAGGACCACGCCGTACACGACGGCCCACTTGATGCTCGGCAGGGTGATCCGCAGGAACGTCTGGCGAGCGCTCGCGCCGAGGCTGCGCGCCGCCTGCTCCTGGTCGTCACCGATCTCGGTGAGCACCGGCACGACCTCGCGGATCACCAGCGGCAGCGCCACGAAGCAGGTCGCCATGATCATGCCGGGGCTGTTGAAGATGACCTGGAGCCCGTTGTCCTCGAGCGTCGGGCCGAACCAACCGTCGCGTCCGTTGTAGACCAGCACGAGAGCGAGACCGACCACCACCGGCGACACGGAGAGCGGCAGGTCGATCAGCGCCGAGAGCACGCGCTTGCCCGGGAACTGGTAGCGGACCAGCAGGATCGAGATCGTCACCCCGAAGACGAGGTTGATCACGACCGCCCAGAACGCCACGACCGCGGTGAGCTGGAGCGCTGCGACCGCGCGGTCGTCGCTGAGCGTGTCGCTGAGGTTCTGCAGACCGCCGTCGAACGTACGGCGCACCAGGAGGCCGACCGGCCACGCGACGAGGAAGAACACGTAGCCGACGGCGAGCACGCGCAGCAGCCAGCGGGTGGGGGACGAGACCTCAACCACGGCGCGACACCCTTCGCTGGACGAGGTCGAGGGCCACGATCACGAACAACGCGACGGCCAACATGACCGAGGCGACCGCAGCCGCCGAGGTGTTGCTGCCGTTCTCGATGAACGTGAGCACCCGGACCGACACGACCTCGGTCTGGAAGGGACGGTTGCCGCTGAGCAGCACCAGGGACCCGTACTCCGAGATGGCGCGCGCGAACGACAGGGCGGCGCCCGCCGCGATGGCGGGAGCCAGGCTCGGCAGGATGATCCGTCGCACGATGGTGGCTCGGCTGGCGCCGAGCGAGGCTGCGGCCTCCTCGACGTCGGCGTCGAGCTCCTCGAGCACCGGCTGCACGGTCCGGACGATGAAGGGCAGGGTCACGAAGGCGAGCGCCAGCGTCACGGCCCGCTCGGTGTTGGCCCAGTGCAGCCCGATCGGGCTGCTGGGCCCGTAGAGCGAGAGCAGCAGCAGGCCGGCGACCACCGTCGGCATGGCGAACGGGACGTCGATGATCACGTCGAGGGCCGGCTTGCCCCAGAACCGATCACGCACCAGCACCCACGCGATGACGGTGCCCATGAAGATGTTGATGACGGTCACGACCAGCGACTGGGTCACGGTGAGCTTGATCGCCGCCCACGTCTGGTCGTTCTGCAGCACGCGCAGGTAGCCGTCCCACCCGCCGGAGGACGCCGCGGCGACGACCGCGGAGAGAGGGATCAGGACCAGCAGGCTGAACCAGATCATGGAGATGCCGAGGCCGATGCCGGCCCCGGGGGTCAGGGTGTTGCGGGGCGCCGAGCGGCGAGCGCGCCGGCGCCGGCGTCCCTCAGGGGACGCCGGCTCGACGGTGTCGCTCGGCCCTTCGAGGAGGGCAGCGGTCATTACTCCTCGCCCACCTTGCCGGTCTCCTGCTGCAGCTGGGTGATGATGCCGAGGGGATTGCCCTCCTCGCCGTCGCCGAAGAACTTGTCCGCGGCCACACCCCAGCCGCCGAAGTCGCCGTCGACGGTGAACAGCTTGTCGGGAGCCGGGAACGGGTCGGACGGGTCGTTGGCGCCCTCGACCTCGCCGATGTCGACGCCGTCGACGACCGGCCGGAAGCCGAACTGCGCGTAGTCGGCCTGGGCATCCGGGGAGGTCATGAAGTCGAGGAACGCCTGGGCGGTCTTGTCGGCGTCGACCGTGACCGCAGCCGGGTTCTCGATGAGCAGCGTGTCCGGCGGGACGACGTAGTCGACGTCTGCGCCGCTCTGCTTGGCCAGGATCGCCTCGTTCTCGTAGGACAGCAGCACGTCACCGGAGCCGTCGGTGAACGCCGTGGTCGCCTCCCGGCCCGACCCCGGCAGCGCGATCGTGTTGTCGAGCAGCTGGGTGAGGAACGCCTTGGCGTCGGCCTCGCTGCCGCCGTTGGCCGCGATGTGCGCCCACGCGGCCAGGATGTTCCACCGCGCCGATCCCGACGACCCGGGGTTGGGCGTGATGATCTCGACGCCCGGCTTGACCAGGTCGTCCCAGGTCTGGATGTTCTCCGGGTTGCCCTTGCGCACGACGAAGACCACCACCGACGAGGTGGCGATGCCCTTGGTCGGGTTGTCCTTCCAGTCCTCGGCCACCAGCCCCTCGCCGACGAGGCGGGTCACGTCGGTCTCCAGGGAGTAGTGCACGACGTCCGCGTCGGCGCCGGCCACGACGGCGCGGCTCTGGTCGCCGGAGGCGCCGTACGACGTCTCGAACTGCACGTCCTTCCCGGCCTCGGTCTTGTCGAAGTCGGCGAAGACGGGCTCGTTGGCCGCCTCCATGACCGAGAAGGCGTTGATGTTGAGCGTCTCGCCGTCGTCACTGCTCGCGGAGCTCGAGCAGCCGGTCAAGGCGAGCACCCCTGCGACCAGCGTCGCCGCAGCCTTGATCGAAGTCTTCATCTCGTCTCTTTCCCGCCTCGACGAACGAGGCTTTACCAAGTAATTACGAGAAGCATACTCGACTTAACCGACTTGATAGTTCAGAGGTCCATACCGCGGCGTGTGTCGTGACTCACGAGGCTCCGATGGGTCCAGCGACAGAGATGGGCCCGGCCCTCCGACGGGCGCGACTATCGTGGGAAGCCGTGCCGGCGAACCCGGCAGAGGCGAAACTGGAACGTGTTCCAGTTTCTCGCGTCCCGCGAGTACGATCACCCTCGTGCCGGGGATCCGGCTCTCGGGCACGCAGGCGTGACGCAACGACGGGAAGTGGGCGCGAGCCGTGTCTATCCAGCAGGGCAAGCAGGTCAAGCAGCTCGACCGGGTCATCATCCGGTTCGCGGGCGACTCCGGTGACGGCATGCAGCTCACCGGCGATCGGTTCACCCAGGAGTCCGCGGTCTTCGGCAACGACCTCGTGACGCTGCCGAACTTCCCGGCCGAGATCCGTGCGCCTCAGGGGACGCTCCCGGGCGTGTCCTCCTTCCAGGTGCACCTCGCCGACCACGACATCCTGACCGCGGGCGATGCGCCCGACGTGCTGGTCGCGATGAACCCCGCCGCGCTCAAGGCCAACCTCGGCGACCTGCCGAAGGGCGCCACGATCATCGTCGACACCCACGACTTCACGGCCCGCAACCTCGCCAAGGCCGGCTACGACACCAACCCGCTCGACCTGCTCGGCGACTCCAACGACCCCTTGGGCGCCTTCAACGTCCAGCCCGTCGACCTGACCGGCATGACGGTCGAGGCGGTCAAGGAGTTCGGCCTCTCGCGCAAGGACGCCGCACGGGCCAAGAACATGTTCGCCCTCGGCCTGCTGTCGTGGATGTATGGGCGTCCCACCGAGCCGACCACCACGTTCCTCGAGAAGCGGTTCGCCAAGGTCGCCGACATCCGCGACGCGAACATCGCGGCCTTCAAGGCCGGCTGGAACTACGGCGAGACCACCGAGACGTTCGTGGTGCAGTACGAGATCAAGCCGGCACCGATGGCCCCGGGCACCTACCGCAACATCACCGGCAACCTCGCGCTCGCCTACGGCCTGATCGCGGGCGGCGTGCAGTCCGGTCTCCCGGTGTTCCTGGGCTCCTACCCGATCACCCCGGCCTCCGACATCCTCCACGAGCTGTCGAAGCACAAGTCGTTCGGCGTGACCACGTTCCAGGCCGAGGACGAGATCGCCGGCGTCGGCGCCGCGATCGGAGCATCGTTCGCCGGTGCCCTGGGCGTGACGACCACGTCTGGTCCGGGCATCGCGCTGAAGTCCGAGGCGATCGGCCTCGCGGTCATGACCGAGCTGCCGCTCCTCGTCGTCGACGTCCAGCGCGGCGGACCGTCGACCGGACTGCCGACCAAGACCGAGCAGGCCGACCTCCTGCAGGCGATGTTCGGCCGCAACGGCGAGGCGCCGCTCCCGATCGTCGCTCCCCAGTCACCCGGCGACTGCTTCGACGCCGCCCTCGAAGCCGCCCGGATCGCGATCACCTACCGCACCCCGGTGATGCTGCTCTCCGACGGCTACCTCGCCAACGGCTCCGAGCCCTGGCGGATCCCCGAGCTCGCCGACCTGCCCACGATCGACCCGGCGTTCGCCACCGAGCCCAACCACCGGCCCGCGAACGCCCAGGGCGAGGACGCGGAGGCCACCGAGTTCTGGCCCTACCTGCGCGACGAGGAGACCCTCGCCCGGCCCTGGGCGGTGCCCGGCACCCCGGGTCTCGAGCACCGCATCGGCGGCCTGGAGAAGGCCGAGGGCCACGGCAACATCTCCTACGACCCTGCCAACCACGACTACATGGTCCGCACCCGCCAGGCCAAGGTCGACCGCATCGCCGAGTCCCTCCCGCCGCTCGTGGTCGACGACCCCTCGGGACAGGCCCGTGTGCTGGTGATCGGCTGGGGATCGACGTACGGCCCCATCGGCGCGGGCGTGCGCCGGGTCCGCAAGGCCGGCTACCACGTGGCCCAGGTGCACCTGCGCCACCTCAACCCGTTCCCGAAGGACCTCGGCGAGATCCTCGCGCGCTACGACAAGGTCCTGGTGCCCGAGATGAACCTCGGCCAGCTCTCGCTGCTGCTGCGCGCCAAGTACCTCGTCGACGCCGTCGGCTACAACCAGGTGCGCGGCCTGCCGCTCAAGGCCGCCGACGTGGCCGACGCCATCGGAGAGCTCATCGCCCAGGCCGAGGGCACGCCGGTCGACCTCACCAGCCCCGTCGAGGAGGCGCTGTCATGACCACCGACCTGAACTTCCCGGGCCTGCGCTCCGGCGTCGAGCTCGTCCCGACGGCCGACGGACCCCAGACCGGCAAGGACTTCACCAGCGACCAGGAGGTGCGCTGGTGCCCCGGCTGCGGTGACTACGCCGTCCTCAAGGCGGTGCAGGGCTTCCTGCCCGACCTGGGTCTTCGTCGCGAGAACATCGTCTTCGTCTCCGGCATCGGCTGCTCCTCGCGGTTCCCCTACTACCTCGACACCTACGGCATGCACTCGATCCACGGTCGGGCGCCGTCGATCGCGACCGGCATCGCCACGGCGCGAGAGGACCTCTCGGTCTGGGTCGTCACCGGCGACGGCGATGCGCTCTCGATCGGTGGCAACCACCTGATCCACGCGCTGCGCCGCAACGTCAACATGACGATCCTGCTGTTCAACAACCGGATCTACGGCCTCACCAAGGGCCAGTACTCCCCCACCTCCGAGGCCGGCAAGATCACCAAGTCGACCCCGATGGGCTCGCTCGACCACCCGTTCAACCCGGTCTCGCTCGCGCTCGGGGCCGAGGGCTCGTTCGTCGCCCGCACCATCGACTCCGACCGCAAGCACCTCACCGCGGTGCTGTCGGCGGCGGCCGCCCACCGGGGCACGTCGTTCGTGGAGATCTACCAGAACTGCCCGATCTTCAACGACGGCGCGTTCGATGCCATCAAGAACAACGACACCAAGGCCGACGCGATCATCCCGCTCGTGCACGGCGAGCCGATCCGCTTCGGCGCTCCCGACGCCTCCGGCCAGGGGGCCAAGGGCCTGGTCCGCGACACCGAGACCGGCGGAGTCCGGGTCGTCGAGGTCGGCAGCGAGCCCGGCCAGGTGAGCGCTGATGCCCTCCTGGTCCACGACGCCCACAACCCCGATCCGAGCACGGCGTTCGCGATCTCGCGGCTGACCGACTCCGGCTACCTCAACCAGTCGCCGATCGGCATCTTCCGTCAGGTCGAGCGCCCGACGTACGACGACCAGGCGCGCGCCCAGGTGGCCGACGCGAAGGCGGCCGCGCCGGGTGACCGGGCCGAGAAGCTCGCCGCGCTCATCGGTGCCGGCGACACCTGGACGGTCGCCTGACGGGACGCGCCCGGTCTCACGAACACAGAAGGGTCCCGCCCGAGAGCGGGACCCTTCGTGCGTTCCCGAGGTTCAGAAGCGCGTCGTGTAGGTCTTGTACACGTGCGTCCAGGACTTGGCATACCCGCCGTAGGCCTTGACGTAACCCCGCCAGTACCAGTTGCCGTGCTTGGGCGCGTAGACGCGCACCTCCCACTTCTCCTTCGGCCCGCGGGTGGGGACCTTCTTGAAGACCTTCCACGTGCACGACTTCTTGGCGCACGTCTTCTTCTGCACGACGACCGGGCCGTGGCCGGGGCTGACCCGGCCGTGGAAGAACAGCTTGCCGCGACGCTTGTCGATGCCGTCGTGCAGGTTGCGGACCGGCTTGTCGGTGCCCCGCGCAGCAGGGGCCGCGGCGATCGCGCGGGCGGCGACGGCCTCGCTCGGCGCGGTCTGAGCGGTGGCGGGCGCGAGCAGCGGCGCGGCTAGCCCGCCGAGGCTCAGTGCGATCGAGGCGGTCAGGACGGTCAGGCGAGAACGCATCCGTGGGGTCTCCCTCCGAGACGTGGGCGGGCCCTCCGTCTCAGGCCCCGTGCCCGGGAACCTCCCCCGCGGCCCGCGGCACCAAACCCCTCAGACGCCCTCTTATGCTGTGCGCGTGCCGGAACCGCGTCGTGGACTGATGTTCGGGTTCGCGGCCTACGCCATGTGGGGAGCGTTCCCGCTCTACTGGCCGCTGCTGGAGCCCGCTGGCGCGGCGGAGATCCTGGCGCACCGGGTGCTGTGGTCGTGCATCACGATGGGCCTGCTGATGGTGCTGCTGCGGCGCACGACGCACCTGCGTGCGGTCGCGCGCGACCGACGGGTCCGGGTGCTGCTCACCGTCGCCGCCGCCGTGATCAGCGTGAACTGGGTGACCTACATCTGGGGCGTCAACAACGACCGGGTCGTCGAGACCTCCTTGGGCTACTTCATCAACCCGCTGGTCACGGTGCTCATGGGGGTGCTGATCCTCGGCGAGCGGCTGCGCCCGCTCCAGTGGATGGCACTCGGCCTCGCGTGCGTGGCGGTGGTGGTGCTGGCCGTCGACTACGGGCACCTGCCGTGGGTGGCGCTGGTCCTGGCCTTCTCGTTCGGCAGCTACGGGTTGTGCAAGAAGACCGCCAACGTCGGCGCGACCGAGAGCCTCGCGTTCGAGACCGCCGTGATCGCCCCGGTCGCCGCCGGCTACCTGATCTGGCTCGGCGCCACCGGCGACTCGGACTTCGCCAGCCACGGGGCCGGCCACGCGCTCCTGTTCCTGAGCACCGGCATCGTGACCGCCGTGCCGCTGATCTGCTTCGGCGCCGCGGCCACCCGCGTCTCGATGGTCACCCTGGGGTTGTTGCAGTACCTCGCACCGATCCTGCAGTTCGCGCTCGGCGTCCTGTGGTTCCACGAGGACATGCCGGCGGGCCGCTGGGTCGGCTTCGTGCTGGTCTGGATCGCGCTGGTCGTCTTCACCGCCGAGGCGGTCAACCACCGCCGTCGCCAGCTGCGCCTCACCGTCGAAGCGACCACTGCCGCCTGAACGTTGATTCGTGAGTTGTGACGGTTCAGTCGTGAGTTGTGACGGTCGAGTCGGGAGTTATCTCCCGACTCGACCGTCACAAGTCCCGACTCAACGTGCAGAAGTCCCGAATCAACGGTCAGGAGGAGCGAACGGCCACCAGGTCGGCGAAGGCCTCGAGGGCGTCGCGGACCGGGCCGGCCGGGACGGCGGCGAGATGGGCCTTGGCCTCGCGGGCCTGGTTGACGACGTAGTCGCGCGCCTGGCCCAGCGCCGGGTGGGCCCGCAGGAGGCGCAGAGCCTCGGCGTGGCGGTCGTCGTCGGTCAGGTCACCGGCGAGCAGCTCGTGCAGGCGCGCGTCGGCCGGATCGGTCGAGGCGAGCGCCATCAGCACCGGCAGGGTCGGCACGCCCTCACGCAGGTCGGTGCCCGGCGTCTTGCCGGACTCACCGGACTCGGAGGCGATGTCGAGGATGTCGTCGGAGAGCTGGAACGCCGAGCCGACGATCTCGCCGTACGCCGTCAGCGCCTCCTCGACCTCGGGGGTCGCGCCGCCGAACCGCGCGCCGTAGCGCGCCGAGGTCGCGATCAACGACCCGGTCTTGCCGGCCACCACGTCGAGGTAGTGCGCGAGCGGGTCCTCGCCCGGCCCGGGCTGCACGGTCTCGAGGATCTGCCCCTCGACCAGGCGGGTGAACGTCTGGGCCTGGATGCGGACCGCGTCGGGGCCCAGGTCCGCGGTCAGCTCGGAGGACTTCGAGAACAGGAAGTCGCCGGTGAGGATCGCGACGTGGTTGTCCCAGCGGGCGTTGGCCGACACCGCTCCGCGGCGCAGCTCCGCCTCGTCCATGACGTCGTCGTGGTAGAGCGAGGCGAGGTGGGTCAGCTCGACGACACAGGCCGCGGTGATGACCTCCTCGGACTCGGGACGATCACCCGTCTCGGCCGCGAGCAGCACCAGCAGCGGTCGGAACCGCTTGCCGCCGGCGCTCATCAGGTGGCTGGCGGTCTCGCTGACGAAGCCGGCGCGGCTGACCACATGGCCAGCCAGCGCCTCCTCGACCGCGGCCATGCGGTCGCGGAGCCTCGAGGCGAGGGCCTCGTCGGTGACGGGCAGCGCCAGTCCGGGAGAAGCAGTGGTCACCTGACGAATTGTCCCGCATTGGCCGCGAGGTCCAGCACCGGGCCGGGCACGACGCCGAGCACCAGCGTCGCGGCCACACCGACGAGGATCGTCGCCGAGGTCAGCACCGACGGCTTCGTGACGCTGGCGACCTCGCCCGAGACCGCCACGTCGTCGTCATCGAAGAACATCAGCAGGATCACGCGGACGTAGAAGAACACCGCGATGATGCTGCACGCCACCGCCGCGATCACCACGGGCCAGGCCCCGGCGGCCAGCGCCACCGTGAAGACCGCCCACTTGCCGACGAACCCGGCGGTCAGCGGGATGCCGGCCATCGAGAGCAGGAAGAAGGCGAAGATCCCGGCGACCACCGGCGAGCGGCGCCCGAGCCCCCGCCAGCGCGCGAACTGGGTGGCCTCGCCGCCCGCGTCGCGCACGAGCGTGACGAGGGCGAACGCCCCGATGATCGAGAAGCCGTACGTCACCAGGTAGAACAGCACCGCCTGCAGCGAGGTGACCTCGCCGTCGGCCAGCTCGGAGGCCTGCTGGACACCCAGCACGCCGGTGAGCAGGAACCCGGTGTGGGCGACCGAGGAGTAGGCGAGCATCCGCTTCATGTCGGTCTGGACGATGGCGAGCACCGCGCCGACCAGCATCGTGAGGATCGCGATGACCCACAGCATCGGCTGCCAGCTCCAGCGGTCGGCGCCGAAGGCGACGTAGTAGAGGCGGAGCATCGCGCCGAAGGCGGCGATCTTGGTGCCGGCCGCCATGAACGCGGTGACCGCGGTCGGGGCGCCCTGGTAGACGTCGGGGGTCCAGGAGTGGAACGGCGCAGCGCCGACCTTGAACAGCAGGCCCACCGACAGCATGCCGAGGCCGATCAGCAGCAGCGTCTGGTTGCCGATGTCGTCGCGGACCGCCTCGTTGATCTGCGCGAAGCCCATCGCTCCGGAGAACCCGTAGATCAGGGCCGCACCGTAGAGGAAGAACGCCGAGGAGAACGCGCCGAGCAGGAAGTACTTGAGCGCGGCCTCCTGGCTCAGCAGGCGGCGGCGGCGCGCCAGGCCACAGAGCAGGTAGAGCGGCAGCGAGAGCACCTCGAGGGCCACGAACAGCGTCAGCAGGTCGTTGGCGGCCGGGAACAGCATCATGCCGCCGAGCGCGAACATCATCAGCGGGTAGACCTCGGTGTGCTCCAGACCCCGGGTCGATGCCTGGCGCTCGGCCTCCGTGCCGGGCAGCGCGGCCGCCTGGCCGGCGAACGTCGAGACGCCGCCCTCGAGCCGGCGCTCGGCGAACAGCAGCGCACCGCCGAGGCCGAAGACCAGGAGGATGCCCCAGAAGAACACCGTCGGGCCGTCGACGGCGATCGTGCCCATGGCGTCGACCGTCCCGCGCGCGGCACCGTCACCGAGCACGTCGAGGTCGCGGGCGACGAGGATCGTGCCGAGCAGGGCGGCGAGGATGCCCGCCACCGCGAGCAGGGTCTGGACGACGAAGCGCAGGGCGCGCGGCACGAACGCCTCGACGACGACCCCGGCGCAGGCGACGCCGAAGACCACGAGGAGCGGCCACAGGTCGGCGTACTCGATCGTGGGCTTGGTGAAGTCCATCAGTGAGCACCTTCCTCGGCGTGGCCGGCGACCGACGGAGCCTCGTCGGAGACACCGACGTGCTGCATCAGGGAGTCGACCATGGGGTTGCTGACGTCGAGCAACGGCGACGGGTAGAAGCCGAAGAACACCAGCGCGAGCATCAGGGGAACGACCGCGACGAGCTCACGCCGGTCGAGGTCGACCATGACCTCGTGGCGCTCGTCGCCTGGCAGCGGCGGCCCGGTCATCGTCCGCTGGTAGAGCCACAGCACGTAGACCGCGGCGAGCACGATGCCGGTCACGGCGATCGCGCCGACCCACCAGTGGTAGTCGAAGGCCGAGATCAGCACCAGGATCTCCGAGACGAACTGGCTCAGGCCCGGGAGGCCGAGCGTCGCCAGTCCGGCCACGAGGAACAGCCCGGCGAGGACCGGGGCCTTGGACTCGACGCCGGTGATCTGGCTGATCAGCGAGGTGCCCTTGCGCTTGATCAGGTAGCCGGCGATGAGGAACAGCGCGGCGGTGCCGACGCCGTGGTTGACCATGTAGAGGATCGAGCCGGAGCCGCCCTGGCTGCTGAACGCGAAGATGCCCAGCGTGATGAAGCCGAAGTGGCTCAGCGAGGTCAGGCCGATCAGCCGCAGGATGTCGTCCTGGCCGATCGCGACCAGCGCGCCGTAGACGATCGACACGAGGGCGATCGCGACGACGACCGGGGTCGCCCACTGGGAGGCCTCGGGGAACAGGCCCAGGCAGAACCGCAGCATCCCGAACGTGCCGATCTTGTCGAGCACGCACACCAGCAGCACGCTCGTGCCCGGGGTGGCCTTCTCGGTCGTGTCTGCCAGCCACGTGTGCAGCGGGAACAGCGGCGCCTTGATCGCGAAGGCGATCATGAAGCCCACGAACAGCCAGCGCTCGGTGGTGGTGCCGATGTCGAGCTGGGCGAGGTCGCTGAGGAGGTAGGACGGGGTGCCGGCGTCGGAGGAGACGACGTAGAGCCCGATCACGGCGGCGAGCAGGATCAGGCCGCCGGCCAGCTGGTACATGAGGAACTTCAGCGCGGCGTAGCCCCGACCGGCGCGCCCGAAGCGGCCGATGAGGAAGTACGCCGGGATCAGCGTCGCCTCGAACACCATGTAGAAGAGGAAGACGTCGGTGGCGGCGAAGACCGCGATGGCGAACGACTCGAGCGCGAGCGCCCAGGCGAAGAACGCGGCCGGCGAGCGGTCGTCGGCCTCGTGCCACGAGGCGACGAACACGATCGGCACCAGGGCGACCGTCATCAGGATCAGCAGGAGCCCCAGCCCATCGACGCCGAGTGCGTAGTGGACGCCGAAGGCCTCGATCCAGGTGTGGGTCTCGGTGAGCTGCATGCCGTCGCCGGTGTTGTACTGCGTCGCCATCGCGATGCCGACGGCGAGCGTCAGCAGCGAGAAGACCAGCCCCACCTGCTTGGGCAGGACCGAGCCCGGAGCCTTGGGCACGAGGGCCGTCACCAGGGCGCCGACCAACGGCAGCGCCCAGAGGACGGTGAGCCAGGGGAAGTCGCTCATGCGAGATTCACCGCCAGGAGAGCAAGGACGACGAGCAGAGCGCCGCCGAGGAGGGACAGGGCGTAGGTGCGGACGAAGCCGTTCTGCGCGCGGCGGGCCACGGCACCGAGACTCCCGATCGCGATCGGACCGCCCGTGAAGGTGCCGTCCACCACGTGCTTGTCGACCGCGAGGAGGCCGCCGACCAGGTGCCGGGTCGGGGTGACGACCAGGCCGTCGTTGATCTGGTTGCCGTAGAGCTCGGCGCGTGCCGCGCGGGTCACGAAGGAGACGTCCTGCGGCGCGGTGCGCGGGATGTCCCGCTTGCCGAACAACACGAAGGCCAAGGCGACACCAGAGGCGACGACCAGCACCGCGATCGTGGTGATCGCCAGCGCGGGCAGCGGCGGGTCCTCATGGGCGCCCGTCCCGACGACCGGCGCCAGGAAGTCCTGGATCCAGTCACCGGCGAGCATCACGCCACCGAGCACGGACAGGGCCGCGAGGACCATCAGCGGGATCGTCATCACCGAGGGGGACTCGTGCGGGTGCACGTCCTTCTCCCAGCGCTTCTCGCCCAGGAACGTCATCAGCATCATCCGGGTCATGTAGAAGCCGGTGATGCCGGCACCGAGGAGCGCACAGATGCCGACCAGCCAGTTGTCGGCCAGCGCGGTCTCGATGATCTTGTCCTTGGACCAGAAGCCGGAGAAGCCCGGGAACCCGATGATCGCGAGGTAGCCCATCGCGAACGTCAGGAACGTCACCGGCATCATCTTGCGCAGGGCGCCGTAGTGGCGCATGTCCACGTCGTCGTTCATGCCGTGCATGACCGAGCCGGCGCCGAGGAACATGTTGGCCTTGAAGAACCCGTGCGTGAGCAGGTGGAAGATCGCGAAGGCGTAGCCCGCCGCGCCGAGGCCGGCGCCGAGCATCATGTAGCCGATCTGGCTCATCGTGGAGCCGGCCAGGCCCTTCTTGATGTCGTCCTTGGCGCATCCGATCGCGGCACCCCAGAGGATCGAGATCAAGGCGACGACGACCACCGCCGTCTGGGCGTCGGGCGCCAGCTCGAAGATGAAGTTGGACCGGACGATCAGGTAGACGCCGGCGGTCACCATCGTGGCCGCGTGGATGAGGGCCGAGACCGGGGTCGGGCCCTCCATCGCGTCGAGCAGCCAGGCCTGCAGGGGGAACTGGGCGGACTTCGCGCAGGCGCCGAGCAGGAGCAGCAGGCCGAGGATCGTCAGCTTGGTCTCGGAGGCGCCGGCGGCGTTCTCGCTGATCACGGTGAAGCTCGTGGACCCGAAGGTCACGAAGAACATCATGATCGCGGTCGACATGCCCATGTCACCGACGCGGTTGATGACGAACGCCTTCTTGGCGGCGGCGGCCGCGGACGGCTTGTGCTGCCAGAAGCCGATGAGGAGGTACGACGCGAGACCGACGCCCTCCCAGCCGAGGAACAGCCCGAGGTAGTTCTCCGCGAGCACCAGCGTGAGCATCGCGGCCACGAACAGGTTGAGGTAGGCGAAGAACCGGCGCCGCCGCGGGTCGTGGGACATATAGCCGATCGAGTAGACGTGGATCAGCGAGCCGACGCCGGTGATCAGCAGGAGGAACAGCGCCGACAACGGGTCGTAGAGCAGGTCGGCGCCGACGTCGAGGCCGCCGACCTGGATCCAGCTGTAGAGGTGCTGGGTGATCTGGCGCTGGCCCTCGTCACGGCCGAGCAGGTCGACGAACAGCGCCAGGGAGATCCCGAACGAGCCGATCGGCATCAGCGTGCCGAGCAGGTGTCCCCACTTGTCGGTGAACCTCCCGCCGATCAGCAGGATCGCGGCGCCGGCGAGCGGCAGCGCGACGATCAGCCACAGCAGCGAGTAGATGCCGTCCGCGTCCGTCGGCGCGACGACCGGGATGGCTCCCTCGTTGAATGCGTACATAGACCCAGTCACCTCAGTACTTCAGCAGGCTGGCGTCGTCGACCGAGGCCGAGCGACGGGTCCGGAAGATGGTCATGATGATCGCGAGCCCGACGACCACCTCGGCAGCCGCGACCACCATCACGAAGAACGCGGCGATCTGACCGTCGAGGTTGCCGTGCTGGCGGGCGAAGGCGACCAGCGCGAGGTTCGAGGCGTTGAGCATCAGCTCGACGCACATGAACACCACGATCGCGTTGCGGCGCGTGAGCACCCCGACGCAGCCGATCGTGAACAGGATCCCCGAGAGGACCACGTAGGCGGTCACGTTCATTCGGAGTCGTCCTCTCCGGTGGCGGGAGCCGCCTCGGTCGTCGTGGCCGGCGCGACCGCGTCACGCCCGGCGTGCGGGGCGTCGCCGATCTGGCCGCGGATCTGCTCGATGTCCTCGGCACGGGCCGGTGCCGAGCGCACGGTGCCGCGCGCAGCGAGCACCCGGGAGACCGAGGACTCCGCGGCCGTCCCGTCCGGCAGGAGCGCCGGGGTGTCGACGGCGTTGTGCCGCGCGTAGACGCCCGGTGGCGGCAGCGGACCGAGGTGGGTGCCGCGCTCGGCGTAGTCCTTGACCCGCTGGGCGGCCATCGAGGCCTGCGTGGCCTTGGGCGTGAGGCGCTCGCGGTGGGCGAGCACCATCGCGCCGACGGCCGCTGTGATCAGCAGCGCGCTGGTGGTCTCGAAGGCGAAGACGTAACGGCTGAACAGGATGTTCGCCAGCGACTCGATGTTGCCGCCGGAGTTGGCGTTCTCGAGGCCGACCGCGGTGCCCAGGGAGATCTGGCCGAGGCCGAGGACGAGCACCAGGCCGAGGGCCAGGCCTGCGATCGCGGCGAGCACCCGCTGGCCGCGGATCGTCTCGACCACCGAGTCCGAGGCGTCGACACCCACGAGCATCACGACGAAGAGGAACAGCATCAAGATCGCGCCGGTGTAGACGATGATCTGCACTGCGAACAGGAACGGCGCCTCGAGCGCGGCGTAGAGCACCGCGAGCGACATCATCACGACGGCCAGCAGCAACGCGGCGTGGACGGCCTTGCGGACGAAGAGGATGCCGAGGGCCGCGATCACCATGACCGGGGCGAGGATCCAGAACGCGGTCATGCTCCTGCCTCCGTGCTGGTAGCGCCGGGTGCCGGCGCCGCGAACTCGCCGCGGTAGTAGGCGCCCTCGTCGTCGCCGAGCCGCATCGGGTGCGGCGGCTGCTCCATGCCGGGCAGCAGCGGCGCCAGCAGGTCGGACTTCTCGTAGATCAGGTCCGCGCGGTTGTCGTCGGCCAGCTCGTACTCGTTGGTCATCGTGAGCGCTCGAGTCGGGCAGGCCTCGATGCACAGTCCGCAGAGGATGCAGCGCAGGTAGTTGATCTGGTAGACGCGGCCGTAGCGCTCACCGGGGCTGAAGCGACCCGACTGCCCGTCGGGGCCGACCTCGTCGCTGTTGGACGCGCCCTCGACGTAGATCGCGTCGGCCGGGCAGGCCCAGGCGCACAGCTCGCAGCCGACGCACTTCTCGAGGCCGTCGGGCCAGCGGTTGAGCTGGTGCCGGCCGTGGAAGCGCGGCGCGGTCGGGACCTTCTCGAAGGGGTACTGCTCGGTGACGACCTTCTTGAACATCGTCCGGAAGGTCACCCCGAACCCCGCGATGGGGTCCCAGAACTGCTCCCGCATGCTCTTGGACTCGGATGGGCCGGCCATCAGATCTCCTCCCCCGTGCTGCTGGCGGCAGCGCTGGGCTGTGACGTGGACTGCGAGGTGACCGGCGAACGACGGTCGAACGTGAGCGGCGCGGCTGCGCCGCGGACCGCGCCACCGGTCGGCATCGGCGGTACGGGGTAGGCACCCGGGTGCGCCGGGGCCGGAGCGACCGTGGGCGTCTCCTCGGTCTCGCTGCCGAAGAAGAACAGCGCCAGGAAGAGCACGGCGAGCACGCCGATGCCGATCAGGAGGTACTGCCGGTCGATGCCGCCGTCGAGCGAGATCGCGCGGATCGTGGCGACCGCGATGATCCAGACCAGCGAGACCGGGATCAGCCGCTTCCAGCCGAACGCCATGAACTGGTCGTAGCGCAGACGGGGCAGCGTGCCGCGCAGCCAGATGAAGATGAACACGAAGAAGATGACCTTGCCGAGGAACCACAGGACCGGCCAGTAGCCCTCGTTGGCGCCGGCCCAGACCTCGTCGATCCAGAACGGCGCGTGCCAGCCGCCGAGGAACAGCGTCGTCGCCACCGCGGAGACCGTCGCCATGTTGATGTACTCGGCGAGGAAGAACAGCGCGAACGTCATCGAGGAGTACTCGGTGTGGAAGCCGCCGACCAGCTCGCCCTCGGCCTCGGGGAGGTC
>NZ_JANINT010000432.1 GCF_024509035.1 Nocardioides sp. | reverse complement strand
GCCCATGTGGCCCTCGAAGTACTTGCCGAACCAGTTCTTCATCTCGCGGTAGAGCATCTCGTCGCCCATGAGGTCTTGGACCTTGAGGGACTTGAAGGTGCTCCACACCTCGTCGAGGCGGTCGATCTCGCGCTGGGCACGGTCGCGCAGCTGCTTCATCTCGCGCTCGGCGCCGTCCTTGACCTTGCGGCGCTGGTCGGCCTTGGCGCCCTCGGCCTCGAGAGCGGCGAGGTCCTCCTCGAGCTTCTTGGCCCGGTCGTCGATGGACTGGTCGCGGCGCTTCTCGAGACGCTCGCGCTCCAGGCCGACCTTGCCCTCGAGCGAGGACAGGTCGCGGTGACGCGCGTCCTCGTCGACGGAGGTGATCATGTAGGCGGCGAAGTAGATGACCTTCTCGAGGTCCTTCGGCGCCAGGTCGAGCAGGTAGCCCAGGCGGCTCGGGACACCCTTGAAGTACCAGATGTGGGTGACCGGCGCGGCGAGCTCGATGTGGCCCATGCGCTCGCGGCGCACCTTGGAGCGGGTCACCTCGACGCCGCAGCGCTCGCAGATGATGCCCTTGAAGCGGACGGATGTCGTCCGCGGTGGCCAGGCCGATCTGAAGCTGGTCGAAGAAGTTCACGTCGAGCACGATGGCTGCAACCCTTCGGTAGTTCTAAGCAGTGAGGTGGTGGGGGGCGGAGGCGGGCCGGCGGTCCGAGGACCGCCGGCCGCGCCGTCACACCTCTTCGACCGAGCTGGGCTCGCGGCGGGACAGGTCGATGCCGAGCTCCTCGGCGGCACGGAAGACGTCCTCCTCCGCGTCGCGCATCTCGATGGGAGTGCCGTCCTGCGACAGCACCTCCACGTTGAGGCAGAGCGACTGCATCTCCTTGACGAGGACCTTGAACGACTCGGGGATGCCGGAGTCGGGGATGTTCTCGCCCTTGACGATGGCCTCGTAGACCTTGACGCGACCGGGCACGTCGTCGGACTTGATCGTGAGCAGCTCCTGGAGGGCGTAGGCGGCGCCGTACGCCTCCATCGCCCAGACCTCCATCTCACCGAACTGGGCCTTACCGCCCAGCGGCTGCTGCGTGATCATCGAGTAGGGACCGGTGCTGCGCGCGTGGATCTTGTCGTCCACGAGGTGGTGCAGCTTGAGGATGTACATGTAGCCGACCGAGACCGGCTCGGGGAACGGCTCACCGGAGCGGCCGTCGAACAGGCTCGCCTTGCCGGTCTCGTCGATCACCCGCACGCCGTCGCGGTTGGGGATCGTCGCCCCGAGGAGGCCGATGATCTCGTCCTCACGGGCGCCGTCGAACACCGGCGTGGCGAGCTTGGTGTTGGGCTCGGCCTTGTCGGCGCCGATCTTGATCAGCCGCTTCTTCCAGTCCGCGCTGTCGGGGTCGCCGGACAGGTTGAGGTCCCAGCCCTGCTTGCCCAGCCAGCCGAGGTGCAGCTCGAGGATCTGGCCGATGTTCATGCGTCGCGGCACACCCAGCGGGTTGAGCACGACGTCGACCGGC
>NZ_JANINT010000431.1 GCF_024509035.1 Nocardioides sp. | reverse complement strand
ATGGACCCGCACGACTCCGCCGACCACCGCGCGGACGCGCTGGTCGCGGCGATGACGCTGGACCAGAAGCTCGGGATGCTGACGTTCAGCGACCCACCGTGGTTCGCGTTCTACGGGACCGCCGGGCACGTGGACGGCATCCCGGAGCTCTGCGTGCCGGACCTGGTGCTCAGCGACGCCGGGTCCGGCGTGGCCGGCCTCCAGGTCGCCACGACGGTGTTCCCCTCCGGCGTCGCCCAGGCGTCGACGTGGGACCCGGCGATCCAACGGCGGCTCGGTCGCGCGATCGGCGAGGAGGCGTACGCCAAGGGCATCAACGTGCTGCTCGGGCCCGGGATGAACATCGCGCGGACGCCGTACAACGGCCGCAACTTCGAGTACTTCGGCGAGGACCCCCACCTCGCCGCCAGCACCGCCACGGCGTTCATCCGCGGCATCCAGGACAACCCGGTGCTGGCCAGCGCCAAGCACTACGCGTTCAACAACCAGGAGACCGACCGGATGACCGTCGACGTCCGGGTCGACGAGCGCACCCGTCGGGAGATCTACCTGCCGGCGTTCGAGGCCGCGGTGACGAAGGCGCACGTGGGCTCGGTGATGTGCTCGTACAACCGCGTCGGCGGCACGTACGCCTGCGAGAACCCGCGGCTGCTGACCGGGTACCTGCGCGACGACTGGGGCTTCGACGGCTTCGTCGAGTCCGACTGGGGCGCCACCCACTCGACCGGGCCGGCCGCGATGGCCGGCCTGGACCTCGAGATGCACGCCTCCCCGCTGCCCCAGCGGTACTTCTCCGCCGACAACCTCCGGGCCGCGCTCGCCGACGGGTCGCTCACCCGGGCGCGGGTCGACGACATGGTCCGGAACGTGGTGCGCCCGATGTTCGAGCACGGGCTCTTCGAGCACCCGGTCCAGCCCGGACCGGAGCCGTACCTCAGCGACGTCTCGACCCCGCACACCGAGCTCGCCCGCACCGTGGCGGCCGAGGGGACCGTGCTGCTGAAGAACCGGGACGGCCTGCTGCCGTTCCGCCGCGACGGCGGCCGCACGATCGCGGTGGTCGGCTGGGCCGCGAACCCCGTGGGCGCCACGAGCTCGACCTCGGGTGGCGGCTCCTCCCACGGGTCCGGGGTCGCCCGGCTGGTCTCCCCGCTCGAGGGCATCACGACGGCGGCGCGCGCCCACGGCGACCGCGTCGTGTACGTGGAGGGCTCGAACGCCGCCGACGCGCAGGCTGCCGCTGCGGCGGCCGACGAGGTGGTCGTGGTCGCGACCGACGGCTCCACCGAGGGCAGCGACCGCCCGGACCTCGGCTTCCGCCCGGCGATGTGCGTGTCGGTGGGCTGCTCGAGCATCCCCCTCGACCAGGAGGGCATGATCGCGGCCGCGACCGCCGCCAACCCGCACACGGTCGTCGTCCTCGACGTGGGCGGCCCGGTGCGGATGCCGTGGCTGGCCGACGCCGGCGCGGTGCTGCTGCCCTGGTACGGCGGCCTGCAGCACGGCAACGCGCTGG
>NZ_JANINT010000430.1 GCF_024509035.1 Nocardioides sp. | reverse complement strand
CGAAGTCGGCCCAGCCGCGCAGCAGCGGCGCGTCCGCCAGCAGCCGCTCCTCGAGGGAGGCGGTCACGGCACCAGCTCGCTGGAGCGGTGCTGCTCCCAGAGCGCCATCCGGGTGCGCGCGGGCTCGCCGATGGCGTCCATGACCGGAGGGAGCAGCAGCTCGGTGAGCAGGAAGCCCCCGGCCATGCTCTGGTACGTCGAGTTGACGGTGCTCGCGGCGACCAGGACGACCGCCGCCTCGGGAGCGGCGGGGCAGGCCATGTCGTCGGTGATCAGCACCGTGGCCGTGCCGGCCTTGCGCGCGCGGTCGGCCATCTCGACCGCGCTGCGCTGGTAGCGGTGGAAGTCGAAGAGCACCAGGACGTCGCGCCGGCCCAGGTCGACGGTGATGCCGAGGTCCCGGCCGAACGGGTCCTCGAGCAGCCGGACGCCGGTGCGGAGCTGCTCGAGGTGGCCGGCCAGGTAGATGGCGAGCAGGTGTGAGAACCGTCCTCCGTGGAGGAACACGCGTCGCGCCGGATCGGCCAGGAGCGCCACCGCCGCGTCGACGGACGACTCGCTGAGCCCGGCGATCGACGACAGGGCCGCGTCGTTCTGCGCGCGCCCCTGGTCGACCATCCGGGCGAGCGTCGACCCAGCGGACGGGGCGTCCGCGAGCCGCGTGAGCGGGCCGTTCGACCGGGCCGACAGCTCCGCGCGGAGCGCCGACTGGAGGTCGGCGAAGCCCTCGAACCCGAGGGTCTGGGCGAACCGGAGCACGCTGGGCGCGCTGACGTTGGCCCGCTCCGCCAGCCGCGCGGCGCTGCCCAGGCCCGCGCTGGGGTAGTCGGCGAGCAGGGCCCGCCCCACCCGCCGCTCCGCGGGACTGAGCGACGGCAGGCTCGCCGCCGTCAGCTCGGCGACGCTCGACGGTGGCTCGGTCACACCGCCACTCTGTCATCTGCCGCTTCGGTCGCGGGCGACTCCAGCAGCTCGGTGTGCAGCGACCGGTCGTCCAGCCGGATGGCCGTCACCGACTCGGGGGGCAACGGCTGCCAGTCGAGCGACCCGAAGCCGGTCGAGCCGACGACGACGGCGCCGTCGTCGAGACGGGCGTGGCGCAGGCCGAAGTAGTCCTCCAGGTGCTCCCCCGGCAGGTCCAGGCGGCTGATCTCGTCGACGTCCTCGGCGGGCAGGGTGCTCGACGCCGAGGCGTGTACGGCGACCAGGTGCGTGCCGTCGAGGAGCAACGCGTTCAGGCTCGCGTGCGGGTAGATCGCGCGCAGCTCGCGGACCCCGGCGAGCGTCGCCGCCGGGAGGTCCAGGTCCCGTCGGAGGTGTCGCCGCACCACCGCGAAGTAGCGCTCGCTGTCGGTCGTGCCGTGCAGCCCGGCCCGCTCCTCGTCGGTGAGGAGGTCGTCGAGAACCCCGAACGGCCGCAGCGAGCCGTTGTGGGCGAAGGCGACGGCGTCCCGCAGGAAGGGGTGGGAGTTCTCCGGCTGCACGGCGAGCCCGGCGGACGCCCAGCGCAGGTGCACGAC
>NZ_JANINT010000429.1:832-1535 GCF_024509035.1 Nocardioides sp. | reverse complement strand
CGCCGACCGGGCGCTGGCCGCCGGGATGCTCGTCGCGGGCTATCCGGCGGGCTACGACCGGATCGGGGCGGCCGACGCGTTCGACCTCGTGGAGGAGATCCTGCGCGAGCCCTGGGGCGGCCCTCAGGGCTGATCGTAGGGCAGCCCGACCTGGTCCAGGACGTGCTGCGCCGGTGAGCCGGGCGGAGCCAGCAGGTGCACCGGGCCGGCCGCGCGGGCGTCGTACAGCGCCTGCACGGCGGCGCTGCAGAGCATCTCGACCTCGGCGAGCTCGACGGTGACGGGCCGGACCCCGCCCCAGGACGCCTGGCCGAGGGCGGCGCGCAGCTCCTCCGCCGACGTCCGCTCGACGGGACCGGCGACATGGACCACGCCGTCCGCCACCGCGATCCGCCCTCGACGCCGGAGGACCGGGCCCGACGAGGTGCGGGTGCCGCGCAGCAGCGGGACCGGCCGGCTCACCCGGTGCCGGCCGAGGGCACGGGTCCCGGACGCGTCGTGCTCGACCAGGAGCTCGTCGAGGAACCCCCGGGCCATCGCCAGCCCACGACCGCCGGGACCGGGCACGGGCTCGCGCCAGGCGCCCGCGTCGCGCACCTCGATCTCGACCATGCCGTCCGCGGCGAGGCGGACGGCGACGTCGACGGTGTCAGCCAGGCCCGGGGTCGGGTACGCGTGCTCGACCGCGTTGATGACGAGCTCC
>NZ_JANINT010000429.1:0-822 GCF_024509035.1 Nocardioides sp. | reverse complement strand
AGGGCGGTGTGGTCGAGGGCGCCGACGCCGAGCGCTCGGAGCCAGTCCTGCAGGCTGGCCCGGGCCGCCCGGACGGTGTCCGGAACCGCGGGCAGCCGCAGCTTCAACGGGGCCACGGGGGGAACCGCCTGGAGCGCGAGCAGGGCGATGTCGTCGTCGTAACCGGTGGTGCGCGTCAGGAGCTCCGGGGTGAGCCGGCACGCACGATCGACGACCGGCTCCTCGGAGGTGGCCCGGCAGACGTCCCCGACGACGGTGAGGAGGTCGACGGTGTTCTGGGCGAGGGTGCGGCCGGGCCGCTCCACCAGGCCGTCGGTGTAGAGCAGCACCAGGTCGCCCAGGGCGAGCTCGTGGCGCGCGGACCGGTAGGGCAGCCCGGAGGCCAGCGGTCCCGCGCCGGAGGGCGGCAGGTACGTCGCCTCGCCGCGCGCCGGCACCAGGACCGGCGGCGGGTGGCCGGCCGTGACGTACTCCAGCGTCGCGACGGCCGGGTCGAACCTCGCGACGCAGAGCGTCGCCGTCCGCGCCTCCGGCGACCGGTGCACGCGGGCGTCGAGGGCCCGGAGCACCTCGACGAGGTCGCCGTCCGGGTGGGCCGCCTCCTCGAGGACCGCCTTCAGCTCGGCCATCAACGCCGCGGCGGGCGCACCGTGGCCGACGACGTCACCGACGGCCAGGACGACCGCCCCGGACGGCAGCGGCACCGCGTCGAACCAGTCGCCTCCGGCGCCGAGGTCGTCCTGCGCCAGCAGGTACCGCGCCGCGAGCCGGGCCCCCGACGGCACCGGGAGCCCCGTCGGCAGGGCGGCGTCCTGCAGCTCG
>NZ_JANINT010000428.1:880-1536 GCF_024509035.1 Nocardioides sp. | reverse complement strand
TGAACACCACGGCGCTGATGCACTTCGCGATGCCGGTGCGCGACTCCGTGGTCCGCGAGACCGAGTGGTTCGCGGCGTACCCGCGCCTGGTCACCCTGGTCGGCAACGACGGCACCTCGCCGGAGGCCTACCGCCGGATGCTCGACACCGCGGCGGCGCAGGGCATCACCGGCATGGTCGACTTCGAGTTCGGCGCCAGCCGCGAGGAGTGGTCGGAGCGATGGACGCAGGGGTGCGACGTGCTCCGGATCCGGTGGGCGACGTACGCCGACACCCTCGACGACGTGATCGCCGCGGGCCTGCGCACCGGCGACCCGCTGGCGTGGGACCCGCGGCTGACGATGGGCCCGCTCAAGATCATCAGCGACGGATCGCTGAACACCCGGACCGCCTGGTGCTGCGAGCCGTACGGCGACGCGCACCGGCTGGAGTACCCGGCGGGCCAGCCGAACCTCGACGGCGCGGAGCTGCGCGAGCTGTTCGCGCGCGCGAACGCCGCGGGCCTCGAGGTCGCCTGCCACGCGATCGGCGACGCCGCCGTGGAGGAGGCCCTGGCGGCGTTCGCCGAGACCGGCGCCGGGGGCTCGGTCGAGCACGTGCAGATGGCCCGGCGCGACGACGTCCGCCGGCTGGCCGAGCTCGGCATCCGGGCCAGC
>NZ_JANINT010000428.1:0-867 GCF_024509035.1 Nocardioides sp. | reverse complement strand
TGGCACGGTGAGCAGGCCCTGACCGTGCGCGAGGCGCTGGCGGCGTCCGTCGACGGGCAGCCGATGGTGGGGCCGGGCTCGCGGGGAGACCTGGTGCTCCTGGACCGCAACCCGCTGGCCCTGGAGGGCGACAGCGCGGCCGTCGGCGCGGCGCTGCGCGAGATGGCGTCGGCGTACACGGTCGTGGCCGGCGTCCCGGTCCACGACGCGCTCCTGCTCGACCGCGAGCGGGTGGTAGGCGAGCGCCGTCCCGACGCTGGTGACCCGGCCGTTGATCCAGGGCTCGTCGGCGCAGATGTCGTGCCCGGCGGTCGGCTCCCAGAGGTCGACGAAGTCGGCGCCCGCGTCGTCGGCGCCGCGCTCGACCGCGCGGTTGAGCCCCTCGTTGATCTCCCGGGCGAACGCGTAGTCCCCGTCCGCCAGCGGCAGCAGCTCACAGGTGCCGGACTCCGGGATGATCTGCGGGTACCCGACCACGACGACGCGGGCCTGCGGGGACCGCTCGCGGACGCCGCGGACGACGGCGGCGATGTTCCGCTCGATGTGGGCGAACGTGGTGTCCAGCCGCTCCGGGTCCTGCCGCTCGAACGACTGCCGGCACGGGGCGCCCGCCGGTGCCGTGGCGGCGATCTGCACGCAGCGGCCGAGGACCCCCCCGAACAGCTGCCCGTCGTTGCCGCCGAGGCCGATGGTCACCAGGTCGGTGCCCGGCCTCAGCGCGTCGAACTGCGGCGGCACCGAGCCGGTGCGACCGACCTGCGGGCTGACCGTGTTGCGGGTGCTGGCGCCGCTGCAGCTCACGTCGGTGAGCGCGGTGCCGGGCATCGCCGTCGCGACCAGGGCCGGGTAGTTCGCGCCGGAGCGCAG
>NZ_JANINT010000427.1:18108-18541 GCF_024509035.1 Nocardioides sp. | reverse complement strand
GGTGATTCAACGCCCAGGCGGTGGGTACCGTCCACCGCCGCCGTGGGGCACGTCGTTCGGTTCCAGACTGTCAGAAATCGACCCCACGGTGCACCCCAGCGGAGGTGCAGCCTGCGTGGCGCTCCAGGAGCTTGCAGGATGCAAGATCACGCAAACGCCTCGGGCGGAATCTTGCTGATGATCGCCATCACCTCGGTGTCGAGCCACTGGGCGAGGAGGTGCATGTGCATCCCTGGGTCAGCACCACCCTCGACATCGGCGGCTAGCCCCGCCTTCGCGGCCTCCAGATCGCCCCGCTTGATCGTCCGCCGAGCACCGGGCCCCGCGTGTTCCAGACCGAGCTTGTTGGCGGGCACGCGATTCTCGATCAGCTCGGTGGACAGATAGCGCTCGATACCTACGAAGTCCTCCGACAACTCTGGGTTCACGAGAC
>NZ_JANINT010000427.1:17403-18098 GCF_024509035.1 Nocardioides sp. | reverse complement strand
GATCGCCGACGAGTACGGATGAACTTGAAGGGCCTTCATGTACTTGGAGACGTCTGCCGTCTCCCAGTCCCTCAACACGATGACCGGCGAACTCTCAGGCCGGGATGCGATTACAGCACGGTTGAAGTTCAAGAAGCCGTAGATCGAGTCGCCACTGACCTCTTGCCCGAACGCGGCCTGTGGTGCCACCAGCCGCCACCGGGGCCGCAGGTCCAGTGCCTTGAGCGCAGCTCGGAGGTGGACGGCGTCAAACTTTCCTTCCACCACCACCATCGGCAGGTCGGTGCTCGTGAACAGTGGGTGCCGGAAGGTGGTGATCTCGCGCTGCGTTGCCTCCGCGATCGCGTCCCGTGCGGTGGCACGGGCCAGCAAAGTTCCGTTCGAGTTCTTCCGAGCCGTCCAAACCTCGTCAGAGACTCGCATGAACTCGTCCTGATGCGTTGTTACGAAGACCTGGCGCCGCTCTTCAGCGGCGTAGTTCGCAACATCTGACGAGAACTGCGCACGCAGACCAGCATGCAGGAAGCTCTCCGGCTCCTCGATGGCCCAAACGCTCGCCTGCACCCATCCGAATCCGCCTCCTCGTCGCGTGCGGTCAGCAAGGTCCAGGATGTGCAGAAGCATGAAGGACTGCGCACCTGATCCCTCATATTCAGGCGAGCGCGCCACATCGCCCGTGATCGCGTTCATGCCAA
>NZ_JANINT010000427.1:16614-17393 GCF_024509035.1 Nocardioides sp. | reverse complement strand
AGATTCGCGGAGATGGTCGTACCAGGGAGACCCGCGCTTAATCGATCAGAGACCCCTCCGAACATGCGGTCACCGATCGTGCCCAGTTCCTGGAGGAGGTCGTTCACCGCCATGTTGCGATACACGGCCGTAGAGCGAAGGCGCTGCACGAGCGTCGCTTGAAGAGGAGCTAGTTCTTGACGGATCAAGTCCGCAGGCCGTGCGTGATTGGGGACGTACACGAATCTGACCGCTCGGATGTAGGCCAAGATGGCACCGACCTCGTCGGGGGCGGCCGGCGCCAACGAATTTACGTCGGCCCCGAACTTGAACGAGTCGAGCGGCGAGACATTGTCCAGCGCCAGGTTCCACTGGCGGCGAATATAGACCACGTCAGTCAGGCCGTGCTGAGCCTCGAAGTCCTTCTGTCTGGGCACCTTGAAAGCGGGCCCCAGGCGGATGCCGACAGTTACCGCGACTTCCTTCTTCTTGCCGGACGGCGCATGGCTGCTGTAGTCGGCCACGAAGTCGAGCGGGTCGCCGGACTCGTCGACGCTGCCAGTGAAGAACAGGTTCAGTGCACGGAGCACGTTCGACTTGCCTGCGCTGTTCAGGCCCACGATCGGCACGTAGTCGCCCAAATCGCTCATTGTCACGGATCGGATCGACCGGAAGTTCTCGATCCGGACAAATGCGAGTACAGACACCGCGGCCTCCTAGGTCATGCCGCATCGTAATCAGCGAGTGCCTCGAGCACGGGTAGGCACTCCGAGCCGCCAACTCAGTTCTGAAACGACGAG
>NZ_JANINT010000427.1:15988-16604 GCF_024509035.1 Nocardioides sp. | reverse complement strand
CGCCTGGGGGTGACTCCGTATCGAGACTTGATCGACTCCAAGCCTTCCAGCGCGCGGCGGTCAGCATCCTCCATCGCCTTGGTGTAGCGGCGGGTTGTAGTGAACTGCGTGTGTCCGACGCGTTCCATCACCGCAGGCAGATCTACTCCGCCTGCAAGCAACCAGCTGATGTGGCTCGCGCGTAAAGCGTGAAACTTACGGTAAGGAAGGCCGGCCCGTTCGATCCCGACGCGCCAAACGCACTCTCTGAAGAAGGTCCGAGAAATCGGAAGACCCCCTGGCCATGCCTGCGTGCGGAGAACTGTCCAGTTGCCCGATGAGACCTGGTTCGATTGCTTGCCGAACGTGGCTCGCTCGATGAGTCCTGTGAGCCCAGCCTTGTTAGGCATGGAGAGGAGGAGATCGTCTTCGCCGAGTCCTCGAGTGTGAATTACGTGCTTAATGCAAGCCTGTGCGTCATCACCCAGCGAGATGCGCTTGGGCGTGCCTCGCGGCCCTTCCTTTGGGTAGTCCTTGAAGAGGTAGGGAGTGCCATTCCCCGTCTGCGCGATCGGCAACTCCAACATCACGCGATTGACCGTCACCGACCGCCGGTCGGCGGCGAGGTCCGAGACCT
>NZ_JANINT010000427.1:15758-15970 GCF_024509035.1 Nocardioides sp. | reverse complement strand
CACGGGTCGAGGGCATCGAGCAGGGACTCAATCTCTCGGGGATCAAAGATCTGGACTGGCGGGGTGGGCCGACGTGGAGTCTCCACACCGAGACAGGGGTTCGACTGGATCAGGCCGTCCCGAAGGGCGCTCGCTCCCCTAGTTGCCGCGAGAACGGTCTGGAGGGCCATGAAACGCGCTTCGATCGTGGCCGGCGTGAGCCCGTCATCGCG
>NZ_JANINT010000427.1:15213-15748 GCF_024509035.1 Nocardioides sp. | reverse complement strand
CGCGCATCCGCGTGACCCACTTCTGCACGAGCGGTGTGCGGATTTGCCGCAACTGAAGCCGACCGAACGTCGTGCCGATGCCGTGCCGTGCGGCGTTCCATTGCGACCGGTATGAGTTGCGAGTTGTTAGCTCGCCCCCACGGTTCGGGAGCCAGTGGACCTCGAAGTATTCAGCCAGCGTCATCTGGCCCTGGCGTGGATCGAACCAAGAGCCCTCCCGCTGCTTTGCCTCTTGGCTGAGCGCATCTTGGAGCGCAGCGCGCTTGGTCGGGTACGTCGCTGTCTTGCGTCGCTTGAGGGCGCCGGTGGAGTCCTTGGCGTAGTAGGTCCCGCGGAACCCTCTGCCGTGCTTTTCAGTACTTGCCATGGGAGTGATTTCTTTCTTCGAGTCACTCCGATGCGGCCGACCGACCCGGCCCAGTACTCGCCAACCCACTAGACCCCCAGACAGTCCCCAAAGGGCGTTGCTGGAGGTGGCAGATCGGCAGCAGATGGCCGCTGACCTGCGGAAACTCGGTGGGCGATACTGGGTTCG
>NZ_JANINT010000427.1:0-15203 GCF_024509035.1 Nocardioides sp. | reverse complement strand
ACCAGTGACCTCTTCGGTGTGAACGAAGCGCGCTACCACTGCGCCAATCGCCCGAGCTGTGCGCCGCCGTCAAGGCGGTGCGGTCGGAGACTCTAGCGCACCATCCCGGCGGGTTCACATTCGGTGTCGCCTCGGCACGAGGGTCCATGAATCGCGTCACGTCTCCGTCGCACGCCCGTCTCTCCTGCGTGACGCAGCCGCAGACCCGTGTCCTGTCCCAGGACCTCACGCTCCAGATCCTCGACGCCTGGGGCCGCTCGGTCGACCTCCCGTCCACCTTCGGGTACGACGCGGCCGATCCGTGGGCGGTGTGGATCACCTTCCGCGGGCCGCGCGACACCGTCCGCTGGGCGGTCGGCCGCGACCTGCTGCTGCAGGGCCTGACGGACCCGGCCGGCGAGGGCGACATCCAGCTGTGGCCGAGCATCGACGAGGCCGGACGCGCCGCCGTCGTCATGGAGCTCTGCTCCCCCGACGGTCGCCTCGTGACGCAGTTGCGCACCCACGACCTCTACCGGTTCCTGACCCGCACCCTGGCCCTGGTGCCCGTGGGCGCGGAGTCGATCGACCTCGACGACCTGGTCGCCGAGATCACTCGCGCCACTGCGGCGGAGTAGCCCGCCCGAGCCGGGTCAGAGCAGCTCGGGCTCGCGCCGTCGCCACACCTCACGCACCTCGGTGGTGATCGGACCCGGCGCGGGCAGCTCACGGTCGTTCCAGCGATCGACCGCCTGGACGTCGCGGGTGGTCGAGACGAGGAAGACCTCACTGGCTCGCTCGACGACCTCGATGGGCTCGTCGACCTCGCGCCCGCCGTACCACTCCAGCACCAGGGCCCTCGTCACGCCGGCGAGGCACCCGCTGG
Organism: Nocardioides sp.; assembly: GCF_024509035.1. GTDB lineage: Bacteria > Actinomycetota > Actinomycetes > Propionibacteriales > Nocardioidaceae > Nocardioides. The sequence continues at coordinate 14,338 of NZ_JANINT010000427.1, read as the reverse complement.
CCAACGTCGGCGTGCGCAGCTCGCCGTCGAGGACGTAGAAGACGTTGGAGCCCGTGCCCTCGCACAGGTGGCCTGCGAGGTTCTCGAAGATGGCCTCGCTCGCGCCCCGCTCACGGGCGGCGGCGAGGGCGACGACGTTCTCGGCGTACGACGTCGTCTTGAGACCGGCCAGCGCCCCGCGCTCGTTGCGCGGGTAGGGCACCGTCGCGACGCTGGTGGTGTCCGGCCAGGCGCTCATGGCGTCGAGCACGACGATCACGGTCGGTGCGGCGTCGCCGCGCCCCGACCCGAGTGGCGCAGGTCCCCCGGTGACGGTGATCCGGAGACGGCCCAGCGTGAGCGGCTCCCCGCCGAGGACGGCAGCGACACCGCGGCGTACGGCGTCCTCGTCGACCTCGGGCAGCCCGAGCCCGCGCGCCGAGCGGTGCAGTCGCTCGAGGTGCCGGTCGAGCGCGAACGGCCGGCTGTCGACGACCTTGATCGCCTCGAACACCCCGTCGCCGACGGTCAGGCCGTGGTCGGTGACAGGGACCGCGGGGGCGGTCGCGTCGGGCAGGAGGTCACCGTTGATCCAGGCGCGCATGCGGCAACTCTAGGAGGCTGCCCGGGCGCGCCAGCCGGCGCCTGCACCGTCCGCGACGCGCCGTCAGGGGGCGGATTTTGCATGGTCTGGGGCATCGGCTACTGTTCTCACGCACGCCGACCGGGAGACCGGAACGGATGCGCAAGCGGACGTAGCTCAGTTGGTAGAGCGCTTCCTTGACACGGAAGAGGTCACTGGTTCAAACCCAGTATCGCCCACCAGTAGCAACGCCCCCTGTCGCGCGACAGGGGGCGTTCTGCATTTCCGACGGCGGACGCCCGTCGCGCCGGTTCGCGGGCGGTGGTTACCGTGGGGCCGCAGCCCGGTGAACGCCGGGCGAGGAGCAGGTGGCGCCCTGGTGGCGGCCCGCTCCTCCGATCTTGGGGGTGGAGATGTTCAATCGAGCTCGTCGTCGCGGGGCGCCGGAGGCTCCTGCCTCGGCGCGGGTCCAGATCACCGGGATGGTGGAGGCGTTCACCGAGGACGAGGTCCGGGGCTGGGTGTCGGTCCCGGCCGAGAGCGCACCCACGGAGGTCGAGCTGCGGCTGGGCGCCATGACCGTGAGCACGACGACCGCGACCCCGGACGGTGCCATGTCCGCGGCCCGCAGGGGGAAGCACGGCTCGCAGACGCCTTCGTTGCCGTCGCCGAAGGGCGACCGCAGGAACAGCAGGCGGCAGATCCGCACCTTCACGTTCGCGATCTCCCAGCTCTGGGAGTACGCACCCAAGGGCACCCCGCTGCGCGTCGTCGCCGACTACCAGGTCCTCCCCATCCACGGACACGGGATGTTCCTGCGCGCTCCTCGGTCGGGAGGCAAGACTCCAGAGGATCTCCAGAAGCAGTTCGACGAGGGTCGTCTGCTGGGCCGCACCGGACTGGTGCAGGTGTCCAAGCAGCTCGACGAGGCCTGGCAGTCCGCGGTCAGCTCGCTCTACGAGTCCACGCGGCAGGTCCTCGCCGACGAGTTCGGCTACGACCTGTTCATCACCTACGGGACGCTGCTGGGCGCCGTGCGCGAGGGCGGCTTTCTGGCGCACGACAACGACTACGACGCGAGCTTCGTGAGCTCGGCGAGGACGGGGCCCGAGGCGGCCGACGAGATGGTGCGGATCGCGAAGGTGCTCATCTCGCAGGGCTACCGCGTGGGCGCCATGGGCGGCGGGCTCCACGTGGTCGACCCCGCCCGTCCCCACGACCGGATCGACATCTTCCACGTCTACTTCGACGCCGACGGCGTGCTGCAGCACCCGTTCGGCTACGCCGGCAGCCAGCAGGTCACTACCGCGCAGTGGCAGGGCACTCGCGAGATCGAGTTCGTCGGGCGCCCGGCCCTGGTCCCGGTGTGCGCCGAGGACCTGCTCGCCACGTTCTACGGCGACGACTGGCGCCTCCCCAAGACAGGCTTCAAGTGGAGCGTCGAGAAGCGAGGTAACGACCGCACCGGCGTGATGACCCCGCCCCGCATCACCGAGGTCTACTGGGCCGACTACTACGCCCACAACGGCCACGCCGACGCCTCGTCGTTCGCACGGTTCGTCGACGAGCGCCTGGGCTCGACGTCGGGCACGGTGATCGACGTCGGTTGTGGCGACGGTCGGGACTCGATCTACTTCGCGACCCGCGGAAGGACGGTCGTCGGCCTGGACCGCGCGGGCGTCGCGATCGAGCATGCGCGTACGAAGGCCGCCGACGCCCACCTTGATCGAGCGCGCTTCGTGGTGTGCGACCTGGCCGACGGCGAGGCCCTCGCCGAGGCTCTCCGGGCCGAGCACGAGCGTCCGGTGGTCTTCTACAGCCGCTTTGTGCTGCACGCCATCGACGCGCCGACCCAGCGCGCCCTCCAGGACGCGATCGACGCCCGGGCGCGCTCGGGTGACCTGTTCGCCGTCGAGTTCCGCACGGACAAGGACGAGGCGCGGGTCAAGACCCACCCCCATCACTACCGGCGCTATCAGAACGCCTCGGAGTTCCTGGCCGACCTGCGCGAGCGCGGCTGGGTGGTCGACTACGACGTGGAGTCGGCCGGGCTGGCGCCGTGGGGCGACGAGGATCCCGTCCTGTGCCGGGCAGTCGCTCGGCGTCCCTGACCACCCCGCAATGGCCCCGCGATGGCCCCGACGGGCAACGGCCTGACAGACGCAGCGAGCCCCGCCGGTGTCTCGGGTCACCGGCGGGGCTCACTGAGAAGATTACGGGCACGGATCGACCGGGACCAGCAGAATGCCGCGTCTTGCGGGAACGTAGAGGTTCGGCCACGCCGGCCGCGGGTACCGCCTCTGCGCCGAGCTGAAGAGAAGGCCAGAGCAGAGAGCAGGTTCCCGTGCAGCCAGTCCGGTTGGCGCTGTCCAACGACTACGAGGTCGTCCTGCGGGGACTGGCCGCCATGCTCGCAAACCACTCCGACCGGGTCGAGGTGGTCGAGCTCTCGGGGGCGGCCCAGATGTCGGAGGAGGTCGACGTCATCCTCTTCGACACCTTCGGACGGATGCCGGACGAGGACGAGAAGCTGGCGGAGATCGTGGCCGCCAACGACGCCCCTGTCGTGCTCTACAGCTGGCACACCTACCCCGAGGCGGTCGGGCGGGAACGCGGCGCGACCGGCTACCTCCACAAGGGCCTCTCCGCCGAGGAGCTCGTGGACGCGATCGTCGCGATCCACGAGCGGCGGCCGTCGACGCCCCGCCGCCCGGACGGGGAGGCGATGCCCGCCTGGCCGGGTCAGGAGCACGGTCTCTCGGCCCGCGAGTCCGAGGTGATCGCGTTCGTCGCCCAGGGCATGACCAACGATGAGATCGCCCGGCGCTCCTACCTCAGCGTCAACACCGTCAAGACCTACCTGCGCACCGCCTACCGCAAGATCGGGGCCCAGCGCCGCTCCCAGGCCGTCGCCTGGGCACTGCAGCACGGGTTCCGCCAGATCGAGGACTGAGGGAGGCTCAGGCAGTCGCCTCCACCGACACCCGACCGGTGGCTGCGCCGATGGCCTCCGACGTACGACGGGAGGGCAGCCAGGACACCCAGCGAGCGGTGGCCGGGTCGGACCCGTAGGCGAGGAGGGCGAGGAACACGCCGTAGACGGGCAGGTGGCCGACCAGCTCGGTCTGCCCGAACAGGATGAGCGTCGCGTTGAACGGCACCGCAGCGACCAGCACGGCGACCTGCGGCAGCGCACCGGAGATGACCAGCAGCCCGAAGAGCAGCTCGACCGACCCGGCCACGACGATGAAGGTGTCGGTCGACATCGGGATGCCGACCAGGTCGAAGACGTTGAGCGCCGGGTAGTCCTCGAGGGTCTTGGTCGCCAGCGCCGGGTTGGTGAACTTCTCGGTGAAGGCCAGGGCGATGAGCGCAACGCCCACCCCGATGCGCATGGCGAACAGGCCCCAGCGCACGGCGTCCGCGCTCGGCTCGACCGCTCCGTGGCGGTCCGCCCCCGGCGGGACGATCACCAGGAAGGCCGCGACCGCGGCGAGGTTGGCGCACTCGAGCAGCGCGACCGGGCTGGAGACCAGGGCCAGCACCGGGCCGAAGGTGAGCACCATGGCGGCCGCCGGGCGCACCCGGTAGCCGCTGACCAGCCAGATGCCGAGGCCCGCCTCGGCAAGCAGCAACGCGGTGCCGGCGACCGAGTCGAGCTCGTCGATCGCGGGGGTGAGGAACGCACCGGTGGCCGCCAGCGCGAGCAGGGCGACGCCCAGGTGGATGCCGAGCAGCCGCGGGATCCACGGCGTCAGCCGCCCGATCGGCGCCAGCACCCGGAGCTCCGGGCTCGGCAGGCGGGTCGCGACGGCCCGCCACGCGACGGTCACGACCACCATCACCGCCACCAGGGCCAGCGGCAGCGGGGAGAAGAAGAAGCCCCAGTCGTGTCCGGCTGAGGACTCTTCGAACCAGGTCTCGTGCGTCGGCAGGAGCGCGGCGAGGGCGTGCATCGGGGCCTCTCTTCATGAGGTCGTGGTGCGGTGGCGAGCTGACACGCAACACTCACACGGCCCGTCCCGTGGCGCCCCGAGTCACCCGGCCCCTCCTCGGGTGCCGGAGGGCCTTTGGTCCCGGGACCCTCGGACCGCCGGCGCACGGTGGTCCGAGCCGAGGACCGCGCCGTCACTCCGGCGAGCTGAGGGTGCTCCCGACGGCGGCAGCGGACGGAGTGCCTCAGCGGCCTCCGTGGCGTGACCACAACCAGCGGCGCCCGACCCGGTTGGCCGAGGTGTCCGTGTCGTGGTAGCCGAGCACGTCGCTGCGGCGCACGACGAACCAACCCAGTGCCGCAGCAAGTGCCACGCCTACCACGACGGCGACGGCGTCGAACATGACCCCCTCCTCGCGGGGATGGGTGCGCGTGGGGCGCGTCCCGGTGACGTCAGTGTGCCTGCCCAGACACTGTCGTGCATCGACCGCGGGCGCCGTGCTTTCCCGAGCCGGCCCGGGGATCCGGCGCCGAGGAGGGACCCCCTAGCGAGGCCCGCTTCTCAGGACCGACGCCCGACCTGGCACAGCCGCGTCACGCGACTCGAACACATGTTCTACTCTGGGTCGGTGGGGGCAGCCGATCGCGACACCGGACAGCGCGGCCACACCGCGCCGCGCCACGTGTGGGTCAACGTGACGCGCAACCCCGTGCACCGCTCCCCCGGCGTGCTGCTCGACTGGCGCCGCTGCCCCGACGGCCGCTGGGAGGCGCTGGTCGCCTGGGCCGAGGGCGGCGGCAACATCCGCCCCCGCGCTCACCTGGAGTGGGTACGCCGGGAGCACGTCAGCCCGGCCGGGTGAGGCGCTACGGCTCCGCAACGAGGAGGGTGCGCGTCCAGACGTCGGCGACGAGGTCGGCGTAGGCCTGTGGCGCGTAGCCCGCTCCCGCGAGCAGCCCGAAGTACTCCGGCGAGTTCATGGACCACACCAGGTCGGCCACCTGGTCGTCGGTCAGGTCGGGCCGCAGCCGGCCGGTAGCGCGCAGGTCCGCGGCGAAGAGACCCATGTTCGCTCGCCGGCGCCGGACGATCGCCACCCGCATCTCCCGGCACTCGGGCTCCCGCGCCTCGCGCAGGGCGCGATCGAGCGGCACGGTGCGCGGCAGCAGCTCGGCCAGCGCGTCGGCGTAGATCCGGATCTTCTCCTCGGCCGTCGCGGCCCCGCGGATGCGACGCACGTAGTCGCGCTCCTCGGCGCGGACGGGCTCGTCGGTCGAGCCCAGGACCATGTCGTGCACGGCGAGCAACAGCTGCGGCTTGCGCCCGACGCTGGCGTAGACGGTGTCCACGGACACGCGCGCCCGGCGCGCGACGTCGGCGACCGACGTGGCGGCGTAGCCGGAGCTCGTGAACAGGTCCCGGGCGGCAACGAGCACCGCCCGGCGGGTCGATGCGGCCTGTTCCTGGCGGGCCGCGGAGACGTAGCGGCGGGTCTTGACGGCGTCAGGCATGCCGCCTAGCGTAGCAATATTCATCCGAACTTCATTCGGATCAATTGAGGTGGTCGCTATGCGCGAGACCGACGAGCACGACCCCACGAACGAGACCGTGGCCGGCGCGGGCAGTGAGACGGCCGTCGCATGCGCCCCCGGCGCCGGGCGCGGCACCTGGGCGATGGGCTCGATCTTCGAGCACCTCGTGGGCCCCGAGCAGACAGGCGGAGGTCTGGGCGTCGCCGTCGTCACCCAGCCACCGGGCATCGCCACGCCTCTGCACCGCCACCAGCACGAGGCCGAGGCGTTCTACCTCCTGGACGGCGAGATGACCTATGTCGCCGGCGAGGAGCGGTTCGAGCTGGCCGCCGGCTGGTTCATGTACCTGCCGCGCGGGCTCCCCCACGCCTTCCGCATCCGCGGCTCGCGCCCAGCCCGGTTCCTCGCACTCACGGTGCCGGGCGGCCTCCTGCGGCTGTACGACGAGGTCGGCGTCCCGGCCACGGCGCTGCGCGTCCCGCGTGAGGGCGAGGGCCGGCCGATGGCCGAGGAGATCGGCCGCTGGGCCGAGGTGGGTCCGCGCTACGGTCTCGAGGTGCTGGGCCCGCCGATCCCGGAGTGAGTGGGTGAGCGGTCCTGCTACCGGCCCTGAGCGCCCGGCCGGCTGCTCGGCCGGCTCCCGGGCCGGGTCTCGGCGGTCTCGGCGAGCCAGGAACGGAAGCCGCGAGGGTCGCGACGCTCGAGCTCGTCGAGCAGCCGGGCGCGCTCGGCGACGACCCGCAGCACGTCCTCGGTCGTCGCGTCCGCCTGGTGCACCTCGTCGTACGACGAGCGCCACCGCTCGGCGATCTCGCGCTCGCTGAGGCGGGTCGGGTCGTCGACGGCGCGGGCGGCCGACGAGCCACGCAGGCCACGCAGCATCAGCTGGACGATCGGCGGGGCGGTCATCGTCACGGCGACGAGCACGACCGCGGTCCAGCCGCCGATGATCGCCGGGAGCCCGGCGACGACCGCGGCACCGGCGGCGCCGTACCGGGCACCGACCGTGCTGGCCACGCGCCGGTCGCCGTCCGGCTCGACCCAGGCCACACCGAACGCGGCACCGAGCACGGCCAGGCACACGGTGATGCCGGCCAGCGGCGCCCAGCCGATCTCGGCGGCTCCCGCCACCACGCCGACGCCGGTGAGCACGACGACGACCGCGTTCCAGAACACGCGGTAGCGCCGCCGCGCCCGGCTCTCGAAGACCCGTTCCGGTGTACCCGTCATGCCTTCACCATCCGCCCGCACCCTCGGGGTCGGCAGGGCCGAAAGTGCGCCGGGCGTGGGACGTCCGTCCTTCGGGACCGCGGAAGCCCACAGAGGGGCAGAACGTCGCGGGGCCCGGGGACCTTCGGCCCTGCGACCTGCGAGCGGCCGGGGCGAATGTAATGGCGTGTTCAACGTCCGGTTCCACGGCCGCGGTGGCCAAGGTGTCGTGACGGCGGCGGAGATGCTCTCCGCCGCCGCTTTCGACATGGGGCTGCACGGCCAGGCGTTCCCGACCTTCGGGTCCGAACGCACCGGCGCCCCCGTCGTGTCCTTCTGTCGCATCCATGACGACCCGATCAGGTTCCACGAGCCGATCGCCGTCCCCGACGCACTCGTCGTCCAAGACCCCACGCTCCTGCACGTGCTCGCCGTGCTCGAAGGCGCCAGCCCGGTGACCTACCTGCTGGTGAACACCTCGCGCTCGTTCGCCGACATCGGCCTCGAGGGGTACGTCGACTGGCTCGCCCCCGGCCGAGCAGCCACGCTGCCGGCCACCGAGATGGCCCGTGAGGTCCTGGGCCGGCCGATGCCGAACACCGCACTGCTCGGGGCCTTCGCCGCACTCACCGGGGTCGTCACGCTGGAGGCGGTCACGACGGCGATCCGCCAGCGCTTCGCGGGCGTGCTCTCCCCCGACATCATCGAGGCGAACGTCGAGGTCGCCACCCGAGCCCATGGGGTGATCTGCCATGTTTGAGCAGCTGGAGGGGTCCAAGGCGGTCGCGAAGGCGGTGGCCCGGTGCCGGCCGCGCGTGATCGCGGCGTACCCCATCTCGCCGCAGACCCACATCGTCGAGGCGCTGTCCGACTTCGTCCGCGACGGCGAGCTGACCGGCTGCGAGTACCTCATGGTCGAGTCGGAGTTCGGCGCGATGTCGGCCTGCATCGGCGCCTCCGGCGTCGGCGCACGGACCTACACCGCGACCGCGAGCCAGGGTCTGCTGTTCATGACCGAGGCCCTGTTCAACGCCTCCGGCCTCGGGCTGCCGATCGTGATGACGGTCGCCAATCGAGCCATCGGCGCCCCGATCAACATCTGGAACGACCACTCCGACTCGATGTCGCAGCGCGACTCCGGCTGGGTCCAGCTCTTCGCCGCCTCCAACCAGGAGGCCGTCGACCTGCACGTGCAGGCGTTCGTCCTCGCGGAGCGGCTCTCGCTGCCGGTGATGGTGTGCATGGACGGCTTCGTGCTCACCCACGCCGTCGAGGACGTCGACCTGCCCGAGCAGGACCAGGTCGACGCGTTCCTGCCGCCGTTCGTCCCCCGCCAGCGGCTCGACCCCCGCGACCCGATCACGATCGGGTCGATGGTCGGTCCCGAGGCGTTCACCGAGGTCCGCTACCTGATGCACGACCAGCAGCTGGCCGCCCTCGACGAGCTCCCCCGCATCGCCGCGGACTTCCAGGCCGCCTTCGGTCGCGACAGCGGCGGCCTCGTGCACCCCTACCGCACCGAGGACGCCGACGTCGTCGTGGTCGCGCTGGGCTCGGTGCTCGGCGGCGTCAACGAGGTCGTCGACGCGCTGCGCGAGGAGGGCGTGGCCGCCGGCTCCCTCGGCATCTCCTGCTACCGCCCCTGGCCCGCCGACGCGGTCCGGGAGGCGATCGGCTCGGCCCGCACGGTCGTGGTGGTCGAGCGGGCCTTCGCTCCCGGTGTGGGCGGGGTGGTCAGCCAGGACGTCCGTCTGGCGCTGCGTCCCCTCGCCGCGCCCGGTCCTGCCGTGTACGACGTCGTCGCCGGTCTCGGCGGCCGCCCGGTCACCCGCACCGCGCTGCGGCGCCTGCTCGACGACGTCGTCGCCGGGCGGCTCGACCCGCACGGCCTGCACTTCCTCGACCTCGACCACGACCTGCTCGAGCGGGCCGGCACCCCTTGGAGGGGGACCTCATGACAGGCGACGTGACGGACCTCAAGCTCTACCAGGTCGGCACGTTCGCTGCCGGCAACCGGCTCGTCGACCTCGAGCTGCGCTCGGTCCAGGCGCACGCCGACCGGGCCAACTCGATCACCTCGGGACACCGCGCCTGCCAGGGCTGCGGCGAGGCGCTCGGCGCGCGCTACGTGCTCGACGCGGCGATGCGGGCCGCCGGCGGCGACATGGTCGTCGCGAACGCCACGGGGTGCCTGGAGGTCTTCTCCACGCCGTACCCCGAGTCCTCGTGGCAGGTCGCCTGGTTGCACTCCCTGTTCGGCAACGCCCCCGCGGTGGCCTCCGGCATGGCCGCGGGCCTGCGTGCGCTGGGCCGCGAGACCCGGGTCGTGGGCCAGGGCGGCGACGGTGGCACCGTCGACATCGGCTTCGGCTGCCTCTCGGGCATGTTCGAGCGCAACGACGACGTGCTCTACGTGTGCTACGACAACCAGGGCTACATGAACACCGGCGTGCAGCGCTCGGGAGCGACTCCCCCGGCCGCCCGCACCGCCAACACCGGCACCGCCGGGCCCGAGCCGGGCAACGTCTTCGGCCAGGGCAAGTCGGCGCCGCTGATCGCGATGGCGCACGAGATCCCCTACGTCGCGACCGCCACGGTCGCCGACCTGCGCGACCTGGAGCGCAAGGTCACCAAGGCGATGAGCATGCGCGGCGCGCGCTACCTCCACGTGCTGGTGCCCTGCCCCCTGGGCTGGGCCGCCGGCCCCAGCGACACCATCAAGCTGGCCCGGCTGGCCGCGCAGTCGGGGATCTTCCCCGTCTTCGAGGCGGAGCACGGCGAGGTCACCGCCGTCACCCCGATCCGTCGCCAGGTCCCCGTCGAGGAGTACCTCCGCCTCCAGGGGCGCTTCGCGCACCTGTTCGGCAAGCGCGCCCGGCCCGACCTCGTCGCGCGGATCCAGGCCGGCGCCGACCGCAACATCGCCCGCTTCGGCCTGATCGACGCCGACACCGAGACCCAGACCTCCACCGAGCCAGGAACCGGGAGCGACTGACATGGACCACCCGTTCGCCATCACGCTCGACGTGGGGACCAGCCGGGCCAACAAGACCGGCTCGTGGCGCACCGAGCTCCCGACGTACGTGCACAACCAGCCGCCGTGCAACCAGGGCTGCCCGGCCGGCGAGGACGTCCGGACCTGGCTCTACGAGGCCGAGGAGGGCGGCGACGCCTACGAGCGCGCGTGGCGCAAGATCATGGAGGTCAACCCGTTCCCCGCGGTCATGGGCCGGATCTGCTACCACCCCTGCGAGACCGGCTGCAACCGCGGCCAGGTCGACGAGGCCGTCGGCATCAACTCCGTCGAGCGCTTCCTCGGTGACGAGGCGCTCCGGCAGGGCTGGACGGTCGGCGTGGACCAGCCCTCGAGCGGTCTGCGGGTGCTCGTCGTCGGCGCCGGGCCCTCCGGCCTGTCGGCGGCCTACCAGCTCGCCCGGCTCGGGCACGCCGTCACCATCGTCGAGTCGGCTCCCAAGCCCGGCGGGATGATGCGCTACGGCATCCCGGAGTACCGGCTCCCCCGCGACGTCCTCGACGCCGAGATCCAGCGGATCCTCGACCTCGGCGTGCACCTCGAGCTCGGCGTGACGGTCACCGACCTCGACGCGACCATGCGCGAGGGCCGCTACGACGCCGCGTTCCTCGCCGTCGGCGCCCAGATCGGTCGGCGCGCCTACCTGCCGGCCGGCGCCGCATCGCACGTGGTCGACGCCGTCAGCCTGCTCCACCAGCTCGGCGACGGCGAGCGCCCCCTGCTCGGGCGTCGGGTCGCGGTCTACGGCGGCGGCAACACCGCGGTCGACGCCGCTCGCACCGCCATGCGGTTGGGTGCCGCCGACTCGGTGGTCGTCTACCGGCGTACCCGCGACAAGATGCCGGCCCACGACGCCGAGGTCCGCGAAGCCGAGGAGGAGGGCGTCCGCTTCACCTGGCTGTCCTCGATCACCCAGGTCGAGCAGGGCTCGTTGACCATCGAGCGGATGGAGCTCGACGAGACCGGCTTCCCGCAGCCCACCGGCGTCACCGAGGAGCTGCCCGCCGACTCGCTCGTGCTCGCGCTCGGCCAGGACACCGACCTGCGCTTCCTCGAGGGCGTCGCCGGCATCGAGGTCGACCACGGTGTCGTCACCGTCGACGACCAGATGATGACCGGCCGCCCCGGCGTGTTCGCCGGCGGCGACATGGTGCCCGACCAGCGCTCGGCCACCGTCGGCATCGGCCACGGCCGCCGCGCGGCGGCCGGCGTCGACGCCTGGTTGCACGGCCGGTCCGTGCCGCGGACCGAGGTGCGGGCGCCAGCCGCCTTCGAGGCGCTCAACACGTGGTACTTCGCCGACGCGCCGCGTGCCCACCGTCCTCTGCTCGAGGCGGCACGCCGCTCCTCGACGTTCGACGAGGTCGTGCAGTCGCTCGACGCGGACCACGCGCTCTACGAGGCACGCCGCTGCATGTCGTGCGGCAACTGCTTCTCGTGCGACAACTGCTTCGGGGTCTGCCCCGACAACGCCATCTCCAAGACCGGGGACCCGGACGCGCCGTACGCGATCGACCTCGACTACTGCAAGGGCTGCGGGCTGTGCGCCGCCGAGTGCCCGGCCGGTGCGATCCGGATGGCGCCCGAGGAGATCTGACTGCTCACCGTTGCGGGTGTCGGACCGGCTCGTCGCCCGGCGGGGTCGTCGAAAGGTCACAGACGGCAGGTTGGGAGCGCTCCCCGATGTCGCCTGTGACCATTCCGTGGACCCCCGTCGACGCCCGGCGGGGGGGTGACCAGAGGTCGGCGTCCTCCCGATAGGCGCCAACGCGTGCGGAGCCAGGCGGGTCAAGGGCGGCGAAGCCGCCGCAGGGCACCCTTGAGGCGCCTGGTGGAGGACGAACAACGGCGCCACCGGGAGGACACCGACCCCCCACGAGCAACTGTGGGCACGCGCAGAGCGACTCAGCGGGTCAGCGGGCCTCGACCGGCGGACCGCCGGCGCGCAGCCACCGGTCGTAGCGGACCGGGTCGCGCTGCTCGAGCGCGTCGAGCATCAGGCCGCGTAGCACCACGAGCTGCTGGGCGCGGCGCGGGTCACGAGCGGCCTGGAGGGCGTCGCCGGAGAGGTACCAGGCAGCCGTGAGCTGCTCCGCGGTGAGCCGAGCGACCAGCTTGCGCTGGACCTCGACGTCGGCGGCGGGGTCGAGTCGGATCGGCTCGACCTGCGCGCGCGGCGCGCGCGGGCGCGGGCGCGGCTGCCATGGGAACTGCACGACTCCACCTCCTGTTCTCTGCTTCCAGCCTGCGCGCTGAGGCCGGGAGACAGGAGGGTCGATGGTCCTAGGACCAAGGGACCTGCGACCGAGAACACCGCCGCAGGCGCTCGACGAGGACAGGGAGTGGCCCGCGGGCAGCGACGACCGCGGGCCGCCTCCCTGTCGACGTAGCGCTCTCCGGGATCCGTCGCCCGGAGCCGGAACACCCCGGCGTCTCGGGTCACCGACGTGCTCCAGGACGACTCTAGGCAGACATCGCGTCGCCGCGTTGCCGGTTGAGCGAATCTGGAGGAATGGTCAGGACCGGGATCAGTCGTACGCCGGCAGCGTGAACTGGAAGACCGACCCCCGGCCGGCGGGGTTCGGGGCCGCGACGATGGTGCCGTCGTGCCGGGAGATGATCCGGCGCACGATCGCCAGGCCGAGCCCGCTGCCCTCGTAGTCGCGGTAGTGAGCCCGGTGGAACTCCTCGAACACCCGCTCGCGCTCCGCCTCGGGGATGCCGATCCCGTTGTCGGCGACGTGCACGGTGACCAGGCGCGCGTCGCTGCGGCAACCGCGGACGACCACTTCGGGGGCCACCCCGGGAGCGACGTACTTGAGCGCGTTGCCGATCAGGTTGTCCAGCACCTGGCGCACGAGCACCGGGTCGGCCAGCACCGGCGGGATCGGCTCGGCGCGCACGGATCGCTCGGCGTGCCGTGCGGCCGCGACCTCGGCGACCAGGTGCTCGATGTCGACCCGGCTGACCTCGAGGTCGCGCTGGCCGCTGGTCGCGTGGGCGAGCAGGTCGCGGATCAGCTGGTGCATGCGCCGGGAGGACGAGCGGACCCGGGAGACGAACTGCCGGTTGAGGTCCGGGGTGAGGGTGCCCGCGTCGAGCTCGTCGGCCAGCATCTCGGTCCAGCCGTCGATCGCCGCGAGCGGGTTGCGCAGGTCGTGCGCGACGACGCCGGCGAAGGCCGACAGCTCCTCCCGCCGGGCGTGCTCGGTGGAGATGTCGCGGAAGAGCACCAACGCCCGGGTCCGCCCGCGCAGCTCGTCGCGCGGGAGCGGGATGGCCGAGACCGAGACGATCCGCTCGGTCCCGTCGGTGCGCGTCACCCTCATCTCGGCGTCGTGCACGGCCTCACCGCGCAGGGCCCGGCTCGACGGCCGGTCCGAGAAGGCCACCGGCGTGCCGTCGGCCCGATGACCGGACTGGACGACCAGGTCGGACCAGCGCAGCGCCTCGGTCGGCAGCCCGAAGACCTCGGCAGCGGCCGCGTTGTGCACCAGCAGCTCGCCGGCGTCGTCCATGACGAACAGGCCCTCGGTCATCGAGTGGATCACGGCCTCGCGGACGCTGGCCTGGTAGCCCGCCTCCTCCTGGGCGCTGCGCAGCTCGGCGGTCAGGGCCTGCCGCTCGTCGCGGCCCGTGGCCAGGGCCAGCCCGGTGATCACGATCGTCGCGACGTAGAACTCGGCGAGCAACGAGCCGACCTCGGCGCGCTCGACCGCGGCGAAGGGGCCGATCCCGGTCATCGTGAGTGCCTGGGTCGCCACACCGACCACGAGGGAGTGCGCTGCGCTCACCACCGTGGAGAACCGGAGCCCGAACCACACCGTCGCCGCGAGCAGCGGGAAGACGAGGGGCAGGTCGTCGAAGGAGAACGCGAGGCCGTACATGGCGACGCTGAACGCCGCGGCCGCGGTCAGCTCGACCAGGGTGGCGTCGCCGCGCAGCGGGGGCCGCGGGCGCGGCCGGGAGCGCCAGTGGCCGAGGAGGATCCCGAGCGTCACCACGACGAGCGCACCGACCAGGTTGCGCCCGAAGAACAGCGCCCCGGACATCGGCTCGGGCGTGC
>NZ_JANINT010000426.1:547-1551 GCF_024509035.1 Nocardioides sp. | reverse complement strand
TCGCTGCGGACGAGGCGAGTCTCGCCGGATGGCTGACGGCAGACCACCCTCTCGCCCGCTTCGTGGCGCTGGACGAGGAGGGGGTCGCGCGAGGGCACTGCCAGGTCACCACGCTGCACGGCTACACGACGGAGGCCCTTCGCGCCGTGATGTCACGACCCGACCAACACCTGTGGGAGATCGGGAAGCTGTTCGTCCATCCCGAGCACCGCCGCTCCGGAGCCGGGGCCGCCTTGCTCGATGCCGCGACTCACATGGTCCTGCAGCAGGACAGGACGCCGTGCGTCGTGGTGGTCCACGAGTGGACTGCTGCCCGAGAGCTGTACGTGGACAACGGCTTCTGCGAGGCAGCGCGATTCGACGGCAAGGACGGCTTGAATCTCGTGATGGTACGGAGGAGCTCGTGAATCCCGACTGGGTCAACGTCATCGCCGCTGGCGCCGCAGCTGCGGCGGCGTTCTTCTCCTGGTGGGTCGCCGTGCTGGGGTTGAAGGAGTCCAGGCGCCTGGCCCGGGAGTCTGCCCGACGCGAGGCACATGCGGTCGAAGCGCAGCTGCAGGCCAGGCTCGATCCGCTCTACCCCGGGCTGCGGGCCGTCCTGGGCACCATCGACGACGGCGTCCCGATCCGGATCCGCTCCGTGCTGATCCCGTTCTTCGTCCTCTACGCCGACGCCTTCGCTGCGTGGCGCGACGGCATCCTGCCGGAGGCGGAGTGGCGCGGCTTCGGCCTCGAGCTGGCGAACTGGGCACAGCGCGAGCCGGCACGCCGGGCCTGGGCCGTCTTCCGGAACCAGGAGTGGACAGACGGCTTCGTCGAGCACGTGGACGCGGTTCTGGACGGGCCGCCGGCCTATCCGCGGATGCACGACGTGACGGTCGTGCCGCCCACCGAGGTGTGGGGAGACTGAGCCACCACGCCTCGCGGAGCGCAAGGGAGCGACGACGCACGAGCCTTGGCGGGGCCCGCTCTTCTCGGGCAGGAGTCGACCCTGACTCTGCACT
>NZ_JANINT010000426.1:0-537 GCF_024509035.1 Nocardioides sp. | reverse complement strand
CGACCGTGTTCCGGAATCGACGAGACGCCTGAACGACCGGTTCGTCGGCTGGGGGTCGCGCGGTCAGCAGCCGAACGACTTCGTGCGCTGCTGGGCCGGACGGGCGCTCGCGTCCCCCGGCCAGCTGACGGTGATGCGGCACAGGCCGGAGACGCGCCGCAGGTCGGTCCGGTAGGTCGACAGCGGCGACGTGGTGGCCGTCGTCGTGCGGACCGCCCGCCACCGCGTCCCGCGCTTGCTCCTCGTCTGCTTCTCCAGGACCACACGCACCGGCATGAGACCACCGGACACGGTGACGCGACCGCCAATCTCCTCATGAGCCACGGTGATCTCCGACCAGTTCCCGCCCGGCCGCAGTGGGCCGAACGGGCCGCCCTCCCAGCTCGCCAGCTCGTCGAACCACGACACGTGCATCTCGCCGTACCACTCCTGCAGCCCGACGTTCGGGTCGAACCACCAGATGTCTCGGGTGCGGTCCCCGTACTCGGTGTAGCTGTCGGCGTTGACGGCGACCAGCGCTCCATTGGGGGAGAAGAC
>NZ_JANINT010000425.1:1189-1554 GCF_024509035.1 Nocardioides sp. | reverse complement strand
GCCCGTTCGACCCCGACGTGTCGCCACGACTCCACGACCGAGTCGACCTCGGACTCGGGTGTCCCCATCCGCAACGACCCACCCGGCACCCGCGTGAGGTGCGGGACTCGAGGGGCTCGGCTGTCGCCGTGGAGGCCGAGCACCGACCCCGCGGCGATCCGAGACCCGGGCGGTCCCACGTCAGACTCGAGCAGCGCGCGGCACTGGTCGAGCGATGGCGGAGGCTGGAGAACGGGCTGCAGAGCCAGGGGAAGCAGGACCGAGAAGTGGGCTTCACCGGCAGTACTGGTCACGCGGTCTCCCTTCCGAGCGCGAGGCTGTGACCAGCGATCGTGGCCTTCTGCTGCAGGTAGTCGGCGTGCTCC
>NZ_JANINT010000425.1:845-1179 GCF_024509035.1 Nocardioides sp. | reverse complement strand
CTCTTCGACGATATTGCTTTGGGGCAACGCCCATCGTAGCACCGCACTGTCCTTTCTGGTGAACTGGTCTGGACGTCGCGTTCGCCACCAAATCAATGGTGATGCCGGATCGCCGCAAGGACTCGATCTTCGACGGGTTGTTGGTCATCAGCTCGATCTCGTCCAAGCCCAGGGCGCGCAGCATGGTCGCGCACTCCCCGTAGGTGCGCTCGTCGGCCCGACGTCCGAGCGCCTCGTTCGCGGAGAACGTGTCGGCACCGGCGTCCTGGATCAGGTACGCCTCCAGCTTCTTGTACAGGCCGATGCCTCGTCCCTCTTGTCGCATGTAGAGAAT
>NZ_JANINT010000425.1:0-765 GCF_024509035.1 Nocardioides sp. | reverse complement strand
CGGCTCCGGAGGGCAGGTTGTTGAAGCTGATGATCTCAGCCTCCACGCACAGCCAGGGCCGAGGCTGCAACCGGCACGGGACGCGCGTCCGTACCCCGACTGGCGCCGTGCTCACGTCTCGTACCCGAGTGTCGTGGCGGCGGCCACGTGGGGCATCCCGTCGGCCGACGTCTCGTAGCGGCGGATCTGTCGGTCCCATCCGGCCACGACGAACTGGTCGGGCCCGGCGGCCGCGATCGCGGAGACGGCCTGGTGCAGGCTGTCGAACCGGGTCCCTGTCGTGAGCTGGCCGGGCGGACCACCGCCGAGATCGACCCGCCACACGTAGAGCCCGAAGTCGTACGACCCAGCGACCACCACCGGTTCATCGGCGGAGCCGAGGATCGCGACGGCTTTGATCGACTCGTCCGGGCCGAGCAGCACCTGCGGCCGAGCGTCGACGCCCGGGGGCGGCAGCTCTCCGACCCGAACTGTTCGGTCGCGAGAGGCGCTGGCGACGAGGAAGCTGTCGAGCTGCGCCACCGCGTTGACGAGGTTGCCGTGCCGCCAGAGGTCCCGCCGGGTCAGGGCGCGACCGTCCGAGACGGACACACAGTGATCGGTGGAGGCGGACAGGAGGCGACCGTCACGGAGTGCGGCCAACGACTTGATCGACCCCTCGTGCACAGCCTCCCGTCCCACGACCTCCAGCGTGTCGGCGTCGAGGGAGATGAGCTCGCCCCCGTAGCTGCCGACGAACACCCGTCCGCCCACCGCGGCTGCCGA
>NZ_JANINT010000424.1 GCF_024509035.1 Nocardioides sp. | reverse complement strand
GCCGTGGCGTACCGGCTGCTCGCCGCGGAGTACGCCGACGCGCTCGGCACCGAGCTGTGCATCACCGACTCCTACCGGTCGCTCGACGCGCAGGAGCGGGCACACCTGGTCAAGCCGGGCCTCACCGCGAGCCCGGGCACCTCCCAGCACGGCCTGGGTCTCGCGGTCGACCTGTGCGGCGGCGTCGAGCGGTTCGGCAGTCCCCAGAACGACTGGCTGCTCGCCCACGCCCCGTCGTACGGATGGACGCACCCGGCCTGGGCGGCCCCGGGCGGCAGCAAGCCCGAGCCGTGGCACTGGGAGTACCCCGCCTGAGCCCGCCGCCGGGTACGGTGACGACGTGGACTCGGACGTCGACGGTCTCTGGGAGCGCTTCAAGCGCCATGGTGACCGCGAGGCGCGCGACCGGCTCGTCGTCCACTACTCCCCGCTCGTGAAGTTCGTCGCCGGCCGTGTCCGGTCGGGGCTGCCCCCCGCGGTCGAGCAGGCCGACCTCGTCTCCGACGGCGTCATCGGGCTGATGGACGCCCTCGACAAGTTCGAACCCGAGCGGGGCCTGCAGTTCCAGACCTACGCGGTCACGCGGATCCGCGGCGCCATGGTCGACGGGCTGCGGGCCACCGACTGGGTGCCGCGGTCGGTGCGCGAGAAGATCCGCGACATCGACACCGCCCAGACCAAGCTCGAGCGCTCGCTGGGCCGGGCGCCGACCGACACCGAGGTGGCCGCCGAGCTCGAGATGTCGGTCGCCGAGCTCCGCAAGGTCTACAGCCAGACGGCGCACACCAGCGTCGTCAGCTTCGAGGCCGTGGTCGACGACGACGACGCCCCCCGCGCGACCTCCGACCTCCCGGGCGCCGACGACGACATCCCGCCCGGCTTCCTAACCGCGGTCCGGGAGCTGCCCGAGCGCGACCAGGTGGTCGTGGCGCTGTACTACTGGGAGCGGCTGACGCTCGCCGAGATCGGGCAGGTGCTCGGCGTCACCGAGTCCCGCGTGAGCCAGCTGCACAGCCGCGCCACGCTGGCCCTGCGGCGCAAGCTGGTGCAGTCCGCGCTCTGACGGCGCGAGACGGTCGGCTCACCCCAGCGCTGCTCGCTGGGAGGCGACGACGGCGGTCATCGCCGGGCGGGCGCCGCGGCAGAGGTAGGGGAAGCTGAGGAACCCGTGCGGCATCTGGTGGAAGTCCTCCACCCGCACGGGCACGCCCGCGTCGGCGAGCGCCTGGGCGTAGCGCACGCCGCTGTCGTGCAGCGGGTCGAGGCCGGCCACGACGACCACCGCCGGCGGCAGCCCGGCCAGGTCGGGGGCGTGCAGCGGCGAGAGGCGCGGATCGGTCGGGTCGACGTCGTCGGTGACGTAGTGGCCGTGGAAGACCTCCATGTCCTCGTTGGACAGCACGATCCCGCGGACGTTGGCGGCGTACGACGCGTCGCGCTGCACCGCGTCGGTGAGGTCGGTGACGGGGTAGATCAGCGTCTGGTGGCCGATCCTCGGGCCGCCCGCGTCACGCGCCAGGATCGAGACGACCGCCGCGAGGTTGCCGCCGGCGCTGTCGCCCATCA
>NZ_JANINT010000423.1:931-1568 GCF_024509035.1 Nocardioides sp. | reverse complement strand
AGCTGTCGACCAAGTGCACGCCCGCGGAGGCCTTCCAGGTCGCCGCCGAGACGAAGGTGCTGCTGTCCGGGCACGGGCTCGACCTCGGCGCACCCCAGGAGACCAAGACCCGATCCGCCCTGGCCGCGCTCGCGGCAGCCCTCGAGAAGGAGTGAGAGATGACGACCTTCACGGTCTGGAAGTGGGACGACCCCGACGGGGCCGCGAACGCCGAGGCGGTCCTGAGGAACGCCGAGGCCGACGGCCTGGTGAAGATCCTCGACCACGCGGTGGTGTCCTGGCCGCCGGGCGCGGACCAGCCGGAGCTGAAGCACAAGCACGACGACCCGAAGCGTGGCGCCGGGTGGGGAGCGTTCTGGGGGCTCCTGGGCGGCGCGCTGTTCCTCGTCCCGGTCGCCGGGGCGGTCGTCGGCGCGGGCATCGGAGCCCTGGCCAAGGCCACCGACGGCACCGGCATCACCAAGGGCGACCTGGAGCGGATCCGCACCGAGGTCACCGAGGGAACGTCGGCGCTGTTCATCGTGACCGACGAGGGGAAGCTCGACCAGCTCGGCGAGCGCTTCCGCGGCCGCGAGGCCACGCTGGTCAGCACGAACCTCACCGAGGCGGAGCGGGCGACGCTGCTGGAGACGTTCGG
>NZ_JANINT010000423.1:0-921 GCF_024509035.1 Nocardioides sp. | reverse complement strand
CGCCGGGACCCGCTCGGGCTGGTCGCGGGGGGCGAGGGGACGATCACCGGGACCGTGGTGTGCGCGGCCGCGATCGCGTACGCCGCGGGCCACACCGAGTCGGTGTGGGAGCTGTCCGGGATCATCCTCGGCACGGTCGCCGTGTACTGGGTCGCGCACCTGCACGCGGTCACGCTCGGCAGCTCGCTCACCCGACGGCACCACCCCTTCGTGGCACTGCGGCACGCCCTGCGCGAGACCTCGCCGATCGCCGGGGCGTCGGTGGTCCCACTCGGGGTGCTGCTCGCGACCTCGCTGCTCGGCGCCGAGCTCAAGACCGCGGCGTGGGCGGCCCTGATCGCGACGATCGCGCTGCTGACGGCGTACAGCGGACTCGCCGGCAGGCGCGGCGGCATGGACGGCTGGGGGCAGCTCGCCAGCGCGGTCGCGGGCCTGTGCCTGGGCCTGCTCGTCGTGCTGCTCAAGGTGGGCCTGCACTAGGAGGTCGGTGACCACTCCTGGAGCAGGCCGGTCTGGTTCACCGCACGACCGTCCGCGGTGAGCGTCATCGAGCCGATCGACAGGCTCGGGCCGCCCTCCCAGCGGGTGCCGGCGCGGGTGCGCAGGCCGGTCGTCTGCCAGAGCTTGCCGCCGCCCTCGTCGCCCGGCACCTGGCGCACGTCGAGCTCGATGCGGTCGTCGTACACACGGGCGAGCATGTAGGTCGCCTGGCCGCGGTAGAGCAGGCCGCCCGTCGAGACCTGGGTGAGCCCGTCGGCGCGGCGCATGGTGGTCGCGTGCACCTCGCCGTTGATGTAGAGGTCGACGCCGTACCGCGCCATCGTCCGCCAGAGCGGCGACTTCTCGCCGCCCTCGATGTGGCCGCCCGACGACGAAACCTCGCGCACGGGGTAGAGCACCGGGTTGTGGCCCTGCACGATC
>NZ_JANINT010000422.1 GCF_024509035.1 Nocardioides sp. | reverse complement strand
GCCGCCGAGATCCACCAGGTCGGCATGCTGCTCACCTCGATGCTGATCCGCGTGATGCGCCCCGACGACCACGACAAGGTCACCGAGGAGGACGTCGCGATCGCCAAGGTGATCGGTGACGTCTGGCTCTCCGCGCTCGTCGGCTGGGTCACCGGTCGCAACTCCGCCGCCGAGACCGGCCAGCAGATCGAGGTCGCGGTCAAGCTCCTGCTGCGCGACTGAGGATCCGGTTGCTGGAAGGCGCGGATTGGCACGGTCCAATCGCTGTCGGCGGTTCCGCCTGCGATACTCGTCGTGATGACGAATCACGCACGGACCCCGCGCCACCTGGCGAGCAGTCCCTTCCGACCCGACCCTGAGCCCATCGTCCCGGAGTTCGAGGTCGCCGATCTCGTCAACCACGACTCCCACGGGATGGGTCGCGTCACCCACGTCGACTCCAGCGCGGTGATGGTGAACTTCGGCGCCCAGACCGTCCGGGTCCCCCGCCCGTTCCACAAGATGGCGAAGCTCTAGCCGCTCCCTTCCCGACCGAGCTGCTCGACGACCCTGGTCGGTCGATCCGCGGCGCGCACGCCCATCTGGCGCTGGCCCCCGACCGACCGACTGCTCGCCATCGCGCTCCCGGCCGGCCGGTGCCATCATGACGGCGTGAGCCAGGTGGCGAGGTTCTACAGCGGCTCCGGGTCGCTGGTGGCTGCGATCAGCTCCGCCTTGGACGCGGCCGGCCTGGACCGCGCCACCCTGCGGCCCGCCGACCTCGCTCCGGTCGACGAGTTCCACATCCGCGGTCGCGCCGCGACGCTGGAGATCATCGACGCCCTCGGCGTGGGTCCCGACTGCCATGTCGTCGACCTCGGCAGCGGATTGGGCGGGCCTGCGCGCACGCTCGCCGAGGTGACCGGCTGCACGATCACCGGCATCGACCTCACGCCTGAGTTCTGCGAGGCCGCGACCGCTCTCTCGGCGTGGACCGGGTTGTCCGACCGGACCCGCTTCATCGTCGGGGACGCGACGGCCACCGCGCTCGACGACGCCGCGGTGGACGCCGCGCTCACCGTGCACGTGGCGATGAACATCGCGGACAAGGACACGCTCTACGCCGAGGCCTTCCGCGTGCTCCGCCCGGGTGGCAGGTTCGTCGTCTACGACGTCCTGCAAGGTGAGGGAGGCGCCGTCCACTATCCGGTGCCGTGGGCCGCTGACTCCTCGACGAGCTTCCTGGCCACTCCCGAGGACATGCGCGAGCTCCTCGCGACGGCAGGCTTCCACGTGCTCGCGGAGCATGACTCCTCCGAGGAGAGCCTCGCCTGGTTCCAGCAGGTGCGGGCCACCGTCGAACGCGACGGGCCGCCACCGGTCACCTTCGCGACCTTCCTCGGCGAGGCCTTCGCTGAGATGGCTGCCAACCAGGTGACCAACCTCGCCGAGAGGCGCATCCGCACGGTCATGTTCACCTGCGAACGACCCGGCTGACCTCTCCCCGCGCCGCCACGAGCTCAGCTGACGAGGGTCCAGTGGCCTTCCCATTGTTGTTGGTAGGCGCCGCGGCGGAGTCCGAGGACGGGTGGGGC
>NZ_JANINT010000421.1:544-1578 GCF_024509035.1 Nocardioides sp. | reverse complement strand
GCACGCTGTCAGGCGTGTTCGGCGCTCGGCTCGCTCGAGCAGACCGTCCAGCTGGGCATGCCGGCCCTGGGTGCGCTCCCCGTCCCGAGCGCGTCATGAACCGGGCGGCCGTGGTCGGGATCTGGCGCGCGAGCGGGTCCGATCTCGCCCATCACTACGCGATCCGTCATCGCGTGTTCGTCGTCGAGCAGCGCGCCCTCGAGGTCACCGACATCGACGCCCGCGACGTCGAGCGGAGCACGATCCACGTCCTGGCGGCGCACGGGTTCCAGGCTGCCGGGACGGTGCGGCTGTATCCCCTGGACGGCGGGTGGTGGCAGGGCGATCGGCTGGCCGTACTCGCGTCCCACCGATCGACGATGGTCGGCGCCGAGCTCGTGCGCTGCGGCGCGGGGCGGCCACCGCATGCGCGCGCAGATCCAGCTGCCCAACGTCCGGTTCTTCGAGCGGCTCGGCTGGATCCGCGACGGCGACCCGGCGCCGTACTGCGGCTTCGACCACCAGCCCATGCTCTTCGACCTCGCCCAGGCCGTCGACCTGCACTGGCCGGGCCGCCCCGCGACGGTGTTCCTCGAGCGGGACCTCGAGGGAGCAGATCCCCGGGCCGGCTGACCCGGACGTTCGCGTCGGTTCGACCGGCTACGACGCCCACAGGCCGGTGATCGACTCCGTGGCGAGGTCCATCACGAGGGCCTGGAGGCCGCCGCATCGCACGGTCAGGTGGGTGGACTCGTTGACGGTTCCTACGGGTGCGCAGGCCAGGCCGTGCTGCTCGAACACTCTCCTGCAGTCGGCTGCGCGGTCCTGGGGGGCGGTCAGCCAGAAGCCGTAGGTGGGGAACGCGATCAACCACTGCAGAGGGTCGGTGTCGGCGGGAACCGGCAGTCGGTCCAGGTCGACGTCCACCCCGTGCCGGGTGAACTCGAGCAGCATGGCCAGAGAGCCCAGGGCGCCTGCCATGGAGACGTCCTTGGCGGCCACGGCCGCGCCCAGGTCGGCGAGACGAGCGAGCAGCCTGACGTCGCGCGCGAGGG
>NZ_JANINT010000421.1:0-534 GCF_024509035.1 Nocardioides sp. | reverse complement strand
CGGCGAAGAGCACTGCCTGGCCCGGGCGTACGTTGGCCATCGACAGCGGCGTCCGCACCTGCCCCAGCGCGAACGCGGACAGCGCGGCGTCCGAGTCGGCACCGGTCAGGTGCCCTCCCACGATCGGGACCTCGTACATGTCGGCCGCGTCGCGCATGCCGCGCAGCACCTCGGACAGATCCGCGTCCCGACCGATGACGGTGTTGACGATGGCCTTGGGTACCCCACCCATGGCGGCCACGTCGTTGACGTTGGCCAACACGCTGGCGATGCCCGCGCCGTACGGATCGCTGCGAACGAACTGCGGCGCGATCGCCTCACCGCAGACGACCGCACGGGCACCGTCGAGCTCGACGACGGCCCCGTCGTCCCCCGGGCCGTGCACCGGATCGCTGGAATCCACGAACCCGGCCACCGCGGCGATCGCGCGCTTGCCGGACACGCCGGCGTGGCGGCGAACGACGTCGACGACGTCTCGGGGAGCCGTGCGAGTGATGGTGAGTGGTGGACCGGCCATGAGACGTATCCTATAGT
>NZ_JANINT010000420.1 GCF_024509035.1 Nocardioides sp. | reverse complement strand
CTGCGCGACCACGGCATCGACGTCGTCGCGGACCTGCCGGTCGGCGACAACCTGCACGACCACATGTTCCACGCGATGACCTTCCACACGACCTCGACGAAGATGCGCGGCAACGCCTTCTTCTTCGGCAAGGGCGTGCTCAAGGAGGCCGTGCGCCCGGGCAAGACGTTCCTGGCCAACTCGGTGTTCGAGGCCGTCGCCTTCCTGCGCACGTCGCAGGCCACCGACGTGCCGGACCTCCAGCTCCACCTGCTGCCGTGGTCCTACGTCTCGCCCAACCAGGACGCGCCGATCCGCCACGACGTCGACCCGCGTACGTCGATCACGCTGCTCTCCACGCTGATCTACCCGCGCAGCCGCGGCACGCTCCGGCTCGCGTCCAGCGACCCGACCGCCGCGCCGCTCATCGACTTCCAGTACCTCGCCGACCCCGGCGACCTGGAGGTGCTCGCGGAGGGCTCGGAGATGGTGCGCGAGATCATGGGCGGCGCCGCGTTCGGCGGGTCGGTCAAGGAGGAGATCCACCCCGGGACCCAGCTCAAGGGCCAGGCGCTGCGCGACGCGATCCTCAACCGCGCCACCTCGGTCTACCACGGCGTCGGCACCTGCCGGATGGGCACCGACGAGCTGTCGGTCGTGACCCCGGACCTCAAGGTCCGTGGCGTCGAGGGCCTCCGGGTCTGTGACGCCTCGATCATGCCGTCGATCACCGGCGGCAACACCAACGCACCCGCGATCATGATCGGCGAGCGCGGAGCCGACTTCGTGCTCGGGAAGGCGTGACCACCATGGCCCTGCAGCGACCGGCGTCGATCACCGACGCGTTCCTCGAGAAGCTCGTGGCCCGGGTGCCGTCGACCAGCGGCGGCTCCTGGAAGCTCACCGAGGTCTACACCGGCGACCTGCTCGTCGAGCTGCCGCAGTCGACACCGGCCGACATCGAGGCGGCGTTCGCGACGGCCCGTGAGGCCCAGCGCGCCTGGGCGGCCCGACCGCTCAAGGACCGGCTCGAGGTCTTCAAGCGCGCCCACGCGCTGTTCCTCGACAACGCCCACCTCACCACCGACCTGATCCAGGTCGAGAGCGGCAAGAACCGCCGGATGGCGATCGAGGAGACCTGCGACCCGGTGATGGTGATGAGCCACTACCTCAAGCGCGCTCCGCACCTGCTCAAGCCCGTCAAGCGCGGGGGACCGGTGCCGTTCCTCTCGAGCTCGACCGAGATCCGCCAGCCCAAGGGCGTCATCGGCATCATCGCGCCCTGGAACTTCCCGTTCGCGACCGGCATCTCCGACTCGATCTCGGCGCTGATGGCCGGCAACGCGATCGTGCTCAAGCCCGACAACAAGACCGCGCTGTCGCCGCTCTTCGGCATCTCGATGCTCGAGGAGGCAGGCCTGCCGAAGGGGCTGTTCCAAGTCGTCTGCGGCGAAGGACCCGACGTCGGCCCGACGCTGATCGACAACGCCAACTACGTCATGTTCACGGGCTCGACGGCGACCGGGCGCGTCATCGGCGAGCGGGCCGGGCGCAACCTGATCGGCTGCTGCCTCGAGCTCGGCGGCAAGAACCCGATGATCGTG
>NZ_JANINT010000419.1:1265-1590 GCF_024509035.1 Nocardioides sp. | reverse complement strand
GCAGGTCCGGGGCGAGGGTCCGGAACCGGCGGGAGAGCGCGGGCAGCGTGAGCCGCCAGTTGGCCCAGGCGCTGACGCCCGGTCCGGAGCCGTGCAGGAGCAGGACGGGAGCTCCGGACCCCAGGTCGTGGTAGTTGGTGCGGACGCCGTTCACGTCGATGGTCGTCCCGATCTCCGGGCCGGGAGGAGGTGGCGTCTGCACGGCGGATCCTTCGGTCGAGGATGATCGGGCCTGGACGAGCAGCCACTCCCGCATCGACTGCCGGGGCCGGACCGGGGGCAGCAACGCCTCCACCCAGCCGTCGACGACCCGGGTGGCGTAGAC
>NZ_JANINT010000419.1:534-1095 GCF_024509035.1 Nocardioides sp. | reverse complement strand
CCCCGGTCGGGCAGGTCGGTGCGCTGTCCGGTCGTGAGGTCGAAGCGCCAGAAGTGGCCCGGACAGATCAGCGTCCCGTCCCGCACGGTCCCCCCGGAGAGCGCGACATCGCGGTGCGGGCACCGGTCGAGGAGCGCGACGTACCCGCCGTCCTCCGTCGCCACCACGCACACCCGGTCGCGGTCCTGGCCGGAGTGGCCGACGACCTTCCCGACCGGCCGGCCGGCCACGACCTCGTCGACGCGGCAGACGCGCTCCCACGTGTGGTCGGTCACCGGTTCCACCCCAGGCCGGAGGAGATCCGCGCGGCGGTCTCGACGATCGGCGCGACCAGGTGCCGCAGGCCCGCGTCCACGGACTCCACCTGCTCGGCGACCGACACCGAGGCGACCACCTGCCCGAGCGGGTCGCGGATCGGTGCGGCGACCGAGCACATGCCGGGCTCGGACTCGCCCCGGTTCTCCGCGTAGCCCTGGCGGCGCACCCGTTGGAGCTCGGCGAGGAACTCCGGCCTCGACGTGATCGTCCGCGGCGTCTTCGGCGACAGCCGCATGCCCTCGA
>NZ_JANINT010000419.1:0-524 GCF_024509035.1 Nocardioides sp. | reverse complement strand
CCTGGCGCTCTGCGGGGAGGAAGGCCAGCAGCACCTTGCCGGTCGAGGTCGCGTGCGCGGCGTTGCGGCTCCCGACGGACCGGAAGACCGGGATGGCGCCGGGCCCCTCCCGCCGCTCGACGTACAGCACGTCGGTCCCGTCGAGGATCGCCACGTGGAGGGTGCCCGCCGTGTACCGGCGCAGCTCGTCGAGCGGCGTCGTGGCCGCCTCGTGGAGGCGCTGGGCCGTCTCGGCGCTGGCGCCGAGGGAGCGCATCGTCGTGGTGAGCCGGAACAGCCCTGTCTCCTCGACCTTCTCGAGCAGGCCTTCCTGGACGAGGGTCCAGATGATGCGGTGGGCAGTGCTCTTGCCCACGCCGACCCGCCGGGCGAGCTGGCTGACTCCCAGCTGGGTGCTGTGCTTGCCGAACTCGCGCAGGATCCGGGCGGCCATGGCGACGCTGGAGAGCCGCTCGGGGCTGCGGGAGATCTGCTCGGTCATCGGGGTCACGTCCGCCCGGGCCGCCTCGAGGCATCAGAGCGCA
>NZ_JANINT010000418.1:4826-18788 GCF_024509035.1 Nocardioides sp. | reverse complement strand
GCGGTCGCGGCGGTCAACCAGCCGCAGTTGCGACCCATGACCTCGTGGATGATCAGCATCCGCGGGTTGGAGGAGTGCTCGGCGATGATGTTGCGGGCGAACAGCGCGCCCTGCTCGGCAGCCGTCCACGCGCCCAGCGACTGGCGGATCGGCACCACGTCGTTGTCGATGGTCTTGGGCAGGCCGACCACGGTGAGCTCGTAGTCGTTCTCGTGGAGGTACGCCGCGAGGTCGGCCGCCGTCGTGTTCGTGTCGTCGCCACCGATGGTGTGCAGGACGTCGACGCCGTCCTTGGTCAGCTGCTCGGCCGCCACGTGCAGCGGGTCCTGGCCCTCCTGGACGAGCCCGCGCTTGACGCAGTCCTTGACGTTGGTGAGCTTGACCCGGCTGTTGCCGATCGGGCTGCCGCCGTAGCGGTGCAGCAGGTGCGCGTTGGCCCGGACCTCCGGGGTGATCTCGATGTAGCGACCGCCGAGCAGACCCGCGTAGCCGTTGAGGTACGCGATGATCTCGACCTCGGGCTCGAGCTCGGTGTAGCGCTCGATGAGCGCCCCGACGGCCGAGGACAGGCACGGGGCGAGGCCACCGGCGGTGAGGAGGGCGACGCGTCGGACGGTCATGGAGTTCGGTTCTCTCTGCTCGCGGGCCCCGGCACGGGCACCTTTGGACGTTCACAACAGACACTTCGACTCTAGTCGGGCCAAAGCCCGACGGCCACCCTCCCGACCGGGCCCAAAGGCATCGATGTGCGGGCCCAACGGCCCGGTGGTCGAGCGTTCTCGCAGACCTCGATACTGGCTCTCGTGACTGATCCCGTCCAGCCCGTGCGCGCCTCGCTGACCCTCGACCCGGCCTTCCGCGTCGGCCCCGTCGACCCTCGGCTGTTCGGCTCGTTCGTCGAGCACCTGGGCCGCTGCGTCTACACCGGGATCTTCGAGCCGGGCCACCCGAGTGCGGACGACCGCGGGTTCCGAGGCGACGTGCTCGACCTCGTGCGCGAGCTGGGCGTGAGCGTCGTGCGCTACCCCGGCGGCAACTTCGTCTCGGGCTACCGCTGGGAGGACGGGGTCGGCCCGGTGGCCGACCGGCCCACACGGCTCGACCTGGCCTGGCACACGATCGAGACCAACGCCTTCGGCACCGACGAGTTCATGGCGTGGTGCCGCGAGGCCGGCGCCGAGCCGATGATGGCGGTCAACCTCGGCACCCGCGGGATGCAGGAGGCGCTCGACCTGCTCGAGTACTGCAACCACCCCGGCGGCACCCGGCTCTCCGACCTGCGGCGGGCCAACGGCGCCGCGGAGCCCCACGACGTACGCCTGTGGTGCCTGGGCAACGAGATGGACGGCGACTGGCAGATCGGGGCCATGAGCGCCGCGGAGTACGGCGCGCTCGCGGCTCGCACCGCCCGCGCGATGCGGCTGGTCGACCCGCGCATCGAGCTGGTCGCCTGCGGCAGCTCGCACAGCGGGATGGCGACGTTCGGCACCTGGGAGGCGACCGTCCTCGAGCAGTGCTACGACACGGTCGACTACGTGTCGCTGCACAGCTACTACGACCCGCTGGAGAAGTCGGTCCCCGAGTTCCTCGCCGGCGCCGTCGACCTGGACCGCTCGATCGAGGAGGTCGTCGCCACCGCCGACCACGTTGCCGCCCGGCTGCGCTCGCGCAAGCGGCTCAAGCTCTCGGTCGACGAGTGGAACGTCTGGTACGTCTCGCGCTGGGACCCCGCGAGCGTCACGGAGTGGGAGCAGGCGCCCCGCTTGCTCGAGGACGTCTACGACGACGTCGACGCGACGATGGTCGCCAGCCTGATGATCACGCTGCTGCGGCACGCCGACCGGGTCGCCGTCGGCTGCCTCGCCCAGCTGGTCAACGTGATCGCGCCGATCCGCACCGAGCCCGGCGGTCCGGCCACCCGGCAGACGACGTTCGCGCCGTTCGCCCAGATCGCCGCCGCGGCCCGCGGCTCGGTGCTGCGCGTGGAGCCCCAGGTCGCGACGTACGAGAGCGAGGCCGGCGACGTGCCGCTGGTCGACGCCACCGCGACCTACGACGACGAGACCGGCGACCTCGCGCTCGTGCTGGTCAACCGGGCGACCGACCGAGCCGCCCAGGTGAGCGTGGACCTCCGCGCCTTCGGCGAGGCGTACGGCGGGCGGCTCGACGTGCAGCTCGCGCCGGTGTCGTGGGAGGTGGTCAGGCCGCAGCGGGCTCCTCGGCCCGGTTCGTGACCTCCCGGGCGGCGTGCGGGAGCACCCGCCCGAGCAGCACGGTCAGGCCGGCTCCGGCCAGCGACAGCCCGACCAGCGCCCACCAGATCGGCGTCGCGCCCCGGTCGAGCAGCCACGCGAACGCGACCGGCGCCACGGTGCTCGCCAGGTTCCACGCCAGCTGGATCAGCGACAGGTAGCGACCGCGCAGGTGGTCGGGCGCGGCCTCGGCGGACAGCGCGCCGAGCACCGGCCCGCCCAGCAGCTCCCCGACGGTGTAGACCGCGGACCCGGCGATCACCACCGCGGTGGCCAGCGCCACCGAGAGCCGGCTCGCGCCCAGCAGCACCACGAACGAGGCGGCGAACACCAGGTTGGTCAGCAGCAGCACCCGCCAGCGCCGCGCGCCGGTCATGCCGCGCACCACCAGGCCCTGCCCGAACCCGACCATCAGGGTGTTGAGCGTGAACACCGCACCGGTCACCCAGCCGGACAGCCCGAGCACCGTGGTGGCGTAGACCGGGATGGCGAAGTTCAACACCATCATCGCCAGCGAGAACACGAGCTGGGTGGCCCACAGCAGCCGGTAGGGCCGGTCGCGGAGCACGGTGCCCCAGGCGCCCTCGACCGCACGATGCCCCGCGCTCGCCGTGGGCGGCACCGCGAGCAGCAGCGCGAACGCGACGACGTACGACATCGCGTTGGCGACCACGACGGAGTAGTACGCCGCCGGGGTGCCGATCGTGATCGCGAGGCCGGAGGCGAGCCCGCCGACCGCGAAGCCGACGTTGCGCAGCGCGCCGAGGAAGCCGAACCAGCGCTCCCGCTCCCCCGGCGCCGAGATCGCGGCGACGATGTTGCCGTAGGAGCCCCAGAACGCCGTGCGGCCGATGGTCACCACGACGGTCCACAGCGTGAGGCCCACGAAGGAGTCGGTGGCCAGGTAGGCGAAGAACCCGCCGGCCTGGAGCAGGTTGCCCGCGAGCAGCACGTGCTTGGCGCCGTACCGGTCGACCAGCGTGCCGATGAAGGGGCCGGCCGGCAGCGCGACCGCCGACGCGAGCGAGATCGCCGCGCCCACCTGCACGAGGCTGAGGTCGGTCGTGACGAGGAAGTAGAGCATCGAGACCGGCATGAACACCCCGCCGCCGACGGCGTCGATCGCGATCGCCGTGACGAAGCGGCGGTGGTGGCCGATCGAGGGGAATCCGAGGGAGGCGCTGATGCGGTCGAGCACGTTCCCATCCTCGGGGGTGGGACCCGCCGGTCGCCATCCGGTTATGGCCCGGCCCGGAGTGACTAGGGTCGGGCCATGACGTTCTCGATCGTGGCCCGCTCCGCCGACGGTGAGTCGTGGGGCGTGGCCGTCGCCTCCAAGTTCCTCGCCGTCGGCTCGGCGGTCCCGGCCGCCGTCGCCGGTGTCGGCGCCATCGCCACCCAGGCCGACGCCAACGTGGCCTACAAGGGCCTGGCGCTCGCCCACCTCGACGACGGCGCCACCGCCGAGGTCGCGCTGCAGCGGCTGCTGGAGGAGGACGAGGGTCACGACCACCGCCAGGTCGGCATCGTCGACGTCGACGGCAACGCCGCCAGCCACACCGGCACCGCGTGCCTGGATTGGGCCGGCAGCCGCACCGGACCGGGCTACGCGATCCAGGGCAACATCCTCACCGGCGCCGAGGTCGTCGACGCCGTCGAGGCCGCGTGGCTCGCCTCCCCCGAGGACGCACCGCTCGCCCACCGCCTGCTCGAGGCGCTCACCGCCGGCGACGAGGCGGGCGGCGACTCGCGCGGACGACAGTCGGCGGCGCTGCTCGTGGTCGAGGAGGGCGCCGGGTACGGCGGGCTCGACGACATCGCCGTCGACCTGCGCGTCGACGACCACCCGGCGCCGATCGGCGAGCTGGCACGGCTGCTCGAGCTCAACGACCTCTACCTCACCGCCTCGACCGAGGAGGAGAAGGTGCCGGTGACCCCCGAGCTCGCCGAGGAGCTGGACCGGCTGGCCCGCGAGGCCGGGGCGCGCGACTTCGCGGCCTGGGTCGGCACCGAGAACTACGAGATGCGGGTCGCCGCCGACGGGTCGTGGATCGACGAGAAGGTGCTGGCGATCATCCGGGGCGACCGGTCGTGAGCGTCCTGGCCATCGACGCCGGCACCACCGGCGTCACCGCGGTCGTCGTCGAGAAGGACGGGTCGATCGCCGCCAAGGGCTACGAGGAGTTCGCCCAGCACTTCCCCCAGCCCGGCTGGGTCGAGCACTCGCCCGAGGAGATCTGGCAGGCCACCCTGCAGGCGGTCCGCGACGTGCTCGACGGCTACGACGCCGGGAAGCTCGAGGCGGTCGGCATCACCAACCAGCGCGAGACGATCGTCCTCTGGGACCGCGAGACCCTCGGGTCCCCGCGCCGGGCGATCGTGTGGCAGGACCGGCGTACGGCGGAGCTGTGCACGCGGCTGCGCGAGGAGGGCCACGAGGAGCGGGTCAGCGAGCTCACCGGTCTGCGCCTGGACCCGTACTTCTCCGGCACCAAGCTGCTGTGGCTCAAGGAGAACGAGCCGCACACCTGGGCCCTGGTCGAGTCCGGCCGCTACGCGATCGGCACCGTCGACTCGTACCTGATCGCCCGGATGACCCGCGGCACCTGGCACGCCACCGACGTCTCCAACGCGTGCCGGACCCTGTTGCTCGACCTCGAGACCGGCGACTGGTCCGACGAGCTCTGCGAGCTGTTCGGGGTCCCGCGCGACGCGCTGCCCGAGCTCGTGCCCAACTGGGGCGAGATCGCGACGACGGACCCGCGGACGTTCCTCGACCTCTCGCTGCCCATCGCGGGGCTCGCGGGCGACCAGCAGTCGGCGCTGTTCGGCCAGACCTGCTTCGACGAGGGCGACTCCAAGTGCACCTACGGCACCGGGTCGTTCATCCTGACCAACACCGGGTCGACCATCCAACGCTCCGACGCGGGCCTGCTCGCGACGGCGGCGTGGCGCTCCCCCGACGGCCGGCTGACCTACGCCTCCGAGGGCGCGATCTTCGTGACCGGCGCCGCGGTGCAGTGGCTGCGCGACGGGCTGCAGCTCGTCGGCTCGGCCGCCGAGACCGAGCCGATCGCCCGCACCGTGCCCGATGCCGGCGGCGTCGTGTTCGTGCCGGCCCTGACCGGCTTGGGCGCCCCGCACTGGGATCCCCACGCCCGCGGCCTCATCGTCGGCCTCACCCGGGGCACCACCCGGGCCCACCTCGTCCGCGCCACGCTGGAGGCGATCGCCTTCGAGGTGCGCGACGTGCTCGACACCATGTCGGCGTCGGGGTCGGGGCTGTCCTCGCTGCGCGTCGACGGCGGCGCCTCGGCCAACAACCTGCTCTGCCAGATCCAGGCCGACCAGGTCGGGGTGCCCGTCGAGCGCCCCAAGACCGTGGAGACCACCGCGCTCGGGGCCGCATTCCTCGCCGGCCTCGGCGCCGGGGTGTGGGACTCCACCGACGACCTGCGCGAGACCTGGGCCCTCGACCGCCGCTTCGAGCCCCAGCTCGACCGGGCCACGGCCGACGCCGCCCACGCCCGCTGGACCGAC
The DNA here is from genome assembly GCF_024509035.1 of Nocardioides sp. Lineage (GTDB taxonomy): Bacteria > Actinomycetota > Actinomycetes > Propionibacteriales > Nocardioidaceae > Nocardioides. The sequence continues at coordinate 12,996 of NZ_JANINT010000418.1, read as the reverse complement.
GCCGTCGAGCGGTCGAAGGGCTGGGCCGACTAGCGCTTCTCGAGCTTCTCGAGAGCGGCCTGGGCGGCGTCGCGGGCCTTTCGGGCCTCGACGACGGCGCTCTCCGCCTCGTCGCGCGACTCCTCTGCCTCGGAGAGCTCGTCGTCGACCTCCTCGGCGGCTGACTCGAGCTCGGCGATCCGGCCGCGCAGCTCGTCGAGCTCGGCCTGCAGCTGCAGGCTGCGCGCCTCGAGCTCGTCGTACGCCGCCGTCGCGTCCTCGTGGGCCTCCGTGGCCTCGTCGAGCTCGGACTGAGCGGCCTCCAGCGCCTCGCGCGCGGCGGCGATCGCCTTGCGGTCGGCCTCGGGGTCGGGCACCACGTGCAGCCCTGGGCGCGGGGGCGGCTCGGCGTCGCGGGAGGGCGCCTCGAAGCCGAGGGCCTCGGGGACCGCGATCGCACCCGCGACATCCGCGGGGTCCAGGCCGGTGGTGGCCAGCGCGCTGACGAGCATCCCGCTGCGCACCGCCTTCGCGCAGTCGGCGTCGATCATCGCGGCGGTGAGCGTGGCCTCGACCTGGTCGGCGATCGCGTCGGTGACCTTGGTGCCCTCCTCGCGGGCGGTGCGACGTGCCTGCGTCGTCACGGCCGCCGTGAGCTGACGGCGCTGCTTGGTCAGCTCGCGCAGCGCGTCGCCCGACATCGAGGCCTGGGCCTCGCGCAGCGCCGCGCCCACCGAGAGCACCTGCTCCACCTGCTCGGTCTCGCGCCGGACGAGCAGGTTGACGACCCAGGCCGCCACCGACGGCTTCCTGAGCGCCTTGACCTGCTTGGCGAGGTCCGTGCCCTTGAGCTGCTTGGCCCGGGCGTCGCGCGCCGGGGTGAAGTCGGCGAGCGGGAGCCCGTACAGCTCGTCGGCGATGTCGAGCAGCTCGCTCACAGCCGCACCCATCGGCCGCGGCGGCTGCCCAGCGGCTCGTCGTCCTCACCGACCTCGACCCGCTCGACCAGGCAGGTCAGCAGCGACGACCAGCCCACCTCGGCGCGGGTCTCGAGCCGCACTCCCGCCCAGGCGGGCGCATCGGTGAGCCGCGGCCCCCACTCGGTGTCCTCGAACTCGCCCGTGCGGAACGGGCCCCCCGGAGCGGGGGCGGTGCCGGCGAACGCCTCGGCCAGCTGACGGTGCCGCCACGACAGCAGCTGCACCACCGCGCGACCGTCGCCGTCCCCATCGTCGGCCAGGACGTCGTGGAGGTCGCTGTCGGGGTCGAGGAGCACCAGCACCCGGGCCGGGTCACCGTGGGCGACCATCAGCGAGGAGACGGTGAGCCCCGCGCGCTCGCGTCCGGCGCCGGCGGTGACCAGCGAGACCGCGCCGCCGAGCCGGCCGCGGAACCGGCGTACCGGGTCGCGATCGGGGTCGAGGAACGGGTGCTCGCTGTGGATCGTCACGACGCGAGCTTGGGCTCCTCGGCCTCGCCGTCGTCCTTGGCGCCCTTCTCGGCCTTCTTGGACTCCTCCTTGGCGCGGGAGGCGTAGGTGTCGACGTACTCCTGGCCGGAGAGATGCATGATCTCGTACATGATCTCGTCGGTGATCGAGCGCAGGATGTAGCGGTCGTTCTCCATCCCCTCGTAGCGGGAGAAGTCCAGCGGCTCGCCGAAGCGGACCACCGGCCGGGTGAACCGGCCGAACTTCTTGCCCGGCGGGGCGATCTCGTCGGTGCCGACCACCGCCACCGGGATCACCGGCACCTTGGCCTCGAGCGCGAGTCGGGCGACGCCCACCTTGCCGCGGTAGAGCCGACCGTCGTGCGAGCGCGTGCCCTCGGGGTAGATGCCGAACAGCTCGCCCTCGGCCAGCACCCGCTTGGCGGAGATGATCGCGCCCTCGGCGGCGCCGCCGCCGGACCGGTCGATCGGCACCTGCCCGGAGCCGGCGAAGAACGTCCGCTGGAGCCAGCCCTTGACGCCCTTGCCCGTGAAGTACTCGGCCTTGGCCACGAACGTGACGCGGCGAGGCAGGGTCAGCGGCATGAACAGCCAGTCGGCGTACGAGAGGTGGTTGCTCGCGAGGATCGCGGGACCCTCGGCCGGCACGTTCTCGGCGCCGAAGGTGCGCGGACGGAACACCAGGCGCAGCCAAGGACCGAGGGCGATCCACTTCAGGAACCAGTAGAACACCGACGACCTCCCACCCGACCCGAGACATCCGACGGGCGAAGCCTAGACCGTCGACCTCCACTTGCCCCATACCGCCGTCCGCGGAGACCTCCGGTGGTGCAGAATCCCGGCCATGACGACCCACCCCCTCGCCTCGCCGTACTCCCGACCGGCGCAGCCGGAGCTCACCGGCGGCCGCCGGATCGGCGTGCTGCTCAGCCACGGTTTCACCGGCCAGCCGGCCTCGATCACTCCCTGGGGCGAGGCTCTGGCGGAGAAGGGGTACGCCGTCGAGGTGCCCCGGCTGCCCGGGCACGGCACCACCTGGCAGGAGCTGAACACGCTGACGTGGGCGGACTGGTACGCCGAGATCACCCGGGTCTTCGAGAAGCTCAGCGCCGAGAACGACGCGGTCGTCGTCGGCGGCCTGTCGATGGGTGGCGCGCTCGTGCTGCGGCTCGCCGCCGACCACCCCGACCGGGTCGCGGGTGTCGTCGTCGTCAACCCGGCGCTCGCCACCAAGCGGCTCGACGTGAAGCTGCTGCCGGTGCTCAAGCACGTGGTGCCGTCGTTCCCCGGCATCGCCAACGACATCAAGAAGCCGGGCGTGCAGGAGCACGGCTACGACCGCACGCCGCTGAAGGCCATCCACTCGATGATGCGTGCCTGGCCCGCCCTGGTGGCCGACCTGCCCCGGATCACCGCACCGGTCCTCTACTTCCGCTCCACCGAGGACCACGTCGTCGACGAGGCCACCGAGCCGCTCATCCTCTCCGGGCTGTCCTCCCGCGACGTCACCGTGACCCGGCTCGAGAACAGCTACCACGTCGCGACGATCGACAACGACGCCGAGCTGATCCACGAGGACAGCGCGGCGTTCATCGCCCGGGTCGCCTCCGGTTCGTAGCGACGGCATACGCTCGTCTCGTGCAGCCGGACCGACCCGACCAGCCGGACCGTCCCGACGGCGACGACGAGGACCGGGCCTGGCGCGCCATCGTCGAGAACTACGGCGACCGCGCCGAGCTCGACGATCCCGAGCCGCCGACGCCTCCGGCCCGCCCCTCCGCGCCGTTCGGCGGCCGCTACGGCGACCTGCGCAGCTTCGGTCCCCCCGAGGACGAGGAGGAGCCGTTCCTCGCCGACGACGAGGGCTTCGAGCCGCCCGAGCCGCCGCCGATCCCCCGCACGACGCCCGACCGGCTGGCCGCCTGGATCGGCATCTTCGGCTCCCCCACCATCCTGCTGATCTCGCTGATCTTCTCGTTCTCGCTGCCGGCCTACGTCGGCTACCTCCTGGTCGCGGGGTTCGTGGGCGGGTTCCTCTACCTCGTCCTCAAGATGCCCCGCGGTCCCCGCGACCCCTGGGACGACGGCGCCCAGGTCTAGCTCCCGCGCACCCGACGTACCTGTCGTCCGGCGAGCGGATCGACGACAGATACGTCAGGTGGGCGCGGACCGAGGTGCCGCGGCGCGATCAGCGAGGTCAGTCGTTATGGTCCTCGGGTGAGCGCGCACGAGTCGGTCGAGATCACCGGACACCTGATGGACCACGGGATCCTGTCCCGGGTGCTCGACGACATCCGGGAGTACGGCGGCGACTACGCGATCGAGCGGTTCGACGTGGGCCGCGAGACCGATGACACCTCGCACGCCGTGATCACCGTGACGGCCGAGGACACCGACGCGTTGGAGCGGCTGCTGATGCGGCTGCAGACCCGAGGGGTCAACCTCGTCGACACCGGCGAGGCGGCGGTGACCGAGGCGGACCGCGACGGTGTGTTCCCCGACCACTTCTACTCGACCACCAACCTCGAGACGCGGGTGCGCATCGAGGGCACCTGGCTCGACGTCGCCAACCCCGAGATGGACTGCGGCCTGATCCTCGAGCGCGACGACCAGGGCAGGCCGAGGCGCGTCTACACGCTGCCGATGTCCGACGTACGCCGCGGGATGCTGGTCGTCACCGGCGCCTCCGGCATCCGGGTCACCGTGCCCGCGCCGAGCCGGACGGCGGGCGCGTTCGGGTTCATGGAGTCCGAGGTGTCCTCCGAGAAGCCGCAGGCGGTGCTGGTGCGCCAGGTCGCCGACGGGATGCGCGAGGCCAAGGCCTCCGGCAAGAAGGTGCTCTGGGTCGCGGGGCCCGGCGTGGTGCACACCGGTGCGTCGCCCGCGATGGTCGCGCTCGTGCACGCGGGGTACGTCGACGTGCTGTTCGCCGGCAACGCGCTCGCGACCCACGACATCGAGTCCGCGCTCTACGGCACCAGCCTCGGCATCGACCTGGCCCAGGGGCGCGGCGTCGAGCACGGCCACGAGCACCACATCCGCGCGCTCAACACGATCCGTCGCGAGGGATCGATCAAGGCCGCCGTCGACAGCGGCGTGCTGACCGGCGGCATCATGCACGCGATGGTCACCCACGAGAAGACGTTCGTGCTGGTCGGCTCGGTCCGCGACGACGGGCCGCTGCCCGACGTCTACACCGACGTCATCGACGGCCAGCGCGCCATGCGCCAGAACCTCACGGACGTGGGCTTCTGCCTGATGGTCGCGACCATGCTGCACTCGGTCGCCACCGGCAACATCCTGCCGGCGTCCGTGCCGCTGGTGTGCGTCGACATCAACCCCGCGACCGTCACCAAGCTCGCCGACCGCGGCTCGTCCCAGGCGCGGGGCATCGTCACCGACGTCGGGCTGTTCCTCGAGCAGCTCGCCGTCGAGCTCGTGCCCGGGTACCGGCGCTCCTGAACGTCTGACGGGCCAGCTCCGCGGCACCGATCGCGCCCGCCTCGGGCCCCAGCGCGGCCCGGACCACCGGCGGGATCGTGCGGTGCGGGGCGCCGACCAGCGACTCGCGCAACGCTTCGCGGGCGGGATCGAGCAACAGGTCGCCCGCGGCGGACAGCCCCCCGCCGATGACCACGATCTCGGGGTCGAACGCCGCGACGAGGTTGGCCACCCCGACGCCGAGCCACTCCCCGACCGTGGCGAACGCGTCGAGCGCCACCGGGTCGCCGGCCTCGGCCGCGGCCGTCACCATCGGCCCGGTCAGCCGCTCGGGGTCCCCGTCGCACGCCGCCTCCATCGAGGTCGGCTGGTGGCCGATCCGCGCTCGGGCGTGCCGCACGAGCGCGTTGCCGCTGGAGTACTGCTCCCAGCACCCCGACCCGCCGCACTCGCAGTCCAGGCCACCAGGCACCACCTGCATGTGCCCGAACTCCCCCGCCATGCCGTTGTGGCCGCGGTGGACGGCACCGTCGAGCACGACGGCGCCGCCGATGCCGGTGCCCATCGTCACGACCAGCGCGTCGGCCGCGTTGCCGACCGCGCCGTAGGTCAGCTCGGCGCGCGCCGCGCAGTTGGCGTCGTTGTCGAGCACCACCGGGGCGCTCCACCGCTCGGCCAGCCGGGCCCGGACGCCCTCGTCGCGCCAGGGCAGGTGCGGAGCGAACCGGACCCGTTCCCCCTGCGCGTCGACGAAGCCGGCGGCCGCGATCCCGATGGCGCCGATCCGCCGGATCCCGGCGATCTCCTGCACGGCCTCGGTCAGCGCGTCCTCGACCAGCCGGGCCTCGACGCGCCGACCCGGCGTCGTACGCCGAGCCGTGCGCAGCACGCGTCCGGAGCGGGAGACGGCGGTGGCGAGCACCTTCGTGCCGCCGATGTCGACGCCGATGAACAGGGGCACGCGCGCGGTCCCGTCTAGCGGCGGGAGAGGTCGGCCGCGCCGATCAGCCCGGCGCGGTTGCCCAGCCGGGCCTTGCGGATCTCGGGGATCGGCCGGAAGCCGCGGCCGACCAGCTGGCCGGCGAACGCCGCCCGCGTCGGCTCGAGCAGCAGGTCGTCGGCCTCGCTCACGCCACCACCGACGACCACGACCCCCGGGTCGAGGATCTCGGTGAGCGAGGCGATCCCCTCGCCCAGCCACCGACCCAGCTCGGCGAGCTGCTGGCGGGCGCCCTGGTCACCGTCGCGCGCGGCGTCGGTGATGAAGGGGCCCGTGATCTTGGAGATGTCGCCGCCGGCCCGCTTGAACATGCCGTGGGCGATCATCGCGCCGGACATCGCCGCCGCCCGCGCCTCCCGGACCAGTGCCGAGCCGCTGGCGTACTGCTCGAAGCAGCCGTGCTTGCCGCAGCCGCACAGGATGCCGTTGGGCACCACCCGCATGTGCCCGATCTCCGCGCCCACGCCGTTGGCGCCGCGGTAGACCTGGCCGTCGAGCACCAGGCCGCCGCCGACGCCGGTGCCGACCGTGACGAGCAGCAGGTCCTCGGCGTCGTGACCGGCGCCGAAGGTGAACTCTCCCCACGCCGCGGCGTTGGCGTCGTTCTCGATCACGACCGGCAGGTCGACGCGCTTCTCGAGCTCACCCTTGAGGTCCTCGTTGCGCCAGGCGACGTTCGGGGCGAACAGCACCACGGCGCGCGCCTTGTCGACGTAGCCGGCCGCCCCGACCCCGACCGTCGCGATGTCGTGCCGCGAGCGCAGCTCGATGACGAGACCGGCGATGGCCTCCTCGATCGCCTCCGCGTCGGTGGCAGGCGACTCGACCCGCAGCTCCTCGAGGATCGTGCCGGACTCGTCGACCACCCCCCCGGCGATCTTCGTCCCTCCGACGTCGATCCCACACGCCAGGCTCATCTGTCTCCATCCTCAGGTCCGTCCACGCCGGAGTCCTCCGGCTCCTCCGGCCAGTCGCCGGGGTCGTCGTCGAGATCGATCCGCTCCACCCCGCTGGGAGCGGCGTGACCGTCGGGCACCGCCGTGGCCAGCATCCCCGCCGCCGCCTGCACCAGGGCGCTGGCGGCCGTCGTCAGGTGGGCTCGCACCTCCGGGGAGGCCTGGCGCAGCACGTGGACCGTGCGGCAGATCGGGCAGTAGGTGCACTCCGCCGAGCCGGTGGCGAGGTGCTCGTCGACCTCGTGGGCGGCGCGGGCCGCGTGGCCGGCGAGCCCGGCGAACCCGTCCCCGATGCCACCGCTCTGGTCGCGGGCCCACTCGGAGAGTGCGCCGAAGAGCTTGGCCGCCTCCTCGGCGACCGAGCCGACCTCCGGCTCGGGACCGCGGGCGGCGTCGCCGTCGCTCGGGCCCTCTCCCTCGTGGCTCACGTCATCTCCCCGTCTCGTTGTCGGTGGTCTCGACGAACCGCACCTGCAGCTCACCGTGCTCCACCCGGGCTCCGGCGATCGCGAAGCGTGCCAGCCCGGATGGGAGCGTGACCAACCGACGATACGATCCCACGGTCACGACCAGATCGTCGCCCTTGCGCGCGAGATCGACGTCGGTGCGCGAGACCAGCGGCAGCGAGAGCCGCACGACCGCCCCGCCCTCGCTGCGGCGCACCCGCAACGGCGCCTTGCCGGGGGCGCTCGCCAGCGGGTCCGCCTCGGCGTACGCCGCGCGGGCGAGGTCGGCGAGCGGCTCCACGCCCACCGGCTCGCGGGGGCGGTACGCCGAGCGCCAGATCGGCAGCCCCGCGAAGGACTCCTCGACCCGGCCGAGGACCTCGTCCTGGGCCAGCACCCACCCGGCGCGCCAGTCGTCGGCGTCCTCGGCAGGGAAGATCCGGTTGGCGATCACGCCGTCGACGCGATAGCCGAACAAGGACAGCGTCGTGTAGGAGCGGCGCGCCTCGGCGAGCACGACGTTCTCGGGGGTCAGCACCAGCCGCACGCTCGCGTCGGGCCCGGTGAGCAGCGTGCGCACCTCGTCGAGCTCACCGTGCAGCCGCTCGATCGCGTCGAAGACCGAGTCGCCGGGCATCGGCACTCCCGCCGCCCGGGTCAGCACCGGGCGCAGCGCCTTGACCACGCGCCGCTCGACGGGGAAGACGCGGTCCATGTACCAGCCGAGCGCCTCGGGGAGCGCGAGCAGCCGCAGCGTCTCGGCGGTCGGGGCGCAGTCGACGACGATGACGTCCCACTCGCCCGCGAGCGCGTGCTGGCGCAGCTCGAGCAGCACTGGCGCGACATCGGCCTGTCTTCGAGGGCGGCGTGATGCGCATCTTCTGGCTCGCCTCCTATCC
>NZ_JANINT010000418.1:0-4816 GCF_024509035.1 Nocardioides sp. | reverse complement strand
TAGCGCTGGATGTCGGCCCAGGACTGCTCGAAGCGCAGCTGGGCGTCGACCTGCACGACGAAGAGGCCGGGCGCCACCTCGGTCGGCTCGGCCCCGATCGCGCCGTACTCGCAGCCGAAGGCATCGGCCAGCGAGTGTGCGGCGTCGGTGGAGAGCACGAGCGTGCGCAGGCCCTCGGCGGCCGCGAGCGCGGCGGTCCCGGCCGCGACGGTGGACTTGCCGACCCCGCCCTTGCCGGTGAACAGGAGGATGCGCACGGTCAGCGGGCCCAGCGTCCCCGGGTGCAGGTCATCCGAGCGACTCGACGCGCTTCTTCAGCCCCTTGAGCGCGGTGTCGATGAGGATCTTCTCGCCCTTGCGCTTGAGCATCCCGATCAACGGGATGTTCACGTCGAGCGCGAGGCGGTAGGTGACCTCGGTGGATCCGCCGGACAGCTCGCGCAGGAGGTACGCGCCGTCGAGCGCGCGCAGCATCTTCCCGTGCACGAGGGTCCAGGTGACCATGTGGTCGCCGTTCCAGGTGTACTCCAGCGTGTACTCGTCCTTGATCGGCGAGACGTCGAGCTTGAAGAACACCTGCTCGGCGCGGCCGTCAGGGAACTCCGCCACCACGTCGGAGGTGGTGACCCCCTTGGCCCACTCGGGGTACGCCGGGAAGTCGGCGATCACCGCCATGATGTCGGCGGCGGCAGCATCGATGACGATCGACGACGTGGTCTGCTCGGCCATCGGTTCCCCTCGCTCACTGGAGTCGGCAGCTGGGTCGGCTCGGTCTGCGAGCGTACCGGATCCCGACCGCCGTCGACGCGGCGGTAACCTCGCTCGGTGAGCCCCAGCGACCTCCGCGCGAGCGCGCGGCGCCGGACCCCAGGAGGCCCTCGTGCGTGAGTTCTCCACCCCTGCGACGGTCGAGGTCCCCCCGACCGGCAACCTCACCGACGACGTAGTGCTCAACGCCCGCGAGGCCGGCGACACGGTGGTGTTCAGCCGGCGCGGCTCGGACGCCAGCAGCGACGGCTGGGAGGACGTCACCGCCGCGCAGTTCCTGACCGAGGTGAGCGCGGTGGCCAAGGGCCTGATCGCCGCCGGCATCGAGGCCGGCGACCGGGTCGCGATCATCTCCAAGACCCGCTATGAGTGGACGCTGCTCGACTACGCGATCTGGTTCGCGGGGGCGGTGACCGTGCCGATCTACGAGACCTCCTCGGCCGAGCAGATCTCCTGGATCCTCTCCGACTCCGGCACCCGGGCCGTGGTCGCCGAGGGCGCGGACCACCTCGCACGGATCAGCGAGGTCCGCACCGGTCTCGACCAGCTCAACCACGTGTGGTCGATCGCCGACAACGCCGTCGACAACCTCGCCCGGCTGGGCGCCGACATCTCCGACGAGGAGCTCGAGAAGCGGCGTACGTCGGCCGGCCCGCTCGACCTCGCGACCTTGATCTACACCTCGGGCACGACGGGCCTGCCGAAGGGCTGCATGCTCACCCACGGCAACTTCATGTTCGAGATCGGCGTGGCGGTCACCGAGCTCCCGGAGCTGTTCGAGGGCGACGACGCCTCGACGCTGCTCTTCTTGCCGCTCGCCCACGTGTTCGCCCGCATCATCCAGGTGGGCTGCGTGAAGATGCGCACCCGCCTCGGGCACAGCGCCGACATCAAGAACCTCGTCCCGGACCTGCAGGAGTTCCAGCCGACGTTCGTCCTCGCCGTGCCCCGGGTGTTCGAGAAGGTCTTCAACACCGCCTCGCAGAAGGCCACCGCGGACGGCCGCGGCCGGATCTTCGACCGGGCCGCCGAGACCGCGATCGCCTACTCCCGCGGTCTGGACAAGGGCCGCCCCTCGTGGGCGGTCCGCGCGCGGCACGCCGTCTACAGCCGGTTGGTCTACGGCAAGCTCGTCGCCGCGCTCGGCGGCCGCTGCCGCTATGCCGTCTCCGGCGGAGCACCGCTGGGCGACCGCCTCGGCCACTTCTACCGCGGCATCGGGCTGACCGTGCTGGAGGGCTACGGGCTGACCGAGACCACCGCGGCGCTCACGGTGAACCTGCCCGAGGCGATCAAGGTCGGCACCGTCGGACGGCCGCTGCCGGGCACCGCCGTACGCATCGCCGACGACGGCGAGCTGCTGTTCCGCGGCGGCCAGGTCTTCGCGGGCTACTGGCACAACGAGGCCGCGACCATGGAGTCGCTCGAGCCCGAGGGCTGGTTCCACACCGGCGACGTCGGCGAGGTCGATGACGAGGGGTTCGTGCGGATCACCGGGCGCAAGAAGGAGATCCTCGTGACCGCGGGCGGCAAGAACGTCGCCCCGGCCGTCCTCGAGGACCGCCTGCGCGCCCACGTCCTGGTCGACCAGTGCATCGTCGTGGGCGACGGGCAGCCGTTCATCGCGGCGCTGATCACCATCGACCGCGAGTCGCTGCCGGTGTGGGCCGAGGCCCGCGGCAAGACCGGCAGCTTCGCCTCGCTGCTCGAGGACGCCGACCTGCGCGCCGAGATCGGGGCCGCAGTCGAGGAGGCCAACAAGGCGGTCTCGAAGGCCGAGTCGATCCGCAAGTTCACGATCCTCCCCGACGAGTGGACCGAGGAGGGCGGCCAGCTGACGCCCAGCCTCAAGATCCGGCGCAACGTCGTCATGCGCGAGTTCAAGGAGGACGTGGCCGCGCTCTACGTCTCCTGACGGGACCAAGTTCCCGACGGAAATAGTGGCTAAAGCCCCTTGCGGCGCCGCATTCCCTTCTAGAGTGCCCCCGGAGACCACGTCACGGGGTGAGGGCGCGGTCGCTCGAGGTTGCAGCACGTCCGTTGCCGGAACCACCCCGGCACGGCCCTGACTGGGGAGGCCACCACGATGGATCGACGCCGGCTGCTGATCGTCGCTGCCGCGCTGGTGGCCGCGCTCGGGACCGCGCTCGTCGTGGTCTACGCCCGCGGGGCCGACCAGCGGGCCGAGGACCGCTTCGACACCGTCGACGTCCTCGTCGCCACCCAGCCCATCACCGCCGGCGAGACCATCGAGTCCGCCCGGGCCGCGGGCAAGATCGGCACGGGCTCGGTCGCGGCGGCCGACCGCCTCGACGGAGCACGGACGTCGGTCGACGAGATGGCCGGCCAGGTCGCCCTGGTCCCGATCCAGCCGGGTGAGCAGCTGATCGCGGCCAAGTTCGGCTCCTCCGCCGAGGCCGCCGCGCCCCTGCCGATCCCGAAGGGCCAGATGGCGGTCTCGGTGAACCTCACCGACGCCGCGCGCGTCTCGGGCTTCCTCAACCCCGGGTCCCAGGTCGCGGTCTTCCTCAACGGCACCGACCAGGAGACCGGGCAGCCGTTCACGCGGCTGCTCCTCCCCCGGGTCACCGTCCTGGGCGTCGGATCGACCGCGCCGGTCGCGACGACCACGACCGACGACTCCGGCGCCCAGACCGTGGAACAGCTCCCGCGCACCCTGCTCACGGTCGCGGTCGACCAGAAGCAGGCGCAGAAGGTGCTCTTCGCCTCGTCCAACGGCGAGCTGGCGTTCGCGCTGCTCGACGGCGACAGCGAGGTCGCGTCCGACAAGGGCGTGACCGCGCAGAACCTCTTCCGGTGAGCTGACGTGCCCGTCGTCGTCGACCCCGATCCCGCCGCCGTCGCAGCGCTGCTGACCGCGCTCCCGGCCGGCGCCCACGGCATCGACTCCACCGATCGCCTGCGGGCGTGGGTCGCCGAGCACACCGAGGAGTACGTCGTCGTCCTCGGGCCCGGCCTCGACCTCGAGGACGCGCTCGCCGCGTGCGAGGACCTCCGGGTCGGCCGACCGACCGTGAGCGTGGTGCTGGTCCGCGACCAGCAGCAGGCGCCCATCGACGCGACGCTGCTCACCCGCGCGATCAAGGCCGGGGCGCGCGACGTCGTGCCCCACGACGACCTGGGCGCGGTCGCGGCGGCCGTCGGGCGCGCCCACCAGCTCTACGTGGCCCTGCGGGGGCCGACGGGCGCGACCCACCAGGGCCGGGTCATCACGGTCTTCTCCCCCAAGGGCGGGGTCGGCAAGACGACGATGGCGGTCAACCTGGCCCTCGCGCTGGCCGACCGCGGCGCCCGTCAGGTGTGCCTGGTCGACCTCGACCTCGCGTTCGGCGACGTCGCGATCACGCTGCAGCTGTTCCCCTCCCACACCGTGGAGCACGCGATCGGGTCCGAGGACACCCTCGACGCCGACCTGCTCGGCGCGCTGCTGACCCGGCACCAGGACGCGGTGATGGTGCTCGCGGCCCCCAGCCAGCCCGACGTCCGCGAGCGGGTGACCCCGGCACTGGTGACGCGGATGCTGGCGACGCTGCGCGAGACGTTCGACTTCGTCGTCGTCGACACCGCGCCCGCCTTCGACGAGACCACGCTCGCCGCCCTCGACGAGACCGACGAGTGCGTGGTGGTCGCCACGCTCGACGTACCCACGCTCAAGAACGTGCGCCTCGCGCTCGAGACCCTCGAGATGCTCGGGATCGCCCGGGGCCACCGGCACCTGCTCCTCAACCGGGCCGACGACGCGGTCGGCCTCGGCCCCGACAAGGTCGAGGCGATCCTGGGCCTCTCGGTCGCCGCCCAGGTCGCGACGTCGATCGACATCGCTGCCTCCACCAACGCCGGCACGCCGATCGTCAGCGGCAAGCCGGACCACCCGTCGAGTGCCGCCATCCGCGGCCTCGCCGTGCAGCTGGCCGGCGAGCCCGCCGACCCGGCCGGGGCCGCCCCGGTCGATCCCGCGCCCGCGACGCCGGCGCGCCGGTTCCGGATCCGGAGGTGACCCGCATGAGCCTCGCCGACCGTCTCGCCG
>NZ_JANINT010000417.1 GCF_024509035.1 Nocardioides sp. | reverse complement strand
TCGACGTACGCATCGGCAAGACCGGCGCCGCCGGACTCGGCACCGGCGGCATGCAAACCAAGATCGACGCCGCGCGCATCGCCACCGGCGCCGGCATCCCTGTCGTCCTGACCTCCGCCGACCGGGCCGCTCCCGCGCTCGCCGGCGAGGCGGTCGGCACGCTGTTCCACGCGACCGGACGCCGCCGCCCCACCCGCCTGCTGTGGCTCGCGCACGCCACCGAGCCGAAGGGCACCATCATCTTGGACGCGGGCGCCGTGCGGGCGGTCGTCGAGCGCCGTGCCTCGCTGCTCGCCGCCGGCATCACCGGAGTCACCGGCACCTTCGTCGCCGGCGACCCCGTCGACCTCACCGACGCCGACGGCACCCCGGTCGCCCGCGGCCTGGTCAACTTCGACGCCGAGGAGCTCCCGAGCCTCCTGGGCCGCTCGACCCACGACCTCAAGCGCGAGCTCGGGGCGGGCTACGAGCGCGAGGTCGTGCACCGCGACGACCTCGTGGTGATACCGCCGCGGTAGGTTCGCGCCCGTGCGTGTGCGGGCGGTGGTCGTCGGGCTCGTGCTCGCGGCCCTCCTGCTGCCCGCCGCCCTCCTCACGACCGCTCGTGTCCTCGAGCCGGCGTCCGGGTTCTGGATCCAGGCCGAGGCCTTCACGCCGCTGGCGATCGTCCTGTACGCCGCCGCGCTGGCGGTCGCCCTGGTGCGGGTGGTGGCGGGACGCCGGTGGCGCTCGGCGACGAGCCTCGTCACGGTGGCGGCGCTCGCGGGACTCGTCGTGCACGGCTGGTGGTTCGCCCCGATGCTCACCGGCGCCAACCCGCCCCCGGCGCCGGACGCGGTGCCGCTCACGGTGATGACCGCCAACCTCGCCCAGGACGACGGCGACCCCTACGAGCTGGTGCGGGCCGCGAGCGAGGAGCGGGTCGACCTCCTGGTCGTGGAGGAGATCACGGCGGCGGGCCTGGCGGACATGGATCGAGCCGGTCTCTCCGACCTGCTGCCCCACCGGGTGGGCGAGCCGCGTGAGGGCGGCCACGGCACGATGGTGTTCGCGCGCGCCGAGCTCGGCTCGTCCGAGCCCCTCGACACCTGGCACGAGGGCTGGGTGGTGTCGATGGACGACCTCGTCGTGGTCGCGACCCACCCCCAGGCGCCCACCGAGCCGGACCTGTGGCGCTCCGACCACGCCACGCTCCTCGACGTCGTGCGCGAGCGCCGCCCCGACCTCGTGCTCGGCGACCTCAACGCCACCAACGACCACCGCCCGGTGCGTGCCCTGGTCGATGCGGGCCTGCGCGACGCCGCGGAGCTCGCCAACGCCGGGTGGCAGCCGACCTGGCCCTTCGGCGACCGGTGGCGGCTCGTGTTCGCGCTGCCTCCGCTGGTGGCGATCGACCACGTGCTCGTCGGCCCGCGGCTCGCGGTCGAGGAGGTGCACACGGTCCACCTCCCCGGCAGCGACCACCGTGCGGTCGTGGCCACCGTCGCCCGGAAGTGAAGGCGCAAACGGGCTTGCAAATGAGGGTTGCACCTCGGTTTGCAGGACAGTTATCGTCCGTTTCACGTCCGCGCCCGGGAGGGGCGCGGCTCTCGGGAGGAGAA
>NZ_JANINT010000416.1:1256-1604 GCF_024509035.1 Nocardioides sp. | reverse complement strand
GGACGGCCACGTGGGCCATCAGGCACGTCCGATCAGGATCACCGCGATGATCAGGCCGTAGATGGCGATGCCCTCGGCGAGCCCGACGATCACCATCGCCCGGCCGAACAGCTCGGGCCGTTCGCTCATCGCCGCCAGCGCGGCCGCGCCCGTGTAGGCCACGGCGATCGCCGCGCCGATGGAGGAGCCCGCGACCGCGATCGCCGCGCCCAGCAGCGCGGCCCAGCTCGAGGAGCCCGAGTCGGTCTGCGCCGCCACGAGAGCGGCGTCCGTCGCCGGTTCGTCGGCCGAGGTGGCCGCCGCCACGATCACAACAGCCGCGACGGCCAGCACCACCGCATTGGCGCC
>NZ_JANINT010000416.1:0-1246 GCF_024509035.1 Nocardioides sp. | reverse complement strand
GCACGACCTTGAGCACGGCCTGCCGCTGCCGTCGCAGCAGCGTCGCGAGACCGGCGGCCACCGCCACCAGCGCGGGCAGGCCGAGCAGCCAGATCGTCATGGTCGTCTCCCTTGGTCGGTCGAGGGTCCGGATGGCTCGAGGTCGGGGAGCCGCCACGGTCGGAACGGCCTGCCCTCGCCCTCGAAGAGTCGTGAGAACAGCTCGTAGTACTCGAGCCGGAGGGCCTGGATCCCGGCGACCAGCGCCTCCAGGCCGAAGGTCAAGACGTTGCCGGCCACGAACAGGACGACCGCGACCGGCACCATCGCGGGCCCCGACGCCGCCACCGCCGTCGTCCCGTCCCACACCACCGAGCCCAGCGCGGCGTGTGTCAGGCCGAAGGCAGCCAACCGCGCGAAGGACACGAGGTTGGTGCCGACCCGGAGCACGGCGTCGAAGACCTCGACGACGGCCTGGGTCGCACCGGCCCCGCCGCCACCGGCGCTCGCGAGGAACCCTGCGAACGCGAGCAGCACGCCGGTCGCTGCCGTGGCTGCTCCGAGGAGGAGCAGCCAGGTCAGGTCGCCCCACATGCCGCCGGTGATCAGCCCGACGCCGGCCAGGAGCGCGGCCCCGGCGAGGCCGGACGGTGCACTGACCGCGCGCGCCCACCCGCCCTCGCGCCAGCGGTTGACCGTCGCGATGCCCTGGGCGGTCGCGAGCAGCGCGGCACCCACGACCACGCCCGCGACCAGCAGGGTGACCGGGTGGTCGAGGGGCGCGAGCCAGACGACCGGCACGAGTCCGGTCGGGCCGAAGCACTCGCCGTAGAGCAGACCGAAGCCCATCGCCGCGAGCCCGGAGCCGGTCACGAACGGCCACAGCCGCTGCACCGGGGCGAGCCGGTGGATCCGCCCGGACCCGACCACGAGGCCGAGGAGCGCCAGCAGCGCGCCGTGCCCGACGTCGCCGAACATCATGCCGAACATGACGATGTAGGCGAGTCCGGCAACGAGACTCGGGTCGACGTCCTCGTAGGGCACCGTCCCGTAGGTCTGGACGAGCGGGGTGAACGCCCGGCGGAGCTGACCGCCCTCGCGCAGGAGCGTCGGCGGGTCGGTGCCGCGCGGGGTGGGCAGGGGCGCCACCGTACCGCCCAGGTCGCTCAGTCGGCGGGCCAGCGGCTCGACCTCCGCGAGCGGCACCCAGCCGGTCAGGGCGGCCACCTCCCCACGGACCACGGCGCGACCGGCGACGGCCTCCAGG
>NZ_JANINT010000415.1 GCF_024509035.1 Nocardioides sp. | reverse complement strand
GGAGGCCCTCGAGGCCGTCGGCGTCAAGGTCGGCAAGACGCCGTCCGAGACCGCCGAGCTGATGCGCGAGGTGCTCCGCTCGCTCTGAGCGCCGCCTCTCCACGCGTACGACGAGGGCCCCGGGTGTTGTCTTCCCGGGGCCCTCGTTGCTCGTCGCCGCCGGCTCAGCTGCCGCAGCGCTGGTCCGGGTGGAGCAGCATCATGCTGATCACCCGACGGTCCCGGCCGAGCTCGAACCGGTACGGCGGCGCGTCGAACCACACCTCGTCCCCGGCGCCGTCCGGGTAGGCCGCACGCACCTCCGCGAGCGTCGAGCCGAGGTGGACGTGCTCCGGGGTCTCCAGGTCGCCGTGGGCGGACAGCACCGCCACGCCGAGGCCCGGCTGGAGGTGACCCACCACGCCGGCGGACTCGAAGTCCTCGCACACCCCGTTGTCCCCGGTGATCCGGACGCCGGGAAGCGCGAGAAGCTCGGCGCGGGACATCCCGAGCGTGAACCGACCGACGCCACTCGGCCCGAACGGCGGCTCCGACGGGTGGTCCTCCACCAGGGTCGACATCGCGTCCACGACCCCGGCGATCGCCTGGGCGTCGCGGCGGCGCTGGTCGGCGGCCTGCTGGTCGGGGTCGGCGCCCGCGCCGCCCTCGTTGTAGGTCACCGAGGTCAGCACGGCCGCGCCGACCCGGACGACGGTCCAGGTCGTCAGGCCCGGGGCCGGGTAGTCGTAGAGCAGGTACTGGGTGGAGGCGGCGCCGGCGAAGTCGCCGAGGTCGCTGTCGACCACCGTGACCCGCCGGGACTCCTCGGCGCCCTCGGACGTGACCTCCTCGGGACAGGCGCGAAAGAGGTCGAGCACCTGCTCCGCGTACAACTGGGCGCTCGCGACGTCGGTGAACGTCACCAGCTGGCGGTCGCGGCCGTCCTCGGGATTGGTCCACGCCGCCCGCAGCCGGTCGGTGTGGTCGGGCAGCGGCACGCGCTCACCACACGCCTCGGGGACGATCGGGCGCATCGTGCGGTTCGGACCGCGGCGCCCCTCGCCCGGCTCGGCCTCCGAGTCCTCGGGCAGACCACTCAGCAGCGGAAAGTCCGCTGGGATGACCTCACCCAGCGCCGAGGCACTGCCCGGCACCGGTGGCGGCTCGTCGGCCGCGGTCGAGGTGGTGGTGGAGGGCTCCGGTGGCACGCTGGTGGGCGTCGTCTGGCTCGGCGTCGGCTCGGCGTCGGTCGCGGTCGGTCGGGCGTCACCGCACCCGGTGAGCAGGAGCGACACGACGGCGAGGGCCCCGGGCAGCTTTGCCATACCCCTGTGACGCCGTCCGCCCGGCCGAGGTTGCTTCGGCGGGCCTCCGGTGGTCGAGCGAAGGAACCGGTGGTCGAGCTTGTCGAGACCCCCGCAACGTGGGCAGGGCGGTGATCGCAGAGCTCGTCGTGGATGGTCGGGCTGCCGGGATCTCGACGAGCTCGATCCACGGTGCCGGGGCATGAAGATGGCCCCGTCGGCCGTGGCCGGCGGGGTCGAGTCAGTCGATATGTCGGGTGTAGGTGCGGCCGTGGGGGCTGGTCCACACGAGCAGCCGGTGCCCGACGCGCTGCAGGGTCC
>NZ_JANINT010000414.1 GCF_024509035.1 Nocardioides sp. | reverse complement strand
CAGCGGGCGCCGTCGTGACTGACGAGCAGCGCTGAGACCGAGGAACCCACGATCCAGAACCATAACGGCCGGAGGGTGAGGCTCCTCGGTCGGCGCTACACCGCGCGCTTCTTCAGCTTGCGCCGCTCCCGCTCGGAGAGCCCGCCCCAGATGCCGAAGCGCTCGTCGTTCATCAACGCATACTCGAGACAGTCGTCTCGCACGTCGCACGTCAGGCAGACCTTCTTGGCCTCACGAGTCGACCCTCCCTTTTCGGGGAAGAACGCCTCGGGGTCGGTCTGTGCGCACAACGCACGTTCCTGCCAGCCCGCTTCCTCGGCGTCCCCGTCGAGGAGAAACAGTTCTCTCACGGCCCTCGCCCTTTCGACCCGGTACTGCCGCTCCCCCACATCGTGAACGACACTGTGGGAATTACATGCCTGTCGTACCCCGAAAGTCAACCCCGCATCTGCTATGGGCGACCACCGGCGGTCGCGCGAACACCCCGGTGCGGCAAGGTATCCGCATGCAGAACATCACCGTCTTGTCGGGCGGCATGGGCGGCGCCCGCTTCCTCCAGGGCCTGCTCCACGGCATCACCCGCGGTCTGCTGCCCGGCGTCGCGCCCGACGCGGTGGTCACCGTCGTGGCCAACACGGCCGACGACCTGTGGATCCACGGCCTCAAGGTCTGCCCCGACCTCGACACCGTGATGTACACCCTGGGCGACGGCATCGACCTCGAGCGCGGGTGGGGCCGGCGCGAGGAGACCTGGAGCGTCAAGGACGAGCTGGCGACGTACGGCGTGGAGCCCACCTGGTTCGGCCTGGGCGATCGGGACATCGCCACCCACCTGGTGCGCACGCAGATGCTCGACGCCGGCTACCCCCTCTCCCAGGTCACCGAGGCGCTGTGCCGCCGCTGGCTGACGCCGGTCCACGGCGACGCCGTGCGCCTGCTCCCCATGAGCGACGACCGGGTCGAGACGCACGTCGCGATCGCCGACGCCGCGGCTCCCAGCGGCCGTCGGGTCGTGCACTTCCAGGAGTACTGGGTCAGGCTGCGCGCCGAGGTGCCGGCCGAGGCCGTGGTCGTGGTCGGGCTCGACGAGGCCACGCCGGGCCCGGGAGTCATCGACGCGATCACCGACGCGGACCTCGTCGTGCTGCCGCCGTCCAACCCCGTCGTCTCCGTCGGGACGATCCTCGGCGTGCCGCGCGTCCGCGAGGCGCTGGTCGCGACGCAGGCTCCGGTCGTCGGCCTCTCGCCCATCGTCGGCGGCAGCCACGTGCGCGGCATGGCCAACCAGCTCCTCAGCTCGCTCGGTGTCGAGGTCAGCGCCGCCGGGGTCGGGCTCCACTACGGCGCCCGGGCGAACGGCGGCGTGCTGGACGCCTGGCTCGTCGACCAGGTCGACGCCGCCGAGGTGGAGCGGGTGGCGGCCGCCGGTCTCGCGTGCCGCGCCGTGCCGTTGATGATGACCGACGTCGACGCGACCGCGGCGATGGCCGCGGCCGCCGTGGACCTCGCCCGCGAGCAGACCCGGGGATGACCCGGATCGAGGTCGTCGCGCCCGACGGCGTGCCCGAGGTCGGCCCGGGCGACGACCTGGTCGAGCTGCTGCTCCCTCGCCTCGAGCTGGCGGGAGCCGCCCTGGCGGACGGCGACATCGTGGTCGTGACGAGCAAGGTGGTGAGCAAGGCCGAGGGGCGGGTCCGCCCCGGCACGCGCGACGAGGCGCTGCCCGGCGAGACCGTCCGCGTGGTCGCCCGGCGCGGGCCGACGACGATCGTGCGCAACCGCCTCGGCCTGACGATGGCAGCGGCCGGCATCGACGGCTCCAACGTCGCCGCGGGCCACGTGGTGCTGCTCCCCGTCGACCCGGACGGCTCGGCGCGCGACCTGAGGGCCCGGCTGCTGGAACGCACGGGACGCAACGTCGCGGTCGTGGTCACCGACACCGCCGGGCGCGCGTGGCGCGAGGGCCAGACCGACATCGCGATCGGGGCCGCGGGCCTCGTCGTGGCCGAGGAGCACGCCGGGCGCACCGACCGGTGGGGCAACGAGCTCGCGGTGACGCTGCCGGCAGTGGCCGACGAGATCGCGGGGGTCGCCGAGCTGGCCCAGGGCAAGCTCGCCGCCCGACCGTTCTCCGTCGTGCGCGGGCGCGCCGACCTGGTCCTGCCCGCCGGCGAGCACGGCCCGGGCGCGCGCTCCCTCATCCGGGCCGAGGGCGCCGACCTCTTCGGGTACGGCGCGCGGGAGGCCGTCGTCCGCGCCCTCACCGGCGACCCCGTCGACCGGGCGCCGTTCGGCGCACCCGCCCCGATCGCCGAGCTCGCCGACGCGATCGGGGCGGTCCTGGGCCTGCACGCGTCCCGCACCGGCCCTGGCGCCGACGAGCTGTTGGTGACCGCGCCGCCGGGCCTCACCCGGTCGCTCGCGGCCCTGGCGTTCGCCCACGGCTGGGAGGTCGACCGCGGCGAATCTCCTGGCGGCACCCGATTGCGCCCCGTAACTCCCAGGATCCACCCGTAGACTCTGCCGACGATCGACCGACTGACCCCTGACCGCCCTGCACGACCGAGCACCACCGAGGACGCACACCGTGGCCAAGCCAGCCAAGAACGACCGCCAGGCGGTCATCAAGCAGACGCTCAAGAAGCAGAAGAGCGCCGACCAGCGCCGCGGGTTCGCGATCGTCGGCGTGTGCGTCCTGGTCGCCCTGGTGATCATCGGCGCCGCGGCGTACAAGCCCGTCAAGGACTGGTGGGACGGGCGGGAGTTCGACAAGCTCGCGCTCAGCGACATCGGCGCCCCGGCCTCGGTCTGCCAAGACATCACCACCAAGAAGGCCGACGGCAACCAGAACCACGTCCCGACCGGCACCCCGGTCGAGTACACCGACGCTCCGCCCGCGTTCGGCGCCCACTGGAACGAGGCGGGTGTCGCGCCGGCGCCCTTCGCGCGGAAGTTCTACACCGCCGACGACCGGCCCCAGCTCGAGGCCCTGGTCCACAACCTCGAGCACGGCTACACGCTGCTGTGGTACGACGACACGATCGCGAACAACGACAAGGACCTCGGCGAGCTGCGCGCGATCGCCGAGAAGTTCGGCGGCGGCGACAATCTCCGCAACAAGTTCATCGCGCTCCCGTGGACCAAGGACGACGAGAACGGCGCGTCCTTCCCCGACGGCCAGCACATCGCGTTCACGCACTGGTCGGCCGGCGGCACCGGCGAGACCGATGCCAGCAAGCAGGAGGGCGTCTGGCAGTACTGCTCCGAGATCAGCGGCGCCGCCCTCGACGCGTTCATGGAGAAGTACCCCTACTTCGACTCCCCCGAGCCCAACGCCATGTAGGTGGCGACGCACCTGACGCAGATGCTCTCTCGCCGCACTCGAGGGAGCATCTGCGTCAGGTGCGTGCGGCTCCAGGCTCAGGTCAGCCCGGCACGCCCCTCGGCCTTGAGCCCCTCGACGATCTGCTTGACGTCCTGGGCCCGGGCCCGGGTGGTGACCAGCAGGGCGTCGGGGGTGTCGACGACGACGACGTCGTCGAGCCCGACCACCGCGACGACGCGACCCGAGCCCGGGAGCACCAACCCGCTGGTGTCGACGGCACGGACCAGGCCCGCGTCGCCCAGCACCGCGACCGTCTCGGCGTCGTCGCCGACCAGCGCGGCGAGCGAGTCGAAGTCGCCGATGTCGTCCCAGTGGAACGAGGAGGGCACGCACGCGACCCGGCCGGCGTCGGCGGCGGGCTCGGCGACGGCGTGGTCCAGCGCGATCTTGGGGAGGCTCGGCCACAGCTCGTCGAGACGGTCGGGGTCCGCGGCGATCGCGCGCAGCGCGTCCGCGAACTCCGGGTGCCATTGGCCGAGGAGGTCGAGCAGCACCGTGGGCCGGACGACGAACATGCCGGCGTTCCAGCGGTAGCGGCCGGTGGCGACGTACTCGGTCGCCGTGCGCACCGACGGCTTCTCGACGAACTCCCGCACGTGCGTCGCCGCCGGGTGACCGGGCAGCTCCTCCCCGAGATGGATGTAGCCGAACGCCGAGGAGGGGAACGCCGGCTCGATGCCGAGCGTCACCAGCCAGTCGTCGCGGGCGACCTCGGCGGCGATCCGCACCGCGGCGGCGAACGCCTCGGGGTCGGGGATCACGTGGTCGGCCGCGAAGGAGCCCATGACGGCGTCCGGGTCCTCGCGCTCGAGGACCGCCGCGGCCAGGCCGATGGCCGCCATCGAGTCGCGGGGCGCCGGCTCGGCCAGCACCCGCCCAGGGGCGACCTCGGCGAGCTGCTCCAGCACGGCGGCGCGGTGCGCGGTGCCCGTGACGACCACGAACCGGTCCTCCACCAGCGGCGCGAGCCGGTCCTGGGTCTCCTGCAGCAGCGTCCGGCCCCGACCGGTGAGGTCGTGGAGGAACTTCGGGGCCGACGACCGCGAGAGCGGCCACAGCCGGGTTCCCGCTCCACCGGCGGGGATCACGGCCCAGAAGTGGTCGATGCTCGAGGCTGGTGCGGACGGGCTGGAGGGCATGCTGAGAGGCTATCCAGGTGACGACCTTCGCCGATGTCATGGCGCGCCAGCTGCGCGCCGACTCCGCCCGACCACTGGTCACGTTCTACGACGAGGCGACCGGGGAGCGCGTCGAGCTCTCCGTGACGACGTACGCGAACTGGGTGGCCAAGGCCGCGTCGCTGCTGACCGAGGAGCACGAGCTCGAGCGGGGGCAGTCGTTGTGCATCGACCTGCCGGCACACTGGCTCGGACCGGTCTTCCTCGGCGCGGCCTGGACGGCCGGGCTCGTGGTGACCGGCTCGGACGACCCGTCGCCGGACGCGGTCGTCTGCGGCCCCCGGACGCTCGACAGGTGGGCCCCGGTCGCGGGCGACGTGCCGGTGCTCGCGTGCTCGTTGCTGCCGCTCGGGGTCCGCTTCCGCGACCCGATCCCGGCCGACGTCCACGACGTCGGCGTGGAGGTCTGGTCACAGCCGGACGCCTACACCCCGTGGGACCCGCCGGGTCCGGACGACGCCGCCACCGGGCCGTCGTACGGCGGCCACACGCAGGGCGAGCTGTGGACAGCGGCCGCCGCCGGGAGTCTCCTCACCGACGGCGGCCGCCTCCTCTCGGAGGCGAACCCGGCTTCCCCACCAGGTGTCGCCTCCTTCACCGAGCCGCTCGTTCACGGCGGCTCGCTGGTCCTGGTCACCCACGCCGCGCCGGAGCGGCTCGAGGCGATCTTCACCGCCGAGCGCGCTACGGCCCGCTTCCCTTGATCGCGGGAAGACCAGCCAGTCCCTGTTCCCCAGCCTCGGAGCCTGCTGGCTCCTAGCCGGCCAGGTCGTACACCCCCATCCCCTCCGCCAGGAACCGGCGCGGCGCGAAGCCGGTCGCCGTGCCCTGGAGCAGCCACAGGTACCCGGTCGCCTTGTCCCGGACGATCAGGTCGGGGTGACCGGTCAGCAGCACGTCGCTGACGCCGATCACCCAGTCGTACGGCGACAGGTCGACGCTCAGCGCACGCGGGCTCGTCAGGCCGCCCGGCCCGTTGCCGGGGAACAGCGTGAGCTTCGAGCCGCTGCGGAACAGGGAGTCGGGCGCACCGTCGGCGTCCCAGCGGCCCACCGGCACCTGGCGCCCGGCGGCGATCCGCCCGTGGGCGACGTAGCTGGGCTTGAGACCGGCCACGCCGTTGCCGGGGTAGATGCGGATCGCCCCACCCTTCGGCTGGCCCATGAGGTCGGGGTATCCGTCGCCGGTCATGTCGCCCACCGCGGCGAGCAGCCCGACGTTCCCGAACCCGTCGGCCAGCTTGATCGACGTCGTGCCGAAGTGGCCGGCGCCGTCGCCGCGGCGCAGGTAGAGGGTGCCGGAGGTCTTGCTGCGGAACACGACGTCACCGAAGCCGTCGCGGTCCCAGTCGCCCGCGTTGAGCAGGATGTTCGCCTCGGAGAAGTCGACGCCGGTGGCGATCGGCTTGGCGGTCTCGGTGCCGCCGCTGTTGCGGTACACCACGATCCGAGCGCCCTTGCGGGCCACGACGTCGGCCGTCGCGTCGCCGAGGACCTGCGCGGCTCCCACCACGGCGCCGGCGCCCTTGACCCGGGCGACCGGGCCCAGGGGCAGGCCGTAGGTGCCGTCGCCCCGCGAGGGGAGCACGTAGCCGCGCTTGCTCTCCGCGTCGCGCACGAACAGGTCGTCGCGGCCGTCGCGCGTCAGGTCGCCGGCTCCGCTCATCGACATCCAGCGCTGCCACGAGCCGGCGAGGGCCACGCGGGTGCCGAAGCCGCCCTTCGCCAGGCCGGGAAGCAGCCACATCGCTCCGCTCGCGTCCCGGGCGAGCAGGTCGGCGCGCCCGTCCCCGTCCGCGTCGCCGGAGCCCACCAGGAGGGTGTATCCGCCCCAGGTCGCACCCTGGCGCTCGACGCGGAACGTCCCGTCACCGCGGCCCAGGTAGACGTCCAGGCGACCGGTGGCGGGCCACCGGGCGACCAGGTCGGCGTTGCCGTCGCCGTCGAGGTCGCCGGCCGGCGTGACCAGGTCGTGACCGTCGAGGGCACCGATCTTCTTCACCGCCGCACCGAACGTCCCGTCCGCTGCGCCCGGGCGGAGCTCGGTGCTGCCGTCGGCGGTGCGGACGACGAGGTCGCCGATCCCGTCGCCGGTCAGGTCGGCGGAGGCCACCGCGCTGTCGCCGGAGGTCAGCCCGCTGACGGCGGTGATGCCCTTGCCGTACCCGGTGAGACCCGCGGTCGGGATGATGAAGCCCTGGCCGTCGCTCGCGCGGCGGACGATGAGGTCGGGGTGCGGCGTCGAGGCGAGGTTGGACTCCAGCTCCCGCCCGGCCCAGCCGCGCTGCGCCTCGGCGGCCAGCGTGCGGATCTCCGGGATCTTGGCGTACAGGTAGCGGCCCGGGCACGCGGTCGAGGCGGCGTCGCGGTGGCCGTTGATGGCCTGGAAGTTCTTCGACCCGACCCACTGCTGGGGCGAGGAGGCGTCGACGCCGTGCAGCGAGAGCTTCCACGCGAACAGCGCGCCGTAGGCCTGGATCATCGCCTGCGAGGGCTGCTTGATGTCGTAGTTGCCGATGGCCGACATCGCGAAGGAGTACTCGTTGTAGTTCAGGGTGTGGGCCCCGACCACCGGGCGGTCGATCCCGCCGTACCGGCCCTCCCAGATGCGGCCGAACCGGTCGACGAGGAAGTTGTAGCCGATGTCCGACCAGCCCCGCGACTGCGTGTGGTACGCGTAGATGCTGCGGATGATCCCCGGCACCTCGTTGCGGGTGTAGTCGTTGGCGTTGACCGTGTGGTGGACGAAGCCGGCGTGCACCTCGAAGTAGTGCAGCGAGCTCTTCTCGCGCATCCGCTCGTCGGCGCCCCACTGGGCGCGGGAGTAGATCTGGGGCCGCGGGGTGTACGTCGCCGCCTGCAGGTCGATCGCGTCGCCGCCGTCGGTGCCCTCGCCGGGGTCGGTGGCCAGCTCGTCGCCGGCGGCCGTGTCGCCGGTCGCGTCCCCGGCGGGCGGCGGCGTGGCGCCGTCCATCGTGTCGGTGTCGAGCGCCGGCTTCTCGGCCGCGCTGCGGGTGGCCTTGCCGGGGTCGACGACCGCGAGCCGCAGGTCCGGCGGGAGCGTACGGGTGGCGGCGGCGCGCACCTGGACCTCGTCGACGTCGCCGACCAGCAGGGCATCGGTGCCCGGACGCGCGTGCCGCGCCTCGGCCGAGCCGGCGTCGGGACCGTGCTCGAGGTCGTAGTCGAGGTCCATCCACTCCGACCATCCGGCCTCGGTGCGGGTGCGGACCGCGAGGCTGATCGCGTCCTCGGCGACCTGCGTGCCGTGCGCCCAGGTGACGCCGACGGCGCCGTAGCCCTCGACGGGCTCGGGCACGCTGGTCACCTGGGGGCCGCCGAGGAGGCCGGCCTTCGTGCGGGCGCTGACCGCGTCCGGCGCGACCTTGCGGCCGGCCTGCGGTCGGGCGGTGGCGCCGTTGGGGGCCGTCAGGGAGTACTCCGTGACCGTCGGGTCGACCGTGGTGGTCGGCACCGTCGAGGGCCGGGCGGCGGCTCGGGTGTACGCCGAGAGGTCGGCGGACAGCGGGTCACCGGACGTGCCGGAGGCGCTTCCGGTCGGCATCTCGCGCACGACGTCGAGGCTGACGACGCTCGCCGCCGGGGTGAGGGCAGCGAGGACGACACCGAGGGCCAGCATCTGCTGGCAGGCGGTGACAAAGGTGGTCTTGCTGGGGGGCATCGACGTACTCCATGTGCGCGGGGAAGTTCACACGTGAAGCAACTTTCACACCAGTCACAGGCCCCGGGAAGAGGAATTGAGTAACTACAAACGTGTAATTTCCACTCGACACGCCGATGAAATCGAGATTTGTCAAGAAACTTCACGCGTGTAGTTCTGCGCTGAGAGTCGCGTCTCGGTTGGCCCCCGGGGACGTCATACGACGTGGGTGTCCTGGCGGCCAGAACGTATGACGTCCTGCGCACTGCCCCGGGACGTCATACGACATGGGTGTCCTGGCGACCGGAACGTATGACGTCCCGCGGTGGCCACAGGTCGGCGTTCTCCCGATAGGCGCCAACTCGTCCGGAGCCGGTCGGGTCAAGGGCGGCGAAGCCGCCGCAGGGGACCCTTGACCCGGCTGGTGGAGGACGAACACTGGCGCCACCGGGAGGACACCGACCCACCCACACCTTCAGCAGGAGAGCCCGACTCGGGGCTGACATCTGAGGCTTCGCTCAGATGTCCGCGCCGAGCTCGTCGTCGGTGTCCTCGCCGGCGGTGAGCTCCTCACCGTCGGCGTCGTCGTACTTGACGAACCGGATGCCCTCGTCGACGTCGCCGTCGAAGGCCAGCCGGCCCTGCTCGAGGACGATCACCCGGTCGCACATCCGGCGCACCGAGGGTGCCGCGTGGCTGACGTAGAACAGCGTGCGGCCGCTGTCGCGGATCTCCTGCATCTTCGCCAGGCACTTCTGCTTGAAGGGCTTGTCCCCCACCGCGAGCACCTCGTCGGCGAGGAAGATGTCGGAGTCGACGTGGATGGCCACGGCGAAGCCGAGGCGGGCGAACATGCCCGAGGAGTAGTGGCCGACCGGCGAGTCGAGGAACTTGCCGATGTCGGCGAACTCCACGATGTCGTCGAACTTCCGCTTGGTCTCGGCCTCGCTCATGCCGAGGACCGCGGCGTTGAGGAAGACGTTCTCACGGCCGGTGAGCTGCGGGTGGAAGCCCGCCCCCGTGGCGATCAGGCCGGCGATGCGACCACGGGTCAGCACGGTGCCGCCATCGGGGCGCATCACACCGTTGATCAGCTTGAGCAGCGTGCTCTTGCCCGAGCCGTTGAGGCCCATCAGGCCGATGGACTCCCCCTGCTCGACGGTGAACGAGACGTGGTCCAAGGCGTTGAACGTGCCGCTGATGTCGCGGCCCTTGAGCCGGGCGACCGCCATCTGCTTGAGCGTGCGGTGGTAGCGCAGCGTGAAGGACTTCGTGACGTCCTCGACGACGATGGAGGTGCTGGCGGGGTAGCCGCCCTTGGGCGTGGTCACAGCTGCTCCGGCACGCGGTTCTCGAACCGACGGAAGACGGCCTGGCCGATGAGGAGCATCACGGCCGAGATCGCCAGGCCGAGGAACCCGAACGAGTAGAGGTGGTCGGGGATGTGCGTGGCGTGGATCTCCCCGGGGTGGTCCGTCGTGCCGACCCAGAAGGCCTGCTGCACCAGCAGCACCGCGTCGGCGATCGGGTTGAAGAGGTAGTAGTGGGCGAACGAGCCGAAGCGCGAGTCGACCATGTTGTAGGAGTAGATCATCGGCACGCCGAACCGCACGAAGTTCGTGAGGATGGAGACGAAGCTGCTGACGTCGCGCAGGAACACGTTGGCGACGCTGAACATCAGCGCGAGCGAGGTGCCCAGCATCGCGATGATCGCCAGCGCGAGCACGAACCCGAGCAGGTAGACCGGGTCGGGCGTCCATCCGGTGAACAGGCAGATGATCGTGAGGATGATCAGCTGCGGGCCCATGTGGTAGAGCGAGACGAGCATCGACGCGACCGGGAACATCTCCCGCGGCATGGCCATCTTCTGCACCAGCGAGCGGTTGCGCACGATCGAGCGCGTGCCGGCGTTGAACGTCTCGACGAAGAACTGGACGACGATCAGCCCGCAGAACACGTGCACCGCGAACATCTCGGTGCTGCGGCCCATGATCTTGCCCATCACGAACCAGTAGATGAACAGCTGCGAGAGCGGGTTGATGTAGGACCAGAGCAGCCCGAGGACCGAGCCCTGGTAGCGGGCGCTGAGCTCGCGCTGCACCAGCATCCGCAGCAGGTAGCGACGCCGGAACACCTCGAGCAGACCGGCCCGTGGGGCCGGCGGGCTCAGCGGTGCGTCGACGACGTGCGCCCGACCGGCCTCAGTCATCTCCCGCCTGCTCCCCCGTCCACGGGCGGAACGTCTCCGACCAGGTGTCGGGAGAGGTGATCTCGCCGAGCTTGGCGCGGTACTCCTCGGCCAGCCGCGGCCACTCGCGCTTGAGGCGCTCGTGGATCTCGATGGTCTTGACCATCAGCTCGCGGAACAGCTCGGGGTCGCGACGGTAGAAGGCGGCCGAGGCACCGTCGTTCATCGAGACGATCGCGGAGTCGTACGACGCCAGCCGGTACCACTTGGCGTCCATCGCGCGGATCTCGGCCTCCGGGTGCTCCCGGGCCAGCTCGCGCGGCGGCTTGAGCTGGCGCAGCGGCTGGAGACCGGCGCTGACCAGCTGCGAGAGCCGACCGGGGATCTCGGTGCCGTCGCGGCCCTTGCGCGGCGGCTTCTTGCGGCGGACCGGCGGGAACGCGTCGGGATCGGCCTCGAGCTGGGCGTCGGTGTACTGCTTGCGCAGCGCGTTGATCTCGGCGAGCCGCGTCGGCAGCATCTCGTGCAGGTGGTCGGGGCCCGCGAGCACGTCGAGCAGCGCCTGGTGACGGATCTCCGCGGTGGAGTACTGCATCGAGACCAGGTGGGAGATCTGGTGGTTGCGGCTCTCGCGGACCATCCGGCCGCCCTTGGGGTACGGCGAGTGCAGCAGCGCCGCGACGAACCGGTTGCGCTGGTGGAAGTAGGCCTGCCAGTCGAGGCCGTCGTTCTTGTCGGTCCACGGCACGTGCCACACGGCGGCGCCGGGGAACGTCACCGTCGGGTAGCCGGCCTCCTTGGCGCGCAGGCCGAACTCGGAGTCGTCCCACTTGATGAACAGCGGCAGCGAGAGGCCGACCTCCTCCAGCACCTGCCGCGGGATCAGGCACATGAACCAGCCGTTGAAGTCGACGTCGACGCGCTTGTGCAGCCAGCGGCTCGAGCGCAGGTTGCGGCCGGCGAGGTCCCAGTCGCTGTAGGTGTCGAACGGTGACTGCCACCAGAAGCGCCACGGCTGCACGATCTCGCCGAAGCTGTGCAGGCGCGAGCGGGAGTAGATGTTGAACATGTGGCCGCCGACGAGCGTGGGGCGCCGGGCCAGGTCACCGAACGTGATCGCCCGGATGATGCCCTCGGGCTCGCAGACGACGTCGTCGTCCATCATCATCGCGTAGGTCGCGGTGCCCTTGCGGACCGACTCGAGCTGGCCACGCGCGTAGCCGCCCGACCCGCCGAGGTTGCCCTGCTCGATGACCTTCAGCAGGCTGTCGAGGGACGCCTCGGCCTTGGCGAAGTCCGGCGAGTCGACCACCTTGTCGGTGCCCTGCTCCATCACGAAGACCGTGTCGAGGTAGGGCCGCAGGTCGGCGTCCTCGCCGATCTGGGTGAGCAGCTGTGCACAGAAGTCGGGCCGGTTCATCGTGGTGATCGCGATGTCGACCGTGCCGTGCTCGGCGCGGTCGTCGGGCACCTCGGCGGTCCACTCGGCCGACTCGACGACGACGTCGTCGTCGCCGGCGATCACGTCGTACCAGTACCACCCGCCGTCGACGAACGGCGTCAGCGAGAGGTCGAACGTGAACGTGCTCCGGCTCTCGGCGCCGGTGTGGGCGGTGTCGACCCGCTGCGAGTGGCCCTTGGCCATCGACTTGTAGACGAGCACGGTCGCGCCGGCGCCGGCCACGGTGACCGTGAGCGTCACCTGCTTGACGACCGACCAGCGCCGCCAGTAGCTGGCGGGGAATGCGTTGAAGTAGGTGCCGAACGAGAGCCGGTCGCCGGACCTGACCCGGAACGCCGTGCGCGACTCGATCTGGTCGGGGTGCAGCTTGTGACCGGTCGCGGTGGACTGGCGGATCGCGGCGTTGTTGAGGTCCTTCGCCGCCTTGCTGCCACCGATCTCGTACTTGTCGGCGTCGAGCCGGGCGTCCTCGGGGTCGACGTACAGCGCGAGCACGTCGAGGTCCCGGTCGAGGGGCAGGATCTGCCGCTGGAGCAGGCGGGTCACCGTCATGCGAGGTCCTCCCGGAGGCCGGTGCTCACTCGTCAACGCCTCCACTGGTCAGCGGCGCGCCTTCGGCGAAGTGCGGCCGGAGCTTGTTCTCGAACATGGAGAGCGCCGAGCCGATCGCCATGTGCATGTCGAGGTACTTGTAGGTGCCGAGCCGACCACCGAAGAGCACCATCGGCTCACGCTTGGCCAGCTCGCGGTAGCGCAGCAGCTTCTCGCGGTCCGCCGCGGTGTTGATCGGGTAGTACGGCTCGTCGCCCTCCTCGGCGAAGCGCGAGTACTCGTGCACGACGATGGTCTTGCCGGGCAGGTAGGTGCGCTCGGGGTGGAGGTGCTTGAACTCGAGCGTACGCGTGTAGGGCACATCCTGGTCGTTGGCGTTGACGACGCCGGTGCCCTGGTAGTCGTCGACGTCGACCGTCTCGCGCTCGAGGTCGATGGTGCGCCAGGACAGACGGCCCTCGCTGTGCCCGAAGTACTCGTCGACCGGTCCGGTGTAGACGATCGGCACCTGACCCTTGAGCTCGTCGGCGACGTCGAAGAAGTCGGTGTCGAGCCGCACCTCGATGTTGGGGTGCTCGGCCATCCGCTCCAGCCACGCGGTGTAGCCGTCGACCGGCAGGCCCTCGTAGGTGTCGTTGAAGTAGCGGTTGTCGAAGGTGTAGCGGACCGGGAGGCGCGTGATGATGTCCGCGCTCAGCTCCCGGGGGTCGGTCTGCCACTGCTTGGCGGTGTAGCCCTTCACGAACGCCTCGTAGAGCGGGCGCCCGATCAGGCTGATCGCCTTCTCCTCGAGGTTCTTCGCGTCCTTGGTGTCGATCTCGCTCGCCTGCTCGGCGATGAGCGCGCGCGCCTCGTCGGGGGTGTGGCTCTTCCCGAAGAACTGGTTGATCAGGCCCAGGTTCATCGGGAAGGAGTAGACCTGCCCCTGGTACTTCGCGAAGACCCGGTGCTGGTAGCCGGTGAAGTCGGTGAACTTGTTGACGTAGTCCCACACCTTCTTGTTGGAGGTGTGGAACAGGTGGGTGCCGTAGACGTGCACCTCGATGCCGGTCTCCTCGTCGAACTCGCTGTAGGCGTTGCCGCCGAGGTGCGAGCGGCGCTCGAGCACGAGGACCCGCAGGCCGAGCTCGGTGGCGCAGCGTTCGGCGATCGTCAGCCCGAAGAATCCGGAGCCGACGACGACGAGATCAGGCTGGGGGGCAGTGGAGGACACGATCGGTCAGTCTACGGATCCCGACGGGCGGACCCGCATCCCCCGCGCGTCGCGCATGGCCCGGATCACGTTGCGGGCCTCGGCCCGGCCGCCGCGGAGGGGGCTCAGCAGCACGACCGCCGCGGTCACGAGCCACGGTTTGAGCCGCACCAGGGCGTTCTCGCCGTACCGCAGGTGCACCACGAACAGGTTGCGGTACATGAAGTAGCCCTTCCAGCCGCTCAGGTCGTGCTGCTGGTCGAACGGGAGCTGACGCACGAGCACCGCGTCGCGGACCGCCCAGATGCGGTAGCCGGCCCGCCGCGCGCGCACGGCGTAGTCGACGTCGTCGTAGAAGATGAAGTACGACGGGTCCGGCAGGCCGATCGCCTCGACGACCTCGCGGCGGAGCATGAACCCCTCGAACGCGACGTTCTGCAGCTCCACGCGCTCCGGCATCCGGTCCCGGCTGCCGTACTCGGTCTCGACCATCGCGGTCTTGGGGCGCACGGAGAGCGGGTTGCGCAGGTCGAAGCGCAGCGCGGCCTTCTCGACCAGGGCCCCGTGGGTGTCCTCCCGGACCGCCATCAGGCAGGCCTCGTCCTGGGCGAGCAGCACCTCGAGGCAGTCGGGGGCCGGCACCACGTCGTCGTCCATGAGCCAGATCCGGTCGTGCCCGCCCGCGAACGCCATCTGCACACCGAGGTGGAACCCCCCGGCGCCACCGAGGTTCTCCTCGGCGTGGGTGACGTGCAGCGGCAGCCCGGGCCGGGCGGCGGCGACCTGCTCGGTCAGGAGCGCCCGCGTGTGGTCGCTGCTCGCGTTGTCGATGACGTAGATCGCGTCGGCGGGCCGGGTCTGGGCCGCCAGACCGTCGAGCATGTGCGCGAGCAGGTCGGCACGGTTGTAGGTGACCACGACGACCGCCACGCTCTCGCCGGCGGCCGGGCCGGTCGGGGCCTCGTCAGCCATCGAGGTACCTCCGGTGTCCGGTGAAGTCGCCGCGCAGTCCGGCGTACATCGCGCGGGCGCTGGTCGCGAGCCGTCCGAGGTCGGGTCGGGTGAAGGCGTAGAACCAGACGGTCTTGGCGACGAACGCCAGGGCGTGCGGCCACCCCTTGTACTCGCGCAGGTTCAGCAGGTTGTTGCGGGCCATGCAGTAGTGCTTGAGGTCGCTGGGGCTGTGGTTGTACGTCGTGCGGCCGAACATCATCGGCGTGCCGAGGCTGCCGACCGCCGGGTGCCGGACCTGCGCGCCGACGACCGTCGCGATCCGGGCTCCCGCTGCCTCGGCGCGCAGCCGGTACTCGTGGTCGTCACCCCAGATGAAGTACTCCGCGCGCGGCAGCCCGATCCGCTCCACCAGCTCGCGGGTGACCAGCACACCGTTGAACGGGATCACGATGTCGTCGATCCGGCCTCGGGCGGCTGCCCGCTCGACGTCGGCCAGACGGTGCACCACGCGCGTGCCACCGGGCAGCCGGATCGGGAACACCAGCCGGCCGGGGTCGTCCTGGTCGACGACCAGCGGTCCCCAGAAGTCGAGCCCGGTCTCGGCGAGCAGCAGGGAGAGGCAGTCCGGATCGGGCAGCCCGTCGTCGTCCATCAGCCAGGCGAGGTCGGCTCCGCGCTCCATCGCCCAGGCGAGGCCGTCGTGGAAGCCCCGCGCGCCACCGCCGTTCTCGGCGAGCGTGCGGCCCACGACCGGTGTCGTCGGGTGCGCCTCACCCGGGTCACGGTCGTCGAGGCCGGCGAGCCACTCCCCCGTGCCGTCGGTCGAGGCGTTGTCGATCACGAGGATCTCGGCCAGCCCCGGCACCTGGTCGAGCCGCTCGAGGAGTCCCTGCAGCAGCGAGAGCCGGTTGAAGGTGACCACGACCGCGACGACGCGTCGGTCCAGCGGCTGCTCGGTCACGCGACCACCCTAGGGGCCGCCGTAGGTCGAGCCTGTCGAGACCCCCGCAGCGGAGCCGGCGTCTCTGGCCGTCTCATCGGTCTCGACACGCGGGTCGCGACTTCGCAGGCTCAGTCGCGCCGCTCGCTCGACCACCATCAGCGAGTCCGCTGGCGCGTCCTCGCTCAGCAGGCGGTGTCGAGGTCGTCGGCCTCGTTGGCGGCGTACCCGTCGTGCAGCGACCCGATCGAGCCGCCGGTGACGGACTCGCCCTCGTGCTTCTTGGGCTTCGCCGGGGGCGGGGCGGTGCCCTCGGCACGATCGATGGCGTCGGCGACCTTGTTCTTGATCAGCCTGATGTCGGGGTGGGCGGTGTCGATCATCGGCGGCACGAGCGACAGCGTCGAGATCTTCTGCCCGCGCGCCTTGAGCGCGAGCTCGGCGAAGTGGCCGAACTCGCCGGCCGGGATGTTCGTGGAGACCATCGCCGAGCTTGCCTGCGCGATGCTCGCGAAGTTGCGGACGGCGGACTGAGGACTGATCTGCTGCAGCATCGCGTTCATGACGCACTTCTGGCGCGCCATCCGCGAGTAGTCGTCGGAGTCGTACCGGGCGCGGGCGAACCACAGCGTCTCGAAGCCGTTGAGCTTCTGCACGCCCGGCTCGATGTGGCTGTAGAAGGAGTCCTGGGGCAGGCCGACGGGGATCTCCTGGCGCACGTTCAGGGTCACGCCCCCGACCGCGTCGACGAGGTCCTTGAAGCCCTGCAGGTTGACCATGGCCCAGTAGTTGATCTTCAGGCCGGTGATGCCCTCGATCGCCATCACGGTGGCGTCCACGCCCGGGTTGTCGGAGTGCGGGAACAGCTCGGTGTTGTCGCCGGCCCAGGTGCTCACGCCGTTGAGGTAGTCGGCGTCGAACCCGTCGGGGAACTGCTCGTGCATCACCGAGCCCTTGACGAAGGGGAAGTTCTGCATGTTGCGGGGCAGCGAGATCAGCACGGTGCGGCCGGTCTCGGCGTCGATGCTGGCGACGGTCATCGAGTCCGGACGAAGGCCCCAGCGACCCGCCCCGGAGTCGCCGCCCATCAGCAGCACGTTGTAGCGGCCGTCGTGGGCCCCGCTGACGTCGCCGTCGCCGGACATCGTCAGGATCAGGTCGCGCTGGGCGCCGGCGAGGTGGGCGCCGAAGAGCAGCGCCGCGGCGACCGAGAGCGCCAGCACGCCGTTGAGACCGACCGCGGCGCGCCGGTGGCCGAGGCTCAGCGTGAGGGGCTGACCCAGGCGCCACGCGTCGAAGAACAGCACCGCCCATCCGGTGGCGAGTGCCATGAGGGCCAGCCGCAGCCAGAACAGCGCCATGGTGTCGAAGGCCAGCTTGAACGCCAGCCCGTGCCAGAACAGCACGACGACGAGCGTGCCCACGCAGGTCGTGACGACCGCGAACCAGAGGCGGAGCGCGATGATCCCGACCCTGCGGTTGCCGGCGACCAGCTGGGCGGAGCCCGGCAGGAGCAGGGTCATGAGCATGAGGGCCAGGGCCCGACGGAAGCGCACCCGAGCGGCGCGGTCGCCGGCGCTGAAGCGCGGGACCTGGCGATCGAGCGACCCGGGGGAAGAGACGGGCGGCATCGAGATGCCTCTCTGCACGGTGGAACGGGGAAGGTGGTGGTGCTGACCGCCAGTATCACCAGTCACACCCGTCACAGCCGGTCGCGACGCGCCGAGGAGGACCGATCAGGCTTGGCGCGAGCGCCCGGCCTCGATCGCGCGGCGCCTGGCCAGCCGGTGGGCGCGCCGGATCTCGGCCTCGCGGTGCCGGCGCAGCTCGTCGGCGGTCTCGGGCACCAGTCCGGGCACCTGCCGAGCGCGGCCGGCGCCGTCGACCGCGACGAACACGAAGTACGCCGAGGCCACGTGCAGCGAGGTCGTCGACGGGTCGTTCCACGGTTGTGTCTCGACGCGGACGCCGATCTCCATCGACGACCGGCCGGCCCAGTTGACCTGGGCGAACGTGCGCACGATGTCGCCGACGTGCACCGGCTCGAGGAACGCCATCTCGTCCATGGCCGCGGTCACGGCGGGACCGCCGCTGTGACGGGCCGCCACCGCGCCGGCGGTGGAGTCGGCGAGCTTCATGATCTCGCCGCCGTGGATGTTGCCGAGCAGGTTGGCCTGGGCGCTCGAGGTGACGACGGCCAGCGAGACGCGGGCGTACGACGGCGACAGCCCGTGCCGCTTCGGCTCCTCGGGGGGCATCGGCGGCTCGGGCTGCGAGGACATGCCTCGCACGCTACCGCCGGGGGTACGACGGGTCAGTCGGACGCCCCGGGCCGCGGAGCCTTCTCCTCGGGCTCGTCGTTGACCCGGTGGGCGTGGGCGGCCTCGGCCGCCAGGTAGCGGTTCATCCCCGCCCACAGGCGGGCCCGCTCCGCACTGCCGGTGCTCCGTGTCGCGTTGGACTTCGCCTCCTGCTGGGCCTGCACCTGCTCCCGCTCGGTCATGGCTCCTCCTCTCGACATGACCACCATCACTCCGCGGCGTCCCGGACCCCAGGGCCTTTCGGCCCGGGCCCTTCGGGACCCCCGGCGGGCGCGACGAGGCCGGTCGACCCGGGTGCGCCACCCGGGCGACATCGAGACTTGATCAACAGGCCCGTGAAGGAGGCCGCTGTGGAGCGACTCACCCCTCTCGCCGACGCGTTCCTCGAGGTGGAGGACGTCGACCCCGCCGTGTCCTTGGCCATCGGCTCGCTCGCGGTCCTCGACGGGCCGCCGCCCTCGTACGACGAGTTCCTCGCACTGGTCGACGCCCGGCTCCCGCTGGTGCCGCGCTACCGCCAGCGGCTGCGGCCGGTACCGCTCGACCTCGCGGCGCCCGCCTGGGTCGCCGACGACGACTTCGACCTGCGCCACCACGTCCTGCGGGCAGCCGTGCCGGGACCCGGCGGACCCGCCGAGGTCGCCGAGCTCGTCGCCACCTTGATGGCGCCGCGGATGGACCGGTCCCGCCCGTTGTGGGAGTGCTGGCTGTGCGAGGGGTTGCCCGACGGGCGGTGGGCGGTGCTCTCGCGCGTGCACCACTGCCTCGCCGACGGCGTCTCGGGCACCGACCTCTACCGGCTGTTCCTGGACCTGACCCCCGAAGGCCGCCCGACCGTTCCCGCACCTCACCCGCCCCAGGGCGCCGGGGCCGACCAGACGGACGCGGCGTTCGCCGCTCGCGGGCTGGGCGAGATGCTCGGCTACCCGGCGCGCATCGCGACCGCCGTCGGACGGCTCTCCTGCACCCCGGTCCGCTCGGCCGCAGCGGTGGTGCGGGGGGCGCGCGGCGTCCTCGACCTGTCCGGGGCGTCCCGGCCGGTGCAGGCGTCCTCGCTGCTCGGACCGATCGGAGCCGACCG
>NZ_JANINT010000413.1 GCF_024509035.1 Nocardioides sp. | reverse complement strand
CGCGTCGGAGGTCAGGAACCAGCCGTCGACGAGCACCTCGGCCGTGCGCGCGGGATCGCCGGCGTACCCGTCGAACAGCACCGGCCCACCGATCCGTACGCGGCCGTCGTCGCCGATCGCGACGCCGACGCCGTCCAGCGGCATCCCGTCGTACACGCAGCCGCCCGCGGTCTCGGCCGAGCCGTACGTCGCCACGACCCGCACGCCCGCGTCGGCGGCCCGCTGCCGGAGCGCGGCGTCGATCGGGCCGCCGCCGAGCAGCACGGTGCGGAAGGAGCGCAGCGCGTCGGCGTCGGTGGCGAGCAGCCGGTGCAGCTGGGTCGGCACCAGGGACACGTAGTCCGCCCGGCGCGCGGCCGCGGCGAAGTCGTCCTCGAGCAGGACCGGCTCGTGGCCCGCGACCAGCGACCGGCAGATGACCTGGAGCCCGGCGACATACGTCGGGGGCAGCGCGAGCAGCCAGCGCCCGGACCCGCCGAGCCGCCGAGCGCTGGCGTGCACCGAGGCCAGCACGGCCGCCCGGGAGAGCAGCACGCGCTTCGGCGTACCCGTCGATCCCGAGGTCTCCACGACCCACGGGTCGGGGTCGTCGGCCGCCAGCCAGGCCGCGACCTCTCCCAGCACGCCCTCCACCCGGTCCTCCACCCGGACGAGGCTAGCCGCGGGCCCGGGTGCTTGAATCTCCGGTCGTGGCAACTTCCGCGCAGTGGCTCGCCGGCGCCCGGCCGCGCACCCTCCCCGCAGCGGTCTCGCCGGTGCTCGCCGGGACCGGCGTCGCGGCGTACGAGGACGCCGTCGTGTGGTGGAAGGCGCTGCTCGCGCTCGTCGTCGCCCTGGCGCTGCAGGTGGCGGTCAACTACGCCAACGACTACTCCGACGGCATCCGTGGCACGGACGCCGAGCGCGTGGGGCCGATGCGGCTGGTGGGCTCCGGCGCCGCGGCTCCGGGGGCGGTGAAGCGGGCGGCGTTCCTGGCCTTCGGCGTGGCCGGCGTCGCGGGACTGGCGCTGGCCGCGACCACCGCGTGGTGGCTGGTCCTCGTCGGCCTGGTCTCCGCGCTCGCCGCCTGGTTCTACACCGGGGGCTCGCGCCCGTACGGCTACCTCGGCCTCGGGGAGGTCATGGTGTTCGTGTTCTTCGGGCTGGTCGCCGTCATCGGGACGGCGTACGTCCAGACCGAGACGTGGGAGTGGGCCGCGCTGTGGGCCGCCGTCGGGGTGGGTGCCCTCGCCTGCGCGATCCTGGTCGCGAACAACCTGCGCGACATCCCCACCGACACCGTCGCCGGCAAGCGCACGCTCGCGGTGCTCCTCGGGGACCGGCGGACCCGGCTCCTCTACGCGATGCTCGTGGTCGTCGCCGCCGCCGCGGTCGCGCTGGTCGCGCTGGCCACGTCGTGGTGGGCGCTGCTCGGCCTCGGCTTCCTCGTCCTCGCCGTCCCGGCGTCCCGCACCGTGCTCGGCGGGGCGACCGGCCCCGGGCTGATCCCGGTCCTGCAGTCCACCGGCCTCGCCGAGCTGCTCTGGGCGGCGCTGGTCGCGCTCGGGCTCGTCGTCGCCGGCTGAGGGCTACGCTCGCAGCATGCTGTGGATCATCCTGCTGGTCGTGGTGCTGGGC
>NZ_JANINT010000412.1:1074-1621 GCF_024509035.1 Nocardioides sp. | reverse complement strand
ATCCCAGACGTCGTCCATCAGCGACTCCCGGCTCACGGCTCGCCCGGCGTCTGCGGCGAGCCGGGCGAGCAGGTCGAACTCCTTCGGACGCAGGACCACCTCGCGGTCGCGGATCAGGCATCGTCGTGCCCCGGGGTCGACGGTGAGGTCACCACTGGTGAACACGCCCGGTACGAACTCCGCGACCGCGGCCCGGCGCAGGTGGGCGCGCACCCGCGCGAGCAGCTCGGTCATCCGGAACGGCTTGGTCAGGTAGTCGTCGGCACCGGCCTCCAGGCCCTCTACGACGTCCATCTCGTCCCTGCGGGCGGTGAGCATCACGACGACGCACTGGGGCTGGGCGCGCTTGAGGGAACGGCACACCTCCACGCCGTCGACGTCGGGGAGCCCGAGGTCGAGGAGCACCAGGTCGATCGTGCCGGCCCGGGCGACGCGGAGCCCTTCCGCGCCGGTCCGGCTCCAGTCGACGTCGTGTCCGTTGGCGGTGAGGGCAGCCGCGAGCAGGTCGCCGATCCGGGCCTCGTCCTCGATGACGAGCACGGTTGCC
>NZ_JANINT010000412.1:666-1057 GCF_024509035.1 Nocardioides sp. | reverse complement strand
TGGGTCGAAGACACCGGTGAGGACCGTGACCGTCAGGGAGGCCAGGGCCCAGCCGGCCGCCAGCCCGATCACCGTGCCGACGACGAGCACGTAGACCGGCTCCGTGGCCGCGAGGCGCCGGGTCTGCCGCACGCTGGCACCCAGCGAGGTGATCAACGCGATGCCACGCTGCCGTTCGGCGAGCCCGAGTCCCAGGACGAGACCGCCGGCGGCCATCGCGAGCAGCAGGGCGAAGGCGAGCTCGAGGCGCGTGAGTCGAGACAGGTCGACCGAGGTCAGGCTCGATCCCACCAGCCCCCGGGCCTGGAGCAGGGTGCCGACGCTCCCGTCGGTACCGACGACCGCCGAGACCCGATCCGCCACGCCGGTGATGTCGCGCCCACCGGCGTCG
>NZ_JANINT010000412.1:0-656 GCF_024509035.1 Nocardioides sp. | reverse complement strand
ACCGCGTCGCTGTGTGTGTGCGCGGCGACGTAGTCGGCGTTGGCGACGATGAAGCTGTCCTTCGGCGCGGTCGGGAACTCGTTGACGATGCCGACGTAGTGGAAGGGCACCGTGACGTACCGGTGGGTCCGTGCGTCCTGGACCCGCAACCGGACCAGGTCGCCGGGGCTGAGCTGGAAGTCGTTGACGGTCTCGGCGCTGACCAGGATCCCGTCCGGCCGGGCCTGCAGCCCGGCGAGCGCCTGCGTCGCGGTCGCCTGCTGGAAGTAGGAGTCCTGCAGGTGCGTCGCCCGGGTGATCCCGGTCGCGTCGATGCCGTACACGTCCTGGAGGTCGTTGCCGACGTAGGCGAAGCGGTGCAGCATCGGTTCGACCGACCGGACGCCCGCGACCTGACCCAGTCGATCCGCGTAGGACGGCGGCACGTCGGCGCCGACGGGTTCGGTGACCGTGACGTCGGCGCCGTTGGTGAGCTGCGCGTCGACCTCGGCCTGTTGCCGGTACGTCGAGTTGAAGGTGGCGGTCGAGCACGCGTAGGCGATGGCGAGGGCGAGGAGCACGGTGGAGCGCGCGATGACCCGGCGGCGTCTGCGCAGCATGGAGGCGCCGGTGGGCGCGAGCGCACCCAGGGAGGGACGCGCCGCAGCCGTGACCAG
>NZ_JANINT010000411.1:911-1631 GCF_024509035.1 Nocardioides sp. | reverse complement strand
ATGCTGCGCGACATGGCGACCAAGTGGGTCCGGTTGTTCCCCGACCTGGGAGGGGTGCGCATCCTGCGCAACTGGGCCGGGACCGTCTCCCAGGCCCCAGACCTGGCGCCGGTCCTCGGAGAGGCGCCGGGTGTCTCGGGCTACCACCTCAGCATCGCGTGGGTCTACGGATTCATGGGCGCGCCCGCGGCCGGCCGGCTGCTGGCCGAGAGCATCGTCACGGGCCGGGTCGATGCCGTCATGGCGCCCTTCGAGGCGCGCCGCCTCATCGAGGGGCGCTCCATCGCCGAGTCCACGCTCGTCCTCACCACCGACGGAAGGTCCTGAGTTGACCAGCGCCCATCCTGACGAGTCCGTGGCCTTCACGTTCGAGGGCCGCACGTTGTCGGCCCGGCCGGGACAGTCGATCGCCTCCGCGATCCTGCAGTCCGGAACGCCGGTGCTGACCCGTAGCTTCAAGTACCGCCGTCCGCGCGGGTACACCTGCGGGTACGACATCTGCGGCAACTGTCCCGTCACGGTCAACGGGCTGCCCGGCGTGACCTCCTGCACGACCCCCGTGCGGGGCGGGGAGGTCGTGCGCCGGGAACGAGGTTGGCCGAGCACCGACCGCGACCTCCTGCGGGCCACCGACCTCCTGGCGAGGTTCGTCCCCGCGGGCTTCCAGTTCAGGCTCTTCCGTTCGCGCCCCCGGCTCGCGCACTTGGCCGAGAAGGCGAT
>NZ_JANINT010000411.1:0-901 GCF_024509035.1 Nocardioides sp. | reverse complement strand
GGCGGCGCGGGCCGTCCGGACGCGCACGGAGGTGGACGCAGCCGACGTTCTCGTGGTCGGCGGCGGGCTGTCCGGCTGTGCCGCCGCGCTCGGGGCCGCGGGCAGCGGATCGTCGGTGACACTGGTCCATCCCGGCCCGCTCGGCGGCCGAGCGAACGCCCGAGACTCCGTCGTCACGTACGACCAGGAGACGGCGCCGGCCGCCGAGCTCGCCGGACGCCTCGCGTCCGCCGTGCTGGCCCACCGCGACATCAGGGTCGTCGACGGTCGCGTGATGTCCTACTTCGAGACCGGGGTGATCCCCGTGGTGGCCGATGGACTCGTGCTCGAATGCCGCCCGAAGCACCTGGTCGTCGCCACGGGCTCCTACGATGTGCCCGGCCTGTTCCCCGGCAACGACAAGCCCGGCGTCGTCCTCGCGGACGGCGTCAGCAGGCTGCTCCGGGTCGATCGCGTCGTCCCCTGGCGGCGAGCCGTCGTGATGACCGACGGCGACCGCGGAAGCGCCCTGGCCGACCAACTCGAGCGGGCCGGTGTCGAGGTGGTCGCCATCGTGGTCCAGGAGGGTGCGGGCGATCCGTCCGAGCCCGGCCCCGGTTCCGCCGACCGGCGGGCCGACGGCGACCGGGTCCTCCGCGGCACCGTGCGCGCCGCTCGCGGGGCGAGGGCGCTGCGCGCGGTCGACGTGGAGGTGGAGGGCCGGGTGCGGACCATCCGCGCCGACTTGCTGTGCGTGGCTCTGGCGCCGCGTCCCGCCAACGACTTGGCGCTGCAGCAGCAGTACGTCGCGGCCGGCACCCCGCAGGCGGTGGTCGGCGGATGGGCCGGCGCCGACCTGTCCGCCTCGACGCCCGGCCTGTCGGTCGTCGGGTCGGCGGCCGGCTGGACCAGCGAGGATCCC
>NZ_JANINT010000410.1 GCF_024509035.1 Nocardioides sp. | reverse complement strand
GGCAGGGGAGCCGTTCTCGGTGGTGTTCGCCGGCATGGGGCTCACCCACCCCGACATCGGCGCCGTGCGCGACGCGCTCGCGCAGCGCTCCGCGAGCGGCGAGCTCGTGATGCTGCTCAACGCGGCCGACGACCCCGTCGTCGAGCGCATCCTCACCCCGCGGATCGCGCTGACGGTCGCCGAGCACCTCGCCTTCGAGTGTGCGCGGCACGTGCTCGTGGTGATGGCCGACATGACGTCGTACGCCGAGGCCGTCCGGGAGGTGTCGGCCGACCGCGAGGAGATCCCCGGGCGCCGCGCCTACCCCGGGTACCTCTACAGCGACCTCGCCTCGCTCTACGAGCGCTGCGGACGGATCCGGGGCCGGCCGGGATCGGTCACGCTGCTGCCGGTGCTCACGATGCCCGGCGGCGACATCACCCACCCGGTCCCCGACCTGACCGGCTACATCACCGAGGGCCAGGTCGTGCTCTCCGCGGCCGCGCACGCCGCCGGGACCTACCCGCCGGTGGAGCCGCTGAGCTCGCTGTCGCGCCTGATGCGCAAGGGTGCCGGTCCGGGCCGCACGCGCGCGGACCACCTCGACGTCGCGGCCCAGACGATGGCCTGCCTGTCGCGGGCGCGGCAGGTCCGCGAGCTCGCCGACCTGATCGGCGCGGATGCCCTCAGCGGGACCGACCGCGCCTACCTCGTGTTCGCCGAGGACGTCGAGCGCCGCGTGCTGAACCAGCGACCGGACGAGTCGCGCCCGATCGAGCAGACCCTCGACCTGTGCTGGCAGGCGCTCTCCCTGCTGCCGCGCCGGGAGCTGACGATGCTGCCCGAGGACGAGCTCCAGCGCCGCTACCACCCGACCACCAGGAGCGAGTGATGCCGTCGCGCCTGCACGTCCCGCCCGGCCGCGCAGGGCAGCTGTGGCTGGTGCACCGGCACGAGGTGGCGTGCCGGGCGGTCGACCTGCTCGACCAGAAGCTGCGGATCCTGCGCAACGAGCGGGTGCGCCGCGCCCTCGTCGAGGAGCGCACCCGCGCGGCCTGGCAGGCAGCGGTGCGAGACGCCGACACCTGGGGCCGCAGACTCGCCGAGATGGAGGGCCAGCGCGCCGTTCGGCTCAACCGGCCGCAGGGTGCGGCCGAGGTGGAGGTGCGCTGGGAGCAGGTCGTCGGCGTGTGCTACCCCGCGTTCGTCGACGTCCGGCTCCCCGACGAGGCCGACGGAGGGACCGGCGAGGCCGGCAGCGCGATCCTCGTCGAGACGCGGCGGCGGATGGCGGCCGCGGTCGTCGCGGCCGCCCAGCAGGCGGCC
Organism: Nocardioides sp.; assembly: GCF_024509035.1. GTDB lineage: Bacteria > Actinomycetota > Actinomycetes > Propionibacteriales > Nocardioidaceae > Nocardioides. Next base: position 333 of record NZ_JANINT010000410.1, on the reverse strand, counting down.
GCACTGGCGGCTCTCCGCACCCTCGAGGCCCAGGAGGCCGCGACCCGGCGGCGGCTGCGCTCGATCCGCACCCGCTACCTGCCGCTGCTCGAAGCGACGATGCGCGACGTGGCCGTGGCTCTGGAGGAGGACGAGCGCGCCGACATCCTCCGGCTGCGCTGGGCTGCGAGACGCAGTGTCCGGACTCTCTCGAGCAGCCCCGACGGAAGGAGCGTGGAGGCATGAGCATGACCGTGGAGCGTGTGCTGGTGGCCGTCGACGACTCGGCGGCGTCGCTGCGGGGCGTCGAGATCGCCGTCGACCTCGCCGCGGCGACGGGCGCGGAGGTCCGGT
>NZ_JANINT010000409.1:1006-1639 GCF_024509035.1 Nocardioides sp. | reverse complement strand
GGGTTGCCGCGCCGGATGGGTGCACGGACGCCGCTATGCCGATGCGGCCTCCCTTCCTGTCGGACGTCCGTGCTCGGATGGGCGCATGGTCGAGGTCGTACTCGGAGCACTGGTTCGGGGAGGTCGGGTGCTGCTCGTGCATCGGAGTCCGAGCAAGCGTGCGTACCCGAACGTGTGGGACCTGCCCGGTGGAGTCGTGGAGGCCGGAGAGTCGGAGTTGGACGCACTCAGGCGGGAGCTGCACGAGGAGCTCGGTGTGCGGATGGCGACGGACTCGGCGTCCCATCTGTGTCGCTTCACCGCAGGACCTCCGGACGAGCCGGCCCTGCTCAGCGCCTGGCTGGTGCGCGTGTGGGAAGGCGCGCCGGCGAACGTCGCCCCGGAGGAGCACGACGACATCGGATGGTTCGAGCTGGAGGAGCTGCCTCCCTCTCCCCATGCCCCGCTCCGGACGGCACTCGTCAGCGCGATGACGCGCGGCCGATGACCCTGCCGCGCGGCGCCGGTCTGTACACCGGAATCCCACTCACGGAAGGCTCACGCCATGCGCACCCTCACCTACGGCATGAACGTGAGCCTGGACGGCTACATCGCGGCGCCGGGCGACGACATCACCTGGACCGCGCCGAGCGA
>NZ_JANINT010000409.1:0-996 GCF_024509035.1 Nocardioides sp. | reverse complement strand
CCACTGGCCCACCGCCGATCAGCAGCCCGGCGTCACCCCGGCGGAGGTCGAGTTCGCCCACCGCTGGCGCCGGATGCCGAAGGTGGTGTTCTCCTCGACCACCGGCACGGTCGACTGGAACGCCCGGCTGGTCACCGGCGACCCGGTCGCCGAGATCACCCGGCTCAAGGCCGAGGACGGCGGGCCCATGGACATCGGCGGCGCCACCCTTGCCGCGGCCGCCATGCGCGCCGGGCTGATCGACGAGTACGTGCTGGCCACCGCGCCGGTCCTGGTCGGCGGCGGCACGCCGTTCTTCACGGCCCTGGACAACTGGGTGGACCTCGACCTCGTGGAGACCCGCACCTTCCCCGGCGGCGTGGTCCTCACCAGGTACGTGACCAGGCGCTGAGCTACGCCCGCACCGCCCTCGGGACCGACTCCCGCCAGGTCCGCCGCGACACCTCGGCGCCGTCGAGGGCCGCGACGGTCTCGATGGCCACGTCGTACGACGCGCCGGTGATCGTGACGTCCATGGTCGACTCGACGTGCACGTCGACGCCCGGCCAGGCGAGGTCGAACGTCGTCACCGCGTGCGCGGTCTGCTCCCAGGTACGCCGGTCGACGGTCACCGCGCCGCGGTAGTCCTCGCGGGCGGTGCCGTCGTACGGCGTCTCGTACTCGCTCACCGTGCGGGTGCGGGCCGTGGTCGTGCGGCGCAGGACGTCGTCCTCGATCGACCAGCCGACGCCCTCCGTCGACTCCGCGGAGTGCTCCGCGCCGGGTGTGAACGCCGGCGCGGGGAAGGAGCCCTCCAGCAGCGGCAGCGACAGCGAGCCGGCGTGCACGGTCAGCACCACCGGCGCGGGCGGGGCGATCGTGTTCGGCCAGTCCGAGCCGGCGACGCTGACCCGCAGCCGGTGCCCGGGCGACCACTCGTAGGCGCAGGCGTCGAGGTCGAGCTCCACGTCGTACTCGTGGCCCGGCACCAGCGGCGACGGAGCGCCGTGCACGCCG
>NZ_JANINT010000408.1:11384-19117 GCF_024509035.1 Nocardioides sp. | reverse complement strand
TGATCGGCGCGATGCGCTGGCTCGGTCTCGACTGGGACGAGGGCCCCGAGGTCGGAGGACCCCACGGGCCCTACCTCCAGTCCGAGCGCGGCGACATCTACCGCGACGTGCTCGCCCGGCTCGCCGAGTCGTCGTACACCTACGAGTGCTACTGCACCACCGAGGAGGTCGACGCCCGTCGCAAGGCCTCGGGCTCGAAGGTGATGGGGTACGACGGCTTCTGCCGCGACCTCACCGAGGAGCAGGTCGCGGCGTTCCGCACGCTCGGGCGCCAGCCCGTCGTCCGGTTCCGGATGCCCGAGGGCTCGATCACCTGGAACGACCTGGTCCGCGGCGAGATCACCTTCGAGACCCAGTACGTGCCCGACTTCGCGCTGTGCCGCGCCAACGGCGACCCGCTCTACACCCTGGTCAACCCCGTCGACGACGCGATGATGGAGATCACGCACGTGCTGCGCGGCGAGGACCTCCTCTCCAGCACCCCGCGCCAGATCCCGCTGCACGCCGCGCTCATCGAGCTCGGCATCGGGAAGGTCATGCCCGAGTTCGGCCACCTGCCGTTCGTCATGGGGGAGGGCAACAAGAAGCTCTCCAAGCGCGACCCCGAGTCGCACCTGTTCCTCTACCGCGACCAGGGCTTCCTGCCCGAGGGGCTGCTCAACTACCTCGCGCTGCTGGGCTGGGCGATCGCCGCCGACCGCGACGTCTTCTCGATGGAGGAGATGGTCGAGGCCTTCGACATCAAGGACGTCAACCCCAACCCGGCGCGCTTCGACCTCAAGAAGGCCGAGGCGATCAACTCCGCGCACATGCGGCTGCTCTCGATCGACCAGATCACCGACCGGGCGCTGCCGTTCCTCAAGGACGCCGGCGTGCTCACCGACCCGGTCAGCCCCGCCGACACCCAGCTGCTCGAGCTGGCGATGCCGCTGGTCGCCGAGCGGATCAACAAGCTCACCGAGTCCGTCGACATGCTCGGCTTCCTGTTCATCGACGAGGAGTCGTTCACCCGCGACGAGGCCGACGTCGAGAAGCTGCTGAACGACGACGGGCGGGCCGTCGTACGCCGCTCCCTGGACGCCCTCGAGCGGCTGGGTGAGTGGTCCGCCGGGGCGATCCAGGCCGCGCTGCAGGCCGAGCTCGTCGAGGGCATGGGCATCAAGCCGCGCAACGCGTTCGGTCCGGTGCGGGTCGCGGTGACCGGTCGCCGGGTCTCGCCGCCGCTGTTCGAGTCGATGGAGCTGCTCGGACGCGAGCGCTCGCTGGCCCGGCTGCGGAGCGCGCTTGTCTGAGGTGGAGGCGCGGCCGGACCTTCTGCCGGGGGCCCGGCCGCTGCCCTACCACCGGATCCACCGGGGCGGCCGGCCCGGGGTGTGGCGGCCCATCGTGGGCGTCCTCAGCCTCGGCCTGGCCTTCCTCGTCGTGATCCCGGTGATCGTGCAGGTGCCGTTCGCGATCGGTCTCGCGCTCGCGGGGCGCGACGTCGTCGACGGGATCGACCGGCTGCTCGACCTCGACGACCCGACCCCGCTCGGCCTGGCCTACCTCAACGTGGTGCTCGCGCTCGCGATCCCTGCGGTGTGGCTGATCACGAGGACGCTGCACGGGCTGCGGCCGGGATGGGTCGCCTCGGTGCGGCCGCGGCTGCGCTGGGGATGGTTCGTCGCCTGCTTCGGGCTGTCCGTCGTGGCGATGATCGCGACGCTGATCGTCTCCGCGGTCGTTCCCTCGCAAGGTGAGGGCACCGAGATCAGCGGGCACCTCAACGACTTCACCTCGACCACCCGCGACTTCCTGCTGGTCGTGTTGTTCCTCACGCCGCTGCAGGCGGCGGGGGAGGAGTACGCGTTCCGCGGCTACCTCAGCCAGGCCTTCGGCGGCATCTTCGGGCGCGCCTGGGCCGGCGTGCTGTTCCCTGCGCTGCTGTTCGCCCTGGCCCACGGGGCGCAGAGCGCGCCGGTGTTCTTCGACCGGTTCGCGTTCGGCCTGGTGGCGGGCCTGCTGGTCGTGCTCACCGGTGGCCTGGAGGCGGGCATCGCGATGCACGTGCTCAACAACTGGCTCGCCTTCGGCCTGGCCCTCGCCTACGGCGACATGGCCTCGACGTTGAACCCCACCGGTGACAGCTGGTGGTCGATCCCGGTCACGCTCACCCAGTCGTTGGTCTACCTCGCCCTGGTCGTGCTCGTGGCCCGCCGCACCGGCCTGCGCACGCGCACCGAGGGCCCGGTGGGGGTGGGCGAATTGGTCGCTCAGAGAGGCCGCGTGTAATGTTCTCCATCGTGCCCGACCGCCTCGGCGGAAGGGCCATTGACTAGCAAGTCAATGGGATATGGTGTAATTGGCAGCACGACTGATTCTGGTTCAGTTAGTCTAGGTTCGAGTCCTAGTATCCCAGCGAGATCGCCGCTCGAGGGCGGCGATTTTGTGCGAGCAGCCCGCTCCCGATAGGGTTTCCCGGGTTGCTCGCAGAGCACCGAAGCACAATTCAACACACCTGCCCCGTTCGTCTAGCGGCCCAGGACGCTGGCCTCTCACGCCGGAAGCACGGGTTCGAATCCCGTACGGGGTACCACCGACAGAGCCTCAGTCATCACGACTGGGGCTCTGTCGCATGTCCGGGCCGCTCGCGCTCGAGGGCTGCGCCGGTCCACTACGCTGGCTGCGCTCTGGTCGTCTCGGGAGGAGTGTCGATGAGTGGGTCGCGGGCACGGGTCGCGGTGGGGCTGGTCCTCGGAGTGGTGCTGCTGACGGGCTGCGGGTCGGAGGAGTCGTCCGACGGGGCGGCGTCGTCCACCGGCGGGTCCTCGGACCGGGAGCTCCGGCTGCCGGACGGGATCGGTGACCTCCAGCTCTACGAGGGTGCGTGCGCGGCTCTCGAGGGCGATGCGCAGCAGCGGTGCACCGAGGCGGCCGCGGGCGCCACGAGGGCGGTCGACGCGGCCGCCGACAACCTCTCGGCGGCGTACGACGACGCATCGGCAGCCGGCGGCTACTACGTCGACGAGGACTTCGAGCGCATGGTGCAGGTCTTCGCCGTCGCCGCCGCGTCACCCGGTCTCTGGACGACCGACTCCGAGGCTGCGGCCGAGCGCCAGCAGCTGGGCCATCCGATGGAGTGGGTCGAGGAGAGCGACGGCGCCCAGTGCGTGGTCAGGAACCAGAGGCCCGTGCCGCAGGGTGAGGAGCTCGACCCCGAGGAGGTCGTCGTGCTGCGCTGCCAACAGGCGGGTGACGACCTGACCGTGACGGTCGTCCCGGGCGGCGATGCGACCCCGGAGGACGCCCTCGCCTGGACCGGCGAGGCCTTCGACGCGCTCGCCGGCTGACCCCGCCCCGTCCCGGCTCGGACGGGCTCAGGCGACGTCGGCCTCCATGGCGGCGACGTACTCGCGCTTGACCTGCCGCCACGCCTCGTCGGTCATCGTGCGGCGCCAGTACGGAGAGCACGACATGTCGGCGCGCTCCAGGCCGCGCTCGGCGAGCAGGTGGCGCCGGATGGACCGGATCTCGTCGGCCTCGCCGTGGACGAACGCATGCACCCGTCCGGCGGGCAGCTCGAGGCTGCGCAGGCTCTCGAGCAGCAGCGAGCCGTCGGTGTCGGCGCCGGCGCGGTGCAGCCAGGCCAGGTCGAGGTCGGCGGGGCTGGCGAGCTCGACCTCGTGCTCGGGTCCGTCGCAGACCAGGCGCACGACGGCCCGGGCGCCGGCGGGCAGGGCCTCCAGCGAGGCCGCGATCGCCGGGAGCGCCGACTCGTCGCCGACCATCAGGTGCCAGGCCGCCTCGGGGTCGGGACGGTAGCCACCCGACGGGCCCGTGAAGACCAGCACGTCGCCGAGCGCCGCCGCGGCCGCCCACGGCCCGGCCGCGCCGGAGGCGCCGTGCACCACGAAGTCGAGCGTGAGCTCTCCGGCGGCGGCGTCCCACCGGCGTACGGTGTAGCGCCGCCGCGCCGGCCAGAGCTCCGCCGGCTGCGTCTCGCGCACCTCGGCGGGGTCGAAGACGGGGCCGTACGGCGCGCCCGCGGGCGGGATCGCGACGTTGACGTAGGCGTCGGTGCCGTCGGGCATCACCAGGCCGTCGAGCCCGGGACCACCGAGGACGACCCGGACCAGCCCGGGCGTCAGCCGCTCGGTGCGCACCACGTGTCCGTGCATCGCCTGCTCCTCGCTCGCGTTTGTTAGGCGAACCTAACTCACGCGCACAACCCGTTGGCCGCCGCCTCCTCCTTGGAGCCGCTGGGGTTGCTGCCGCTGACCGCGCCCTTGCCGAACGAGCCGAGCGGGTCGTCGTCGATCACGCGCTTCCAGAGCTGGTCGGCCTCCGGCGTGAGCTGGAGACGGCCCCAGTGGGGATCCCCGACGGGGAAGTCGGTCGTCGGGGCGGTGACGAACTTGATGTGCTGCAGGTCCGCGCCGTTGAGGGACATGGCGAGCTTGACGAGCTTGCCGGCGCTGGCGAGGTCGGGGCTGGTCTCGATCGAGCCGGTGAGGGCACGCGCGAAGTTGTAGAGGCGGTCGGGGCGGGCGAGCGTGCCCGCCGACTTCACCTTGGCGATCATCGAGGCGATGAACGCCTGCTGGCGCTTCATCCGGCCCAGGTCGGAGTTGGCCGTGGAGTGCCGCTGCCGCACGTACTGCAGCGCCCGGTCACCGTCGAGGGTCTGGGTTCCGGCGTCGAAGTGGATGTGCGCCTTCTCGTCGTCGATCGGCTCGGGGATGCAGACCTCGACGCCGTGGACGGCGTCGACCATGCCCTTGAACCCGGCGAAGTTCAGCGTGACGTAGGAGTCGACGTAGATGCCGGTCGTGGCCTCGAGCTGCGCGACCGTGCACTCGGGGCCGCCGAGCGCGAACGCCTCGTTCCACTGCACGTCGGTGGCCCCCGGGACGGTCTCGGAGCCGTTGGCGCAGTCGGGACGGTCCACGAGGGTGTCGCGGGGGATCGAGATGCCGTACGCCGACTGCCGCCCGTCCGCGACGTGGATGAGGATCGTGGTGTCCGAGCCGCCCTCGCCGGACTCGGTGTCGATCTTGCAGCCCTCGCAGTCACGCGTGTCGCTGCCCATCACGAGGATGTTGAGCTCGGAGGTGTCGAGGACCGGCTTGGGGCGCTTGACCTGGTGGTCGATGGACTCACCGGCGGTGATGCCGCTGTCGATCTGGTGGTAGGCGAACACGACGGTCGCGGCCGTGACCATGGCGATGACGAGCTCGGCCACGATGATCACGCGCAGGATCGCGCGGCGGTGGCGTCGCGGCACGCGCGGCGCCTCGGGCGAGGGGGGCGCGTCGGGCTCGTCGGGCACGTCGGGATCCTTCCAGGGGACGGCCGAGATCCGTGGGACTTCAGCGTACGTGCCGTCGTGGAATCCCTCGGATGGCGACTAGGCTCGCGGTCGTGTCCGATTCCCGCCAGATGATGTCGACGGCGGCAGTCAGGATGGTCGCATGACGACGTCCGAGAGGCATCCGACGCGACTCGACCGCGAGTCGTGCTACCGCGCGGTGAAGTCGCGCGACCGGCGCTTCGACGGCGTCTTCTACACCGCGGTCAGCACCACCGGCATCTACTGCCGACCCTCGTGCCCGGCGCGGACCCCGGCGTTCCACCACGTCACGTTCCACCCGAGTGCGGCGTCCGCGCAGGCCGCCGGCTACCGCGCCTGCAAGCGCTGCCTGCCCGACGCGACCCCGGGCAGTCCCGACTGGGACGTCGCGGCCACCGCGGCCGGCCGAGCGATGCGCCTGATCGCCGACGGGGTCGTCGACCGTGAGGGGGTCGACGGGCTCGCCCGCCGGGTCGGCTACACCTCGCGCCACCTCACGCGCATCCTCACCTCCGAGCTGGGTGCCGGTCCGCTCGCTCTGGCCCGGGCCCGCCGCGCCCAGACCGCGCGCGTGCTGATCGAGACGACCGAGCTGACCTACGCCGACGTCGCGTTCGCGTCCGGGTTCTCCAGCGTGCGGCAGTTCAACGACACGATCCGGGAGGTCTACGCCGCCTCGCCGACCGACCTGCGCGGTCGGCGCGGGGGGCGCGCCGCCACGACCGGCACGGTGACGATGCGGCTGGCCGTGCGCACGCCGTACCTCGGCTCGGCGCTGCTGGCCTTCCTCGCGACCCGGGCCGTGCCGGGCGCCGAGGCCGCCGGCGAGGGCTGGTACGCCCGCACGCTGGCGCTGCCGCACGGCTCGGGCACCGTCCGGCTCCAGCTGCCCGACGTCGACGAGCCGGGACAGACCGCGTTCGCGGTCGCGACGTTCGCGCTCGACGACCTGCGCGACACCGCCGCCGCCACCGAGCGGGTGCGCCGGATGCTCGACGCCGACTGCGACCCCCTGGCGGTCGCCGACGCGTTCGCCGGCGACCCGGTGATCGGACCGCTGGCCCGGGCATGGCCCGGTCTGCGCGTGCCCGGCCACGTGGACGGGCACGAGATCGCGGTGCGCGCCGTGCTCGGCCAGCAGGTCAGCGTCGCGGGGGCGCGCACGGTCGCCACCCGGCTCGTCGAGCAGCACGGCCGGCCGATCACCCACCCCGACGGCACGCTCACGCGGCTGTTCCCCGACGCCGAGACGATCGCGGGGCTCTCGCCCGAGGACCTGCCGATGCCGCGCTCCCGGGGCCGGGCGCTGGTCGCGCTGTGCGAGGCGCTGGCCGAGGGGAGCCTCGCGCTCGACCGGGGCCCCGACCGCGACGACGTACGCCGCGCCCTGCTCGCGATCCCCGGCATCGGGCCGTGGACGGCCGACTACATCGCGCTGCGCGCGCTCGGCCACCCCGACGTCTTCCTGCCGACCGATGTCGGCATCCGCGACGCCCTCCTCGGCCTCGGGCAGGACCCGGCGGCCGCGGCGGAGCTGGCCCAGGGCTGGTCGCCCTGGCGCTCCTACGCGCAGCTGTACCTCTGGCAGACCCTGGTGAAGGAGGACTGAGATGTGGACCGTGATCGACTCGCCCGTCGGTGAGCTCCGGCTGGTCGAGCACAACGGCGCGATCACCGCGATCGAGTTCTCGCCCTTCCGCGACAGCGACGGGCGCCCGCGCGGCGACCGCGACGACGACCACCCCCTGCTCGTCGAGACGACCCGGCAGCTGCGCGCCTACTTCGACCGCGACCTCAAGGAGTTCGACCTGCCGCTGGCGCCGGTCGGCAGCGCCTTCCAGCAGCGGGTCTGGCAGGCGCTCCTCGGGGTGGGCTGGGGCGAGACGGCGTCGTACGGCGAGATCGCGCACCGGCTCGGCATGACCAACGCCGCCTCGCGCGCCGTCGGCCTGGCCAACGGCCGCAACCCGATCCCGATCGTGATCCCGTGCCACCGCATCATCGGCGCCAACGGCACCCTCACCGGCTACGCCGGCGGCCTGCCGCGCAAGCAGCTGCTCCTCGAGCTCGAGCAGGATGCACTCTTCTGACATGGCGTCGACTCTCAAATGACGTTGACCCGCCCGAAACTTTCGGGCGGGTCAACGTCGCGAGCTCGAGCCGCCCGAAAGTTTCGGGCGGGTCAACCTATTCGGCGGCAGCGCGTCGCAGCGACTCGCTGAGCCGCTCGGCGGCGGCGAGGACCGCCGGGGCGTGCATGCGACCCGGCTGACGCGAGAGCCGCTCGAGAGGACCGGACACCGAGACGGCGGCGATCACCTTGCCGCCGGGGGAGCGGACAGGGGCGGAGACCGAGGCCACGCCCTGCTCGCGCTCGCCGACCGACTGCGCCCAGCCGCGGCGG
>NZ_JANINT010000408.1:0-11374 GCF_024509035.1 Nocardioides sp. | reverse complement strand
GCGGCCGAGAACGCGGCGTTCTGCAGGCCGCGGTGCATGCGCTCCGGGTCCTCCCAGGCCAGCAGGATCTGGGCGGCCGAGCCGGCCCGCATGGTGAGCTGCGAGCCCACCGGGATCGTGTCGCGCAGCCCGCTGGGGCGCTCGGCCGCGGCGACGCACACGCGGTGCTCGCCCTGGCGGCGCCAGAGCTGGGCGGACTCGCCGGTGATGTCGCGCAGACGGGCGAGCACGGGGCCGGCGGTGGCGAGGAGGCGATCCTCGCCGGCCGCGGCGGAGAGCTCGGCGAGCCGCGGACCGAGCACGAAGCGGCCCTGCATGTCGCGGGCCACGAGCCGGTGGTGCTCGAGGGCCACCGCGAGCCGGTGGGCCGTCGGGCGGGCCAGGCCGGTGCCGGCCACCAGACCCGCGAGGGTCGCCGGCCCGGACTCGAGGGCGGTGAGCACGAGGGCGGCCTTGTCGAGGACGCCGACTCCGCTGGAATTGTCCATATGGCAATACTGGCGTCTCAGATCATGGGATGCAAGCGCTAGGATCTGTGACGTAGTCGAAGCAGGAGGCCCGATGAGTCGGGTCGCCGAGAGGTCTAGAGGGAGAGATTCATGGGCAAGACCTTGGCCGAGAAGGTCTGGGACGAGCACGTCGTCCGGTCGACACCAGGGGAGCCGGACCTCCTCTACATCGACCTCCACCTCATCCACGAGGTCACCTCGCCGCAGGCCTTCGACGGGCTCCGTCTCGCCGGTCGCACCGTGCGCCGCCCGGACCTGACCCTCGCCACCGAGGACCACAACGTCCCGACCCTCGACTGGGACAAGCCGATCGCCGACCCGGTCTCCAAGACCCAGGTCGACACGCTGCGTCGCAACGCCGAGGAGTTCGGTGTCCGCCTGCACCCGCTCGGCGATGTCGAGCAGGGCATCGTGCACGTCGTCGGCCCGCAGCTCGGCCTCACCCAGCCCGGCATGACGATCGTCTGCGGTGACAGCCACACCAGCACCCACGGCGCGTTCGGTGCGATCGCGTTCGGCATCGGCACCTCCGAGGTCGAGCACGTGCTGGCGACCCAGACGCTCCCGCAGGCCAAGCCGAAGACGATGGCCGTGACGATCGAGGGCAGCCTGCCCGAGGGCGTCACCGCCAAGGACATGGTGCTGACGCTGATCGCCCACACCGGCACCGGTGGCGGCCAGGGCTACATCGTGGAGTACCGCGGGCAGGCCATCGAGGAGCTCTCGATGGAGGGCCGGATGACGGTCTGCAACATGTCGATCGAGTGGGGCGCCAAGGCGGGCCTGATCGCTCCGGACCAGACGACCTTCGACTACATCGAGGGCCGGCCCGAGGCGCCCAAGGGCGCCGACTGGGACGCCGCGGTCGCGCACTGGAAGACGCTCGTCACCGACCCGGACGCCGAGTTCGACAAGGAGATCGTGCTCGACGCGAGCACGATGACCCCGTTCGTCACCTGGGGCACCAACCCCGGCCAGGGCGTGCCCCTGGGCGGTGCGGTCCCGTTCCCGGAGCAGTACGACGACGAGTCCGACCGCATCGCCGCCGAGAAGGCCCTGCAGTACATGGGGCTCGAGGCCGGCACGCCCATGCGCGAGGTCAAGGTCGACACGGTCTTCATCGGCTCGTGCACCAACGGCCGCATCGAGGACCTGCGCACCGCGGCGGCGATCATCAAGGGACGCCAGGTCGACAAGGACACCCGCCTGCTCGTCGTCCCGGGCTCGGTGCGGGTCCGCCTGCAGGCCCAGGACGAGGGCCTCGACGTGATCTTCAAGGAGGCCGGCGCCGAGTGGCGCGGCGCGGGCTGCTCGATGTGCCTGGGCATGAACCCCGACACGCTCTCGCCCGGCGAGCGCAGCGCCTCGACCTCCAACCGCAACTTCGAGGGACGCCAGGGCAAGGGCGGGCGCACCCACCTCGTCTCGGTGCCGGTGGCCGCGGCCACCGCGATCCGCGGCACGCTCTCCTCGCCCGCCGACCTGGACTGAACACCCGGACTGAACGGATCAGCTGACATGGACAAGTTCACGACCCACACCGGCGTCGGCGTGCCGCTGCGCCGCAGCAACGTCGACACCGACCAGATCATCCCTGCCGTCTACCTCAAGCGCGTGACGCGCACGGGCTTCGAGGACGGGCTGTTCGCGGCCTGGCGCAACGACCCGGAGTTCGTGCTCAACAACGCGGCGTACGCCGGCGGCTCGGTCCTGGTGGCCGGCCCCGACTTCGGCACCGGCTCCTCGCGCGAGCACGCCGTCTGGGCCTTGCAGAACTACGGTTTCAAGGCCGTGATCTCGCCCCGGTTCGCCGACATCTTCCGCGGCAACTCTGGCAAGGCCGGGCTGCTCGCAGCACAGGTCGACGAGAAGGTCGTGCAGAAGATCTGGGACCTGCTCGAGGAGCATCCCGGCACCACGGTGACCGTCGACCTCGAGTCGCGGACGGTCCGTGCGGGTGAGGGCGTCGACGCGATCGAGGACTCCTTCGACATCGACGACTACACGCGGTGGCGCCTGCTGGAGGGCCTCGACGACATCGGCATCACGCTCGGCCACGCCGACGACATCGCGGCGTACGAAGCGACGCGTCCGAGCTGGAAGCCCGCCACGATCCACGCGGGCTGACCATCCCGCTGAAGCGCACACGAGGGCGATTCCCCAAGCAGGATTGGGGAATCGCCCTCGTTCTCTGTCCAATCCCGCTCTGTTGACGCAGATTGCCCGCCCGAAGATTGTCGAAAAACACGAGAGAAAACACCCCGCGGTGATTGTGGGAGTGGCCACGAATACCTAGCGTGCGTTGGAGAAAGTCGGGCACGGGCTCGACCACTTGTCGTTCATTGGAAGGGAAGACAGTGAACAAGTCAGAGTTCATCGACGCGCTGGCCGCGCGTTACGAGGGGAACCGCAAGGCCGCGGCGCACGCTCTCGAGTCCGTGCTGGACACGATCACGCGCGAGGTCGCCAAGGGTGAGAAGGTCGCCATCACGGGCTTCGGCTCCTTCGAGAAGCGCGTCCGCGAGGCGCGCTGGGTGCGCAACCCGCAGACGGGCGCGCGCATCAAGGCCAAGAAGACCGCCGTTCCGAAGTTCACCGCCGGCGCGGACCTCAAGAACGTCGTCTCCGGTGCCAAGAAGCTGCCGAAGCTGACGCTGACGGCTGCGCCGGCCGCGGCCAAGAAGGCCACCGCTGCTGCCAAGAAGGCCGCTCCGACCAAGGCTGCCGCCTCCGCCAAGAAGGCCGCCACGGCCACGAAGGCGGCTCCGGCGAAGAAGGCGGCTCCGGCCAAGAAGACGGCTGCGAAGTCGACGCCGGCCAAGAAGGCCACGACGGCGAAGGCGGCTCCGGCCAAGAAGGCCCCCGCCAAGAAGGCTCCGGCCAAGAAGGCTCCGGCCGCGAAGAAGGCGGCTCCGGCCAAGAAGGCTCCGGCCGCCAAGAAGGCCCCCGCCAAGAAGGCTCCGGCCAAGAAGGCTCCGGCGAAGAAGACCGCCAAGAAGGCCTGAAGCACCGCTCGACCGTAGGTCCTCGACGGGCCGTCACCCTCGCGGGTGGCGGCCCGTCGTCATGCGCGGGTCAGGTCTGCGACAAGACGGCCGCGGTGTGCGGCCCGAGCCCGAGGGCCATGGCGGCCCTCAGGTCGTCGAGGTCGTCGACGTCGCGTCGCACCGAGGCCGGGACGTCGGTGAGCTCGTGTGCTCCGGCGAGCCGGTGCTCGGCTCGGGAGCCGGGTCCGAAGCGCGGGTCGAACTCCTCGCAGGACGCGGCGTACATGGTCGTCCCCACACCCGCCGCATCGGGGACGAACCACGGGTGAGGGGTGAGGATCCGACCGAGCGTCGCGTCGAGGTCGTCGGCCCGGAGCGCAGGCAGGTCGGCGCAGAGCGCCACGGGCAGCAGGTGGGGCCAGCGCCGAGCAGCCTCGGCGGCGGCTTGGCGCAAGGTGCCGTTCAGGTCGCCGCTGACGCCGTCGGGGAGACCGGCTGCTCCCAGGTCGGCGACGGCCGAGGCCACCTGCACGTCGTCGGTCACGACCAGCACCTGGGCGACGGTGCCGGCCGCCACGCACGCCGAGACCGTGTCCAGCGCGAAGGCCTCCGCCAGGGCACGCCGGGACTCCGAGCCGGCATCCGCGAGGCGGGACTTGCCGAACGCGGGTGGCTTGACCGGGATGAGGACGGCGTACTGCTGATCGGACATCGCCCACGATCCTGTCAGGAGTGCGGCCGGCACCGGCGCGGCGCCCCCACTTGTATGCCGGGCGAGGGCGGGGTGACCGAGTAACCTGCGTGCGTGACGGTACGCAAGCTCCAGCAGAAGCGCGGATGGGCGTGGAACCTCGCGGTTCCGATCATCAAGCCGCTGCTGCTGGCCACGACCACGCGCGAGTGGATCGGTGGCGAGAAGATCCCCGAGTCGGGTGGCTTCATCCTCGCCCTCAACCACGTCTCGCACGTCGACCCGCTGACCGCTGCGCACATCGTGTACGACCACGGGCGGCTGCCTCGCTACCTCGCGAAGTCCGGTCTGTTCAAGACGCGGCTGGGCGCATGGTTCTTCACCGCCGCCGGCCAGATCCCCGTCGAGCGGCTCACCAAGAACGCGGTGGGTGCCTACGACGCCGCCGTCGAGGCCGTGCGCCGCGGTGAGTGCGTCGTCGTCTATCCCGAGGGCACGATCACCCGCGACCCCGACGGCTGGCCGATGACCGGCAAGTCCGGTGCGGCGCGCATCGCGCTCGCCACCGGCTGCCCCGTGATCCCGGTCGGTCAGTGGGGGGCCCAGGCGCTGCTGGCTCCCTATGCCAAGAAGCCCGACCTCTTCCCGCGCAAGAAGATCCGGATGATCGTCGGTGACCCCGTCGACCTGTCCGACCTGCTCGACCAGCCGCGCAGCGGAGCTGTCGTCCAGGAGGCCACCGACCGGATCATGGCGGCGATCACCGGGCTGGTCGAAGAGGTGCGCGGGGAGAAGGCGCCGCCCGAGCGCTTCGACATGCGCAAGGCGGGGGTCCGCCAGATCGGCAACCCCCACAAGCAGCCCAGGAAGAAGGACCGGGCGTGAGCGGCGGCAAGGTCGCGGTGTTCAGCGCCGGGTCGTGGGGCACCGCGTTCTCTCTCGTGCTCGCCGACGCCGGCAACGACGTGACGATGTGGGCGCGCCGCGAGGAGGTCGCCACGGCGATCAACGAGCAGCGCGAGAACCCCGAGTACCTCCCCGGCGTCGAGCTGCCGCCCCACGTGTCCGCCACCCACGACGTCGAGAAGGCCCTGCACGGCGCCGACGTCGTGGTCCTCGCCACGCCCTCCCAGTCGCTGCGGGGCAACCTGACCGAGTGGGCGCCGTACGTCGAGCCGGGCGCGACGTTCGTCTCGCTGATGAAGGGCGTCGAGCTCGGCACGCTGGAGCGGATGAGCCAGGTGATCGCCGAGGTCACCGGCGCGGGTCCGGACCGGATCGCCGTGATCAGCGGCCCCAACCTCGCCAAGGAGATCGCCCGCCGCGAGCCGGCCGCCTCGGTCGTGGCGTGCGAGGTCGAGGAGGTCGCCAAGCACCTGCAGGCGCGTATCCACTCGCCGGCGTTCCGCCCCTACACGAGCGTCGACGTCCTCGGCTGCGAGCTGGGCGGCGCCTACAAGAACGTCGTCGCACTGTCGGTGGGCATGGCGGTCGGCTTGGGCTTCGGTGACAACACGACGGCCTCGGTGATCACTCGCGGTCTGGCGGAGACGGCGCGGCTGGCGATGGCGCTGGGGGCCAACCCCCTGACGCTGATGGGGCTCGCCGGCCTCGGTGACCTGGTCGCCACCTGCTCCTCACCGCTGTCGCGCAACCGCACGTTCGGCGAGAAGCTCGGCCAGGGCATGACCGCCGCGGAGATCTACGCGACGACCCGCCAGGTCGCCGAGGGCGCGAAGTCGTGCGCCTCGCTGCTCGCGCTCGCCGAGCGCACCGGCATCGACGCGCCGATCGCCCACCACGTCACCGCCGTCGTCGACGGCCGGATGACCGCGCAGGAGATGATGGACTCCTTCATCGCCCGCGACACCAAGGCCGAGACGGACTAGACGACCGGGTCGAGCGCTCCGCGCAGGTCCTCCCAGAGGTCCTCGACGTCCTCGATGCCGACCGAGAGCCGCACGAGCCCCTCGGGGATCGTGGCCGGCTCGGCCTTCCAACGCCGGCGGCGCTCGAAGGTCGACTCGACCCCGCCCAGCGACGTGGCGTGCACCCACAGGTCGGTCCCTCGGGTGACGCGGTCGGCCGCGTCGGCGCCGCCGGCCAGGACGATCGAGACGATGCCGCCGAAGCCGGGGTAGCGCACCTCCGAGAGCGCCGGGTGCTCCCGCAACCGTCGCACCAGCTCGGCGGCGTTCGCCTGGGCGCGCTCGACGCGCAGGTGCAGCGTGCGCAGGCCACGCAGGGCCAACCAGGACTCGAGCGTGCCCGGGGTGGCTCCCATCAGCTCGCGCCGGCCCTTGAGGACGGCGTACAGCTCCTCATCGGCGGTCACGAGGGCGCCCATGAGGACGTCGCTGTGCCCGGCGAGGTACTTCGTCACCGAGTGCACGACGATGTCCGCGCCCAGCGTCAGCGGCTGCTGCAGGATCGGGGTCGCGAACGTGTTGTCGACCACGACGTAGGCGCCTGCCTCGCGCGCGGCCGCGGAGATCGTGGCGATGTCGGCCACCTCGAGCGCTGGGTTGGTGGGGGACTCCAGCCAGACCAGCGCGGCGTCCTCGCTGGCGGCGACGACCGCCTCGGTGTCGGTGATGTCCACGAGCTTGGTGCGGATCCGGCCGCGGCTCTCGAGGTCGGCGAGCTGGAGCAGCGTCCCGGTGTAGGAGTGAGCCGGCGCGACGACGAGCCCGTCGTGCCCGACGAGGTCGAGCACTGTGGTCACCGCGCCCATGCCGGAGGAGAACGCCAGCGCGCGGCCGCCCTCCAGGGCTCCCAGAGCGTCCTCGAACGCCGCCCAGCTCGGGTTGCCGTAGCGGGAGTACTCCAGCTCGCCGGTGGCGCCGTACGCCGAGGCCATCGTGATCGGCACGTTCAGCGGCTGGTCCGGCCCACGCTGCGGTCGGCCGGCCGTGACCGCGATCGTTGCTGGCTGGTGGTCCCGCGAGGCGCTGCTCATGCCTCCACGCTAGACGGATAGGGTCAGGCCCGATGAACGAGTCTCGCCGCAGGCCCCGGGTCGCCGTCGTGTTCGGCGGCAAGTCCAGTGAACACGCCATCTCGTGCGTCACCGCGGGCAGCGTGCTGGCCGCGATCGACCCGGACGCCTACGACGTCGTGCCGATCGGCATCGCCACCGACGGCCGCTGGGTGCTGGAGTCCGGTGACCCCGAGCGGCTGCGCATCGAGGGCCCCGACAAGCTGCCGTCGGTCGACGGCGAGCGGGCCACGATCGCGTTGGCCCCCGACAGCGCCTCGACCGCACTCGTGGTGACCGAGGCGGCGCAGCCGCCCCGTGCGCTCGGAGACGTCGACGTCGTCTTCCCGTTGCTGCACGGCCCCTGGGGCGAGGACGGGACCATCCAGGGTCTGCTCGAGATGGCCGGGGTCCGCTACGTCGGGGCCGGCGTGCTCGCCTCGGCGGTCAGCATGGACAAGGCCTACATGAAGGTCGTGCTGGCCGCGGCCGGGCTGCCGGTGCTGCCCTCGACCACGGTCACCGCCCGGGAGTGGGCTCGCGACGCCGAGGCCTGCCGGGCCCGTGCCGACGAGCTCGGCTACCCGCTGTTCACGAAGCCCGCCCGCGGCGGGTCGAGCATGGGCATCTCCAAGGTGCACGACCGCACCGAGCTCGACGAGGCGATCGAGGAGGCGCTGCGGCACGACCCGAAGGTGCTCGTCGAGGCCGCCGCGATCGACGCGCGCGAGGTCGAGTGCGGGGTGCTCGAGGCGCTCGACGGCACGGCGGAGACCAGCGTCCCCGCGGAGATCAAGATCTCCGGCGAGCACGAGTTCTACGACTTCGCGGCCAAGTACCTTCCCGAGGAGCACACCGAGCTCGACGTGCCCGCGGACCTGCCCGACGGTCTGGTCCAGCAGATCCAGGAGCTCTCGGTGCGCGCCTTCGAGGCCGTGGGCTGCGAGGGGCTGGCGCGCGTCGACTTCTTCGTGCTGCCGGGGGAGCGGCTCGTGGTCAACGAGATCAACACGATGCCCGGCTTCACGCCGACCTCGATGTACCCGCGGATGTGGGCGGCCTCCGGCGTCGACTACCCGGCGCTCGTGGACCGCCTGATCCGGCTGGCGCTGCAGCGCGGCACGGGCCTGCGCTGACGGGTCCGGTCCGCCCGAGCCGTCCGACGGCGGGTCAGGCGCAGTCGTCCTCGAGCGTGAGGTCGTTCTTCACGACCGTTGAGATCGTCACGAGGGCGTCCGCCGAGTCGGCTCCCCGACGTTCGGCCGGCACGAGCAGCGAGACCCGCGGGGAGTAGCCCACGGCGGTCAGCAGCACGTCGGCGCCCTGGTCCTCCTCCTGTGCGGGCGGCACGAACCAGCCGACTCCCGAGACGTCGGTGCAGGCGGAGAACTCGTCGAACTCCGCAGGCACCCCGACCCCGCAGGTGACCACGATCGCGGGGTCGCCCCACGCCGCGCCGTACGCCGTGTCGCCGGAGAGCTCGCGGGGATCCTGTCTCGCCACCGTCTCGGGCAGGTCGGCGACGAACCGCTCGCAGGCGGCGCGGTCGGCTGCGGAGAGCTCGGCGGCGTCGATCTCGACGGGACCGGCCGAGCACGCGGTCGCCAGCAGCACTGCCGCACACGCGACGACGCCCCGGGCCCGTGGGGCACCGGGGCGCCGACGTACGCCGGGGGCCACCCTCAGATGTGGACGACCGGGCAGGTCAGGGTGCGGGTGATGCCCTCGAGGTTCTGGACCTTGGACACGACGAGCTTGCCGAGCTCGTCGACGTTGCGGGCCTCGGCGCGCACGATGACGTCGTAGGGGCCGGTCACGTCCTCGGCCAGGGTCACGCCCTTGACCTGGGCGATGGCGGAGGCGACCTCGGCAGCCTTGCCGACATCGGTCTGGATCAAGATGTACGCCTGGACGACCATCGAGCTCTCCCTGGTGTGTGGGGCGGTCTGGGGTGATCTGGCTACTGCGGGGTGTGCCACGCCAACCTACCGTGAGGCACCCCCGACCGCATCTGGTGGGATGGGTGCATGGCCTTCCCCCCAGACGCGACGCTGTCCGACGCCGGCGAGTTCGGCCTGATCCGCGCCCTGGTCGACCTGTTCCCGCAGGGCGAGCAGGTGCTGGTCGGCCCCGGGGACGACGCGGCCGTGCTGCGGGTCCGGCACGGGCACGTGGTGGTCTCGACCGACCTGATGGTCGAGGGTCGGCACTTCCGCCGCGAGTGGGCCGACGCCGCGGACGTCGGGCACCGGGCGGCCGCCCAGAACCTCTCGGACGTCAACGCGATGGGCGGACGAGCCACCTCGTTGACGGTCGGCCTGGCCGCTCCGGCGGACCTGCCGGTGCAGTGGGCGCTCGACTTCGCCCGCGGCTTCGCCGAGGAGTGCTCGCTCGTCGGCGCCAGCGTCGTCGGCGGTGACCTGACCCGGGCCGAGGAGATCGTGATCGCCGTGACCGTCCTGGGCTCCTGCACCCAGGCCCCGGTGCTGCGCTCCGGAGCACGCCCCGGCGACGTGCTCGCGCTGCGCGGCCGGCAGGGGTGGGCCGCCGGCGGGCTCACCGTGCTCGGCCGGGGCTTCCGATCCCCACGCAAGCTCGTGGAGGCCTACCGCCGCCCGGAGCCGCCGTACGACGCCGGGCCGGAGGCCGCCGAGGCCGGCGCCACCGCGATGATCGACGTCTCCGACGGCCTGCTCGCCGACGCCGGCCACGTCGCCGCGGACTCCGGCGTGGCCATCGACGTGCGCACCGCGGCGTTCGAGATCCCCGAGCCGCTGCAGGCGGTCGCGGCCGCGCTGGGTGCGGAGCCGATGCAGTTCATCCTCGGCGGCGGTGACGACCACGCCCTGCTCGCGACCTTCCCCGACGTCGCGTCCGTGCCGGCCGGCTGGTCGGTCATCGGCGCGGTCACCGAGGGGGAGGGTGTCACCGTCGACGGCGCCGCCTACGACGGCCCCACCGGCTGGACCCACTTCTAGCGCGAGTCGGCCGGTCGGTTGACGCGGTGTGGGTCGGTGTCCTCCCGGTGGCGCCATTGTTCGTCCTCCACCAGCCGGGTCAAGGGTTCCCTTCGGCGGCTTCGCCGCCCTTGACCCGTCTGGCTCCGGACGAGTTGGCGCCTGTCGGGAGGACCCCGACCTGTGGTCACCCCGGGACGTCATACGTTCAGGGCGCTAGGACCCCCACTTCGCATGACCTCCCAGGGAGACCCGGCGGAGGTCATCCGATGTGGCTGCCCGGGCGCCCGGGTCGCATGACGTCCCGGGGACCAGACCTGACGATCCGGCACCGAGCGGCATAGGAGAAGGCCCCGACCGCGGACGGTCGGGGCCTTCTCGGAGGTCTGTGGCTCGGGTGAGCCTGGGGTCAGCGGGTGACCTTGCCGGCCTTGAGGCAGCCGGTGCAGACGTTGAGACGCTTCGGGGTGCCGTTGACGGTGGCCCGGACGCGCTGGATGTTGGGGTCGAAGCGACGCTTCGTGATCTTGCGCGACCACGGACGGTTGTTGCCGAAGCCCGGCTTCTTGGCGCAGATGTCGCAGACGGCAGCCACCGTGTGCTCCTTAAACGATCGAGGGTGTGGAACTTCTTCGCGTGTGGGCGCCCGCTGGGCGGGCAACCGCACAAGAGTATCCGATGGGCCCGGACACGCGGAAATCGGGCGAACGCACTAATCTGGCTCACTCGACATCCCAGAGCGAGCAGTCTCCACGATCGAGGACGGCGATGGAAACTCCCCGCAACGGCGCCATCACGTTGGAGGTGGTGCTGCGGTTCGTCGACATCGCCACCGACGCGCTGGCCGACGCCCGCGAGGAGATCGACGCGCTCAACGTCTACCCGGTGCCCGACGGCGACACCGGCACCAACATGTACCTCACGGTCTCCGCCGCGCGCGACGCCGTGCGCGAGGCCACGGGCGGCGACCCATCCGCCGATCTCGCACCGGCGCTCGCGGCTTTCAGCCGCGGCGCCCTCCTCGGCGCCCGGGGCAACTCCGGGGTGATCCTCAGCGAGATGCTCGGAGCCATCGTGCGCCGGATCGCCCAGGCCGAGCCGGGGGAGCGCAACGCCCAGGTGATGGCCGACGCCCTACGCCAGGCCACCGACGCCAGCTACGCGGCCGTCGGTACGCCGGTCGAGGGCACGATGCTCACCGTGACCCGGGCCGCCAGCGAGGCGGCCGCCGAGGTCGTCAAGGACTCGGGCGC
>NZ_JANINT010000407.1:1415-1644 GCF_024509035.1 Nocardioides sp. | reverse complement strand
GCCTGGGCGTTCTCATCTTCGTGTCGATCACGATCGGGCAGGCGCTGCGGCTGCGCGACAACCTGATCGAGGTCGCCATCAGCGGCATGCTGGTGCTCGGCGTCGGTGCGCTCGGCGCCGGGGCCGCGGCGAGCCAGCGGATCGCGGAGACCCTGGTCGGCGCCGCGATCGGGATCGCGGCGAACCTGCTCTTCCCGCCGCGCATCCCGACCGCCGACGCCGGACGTGA
>NZ_JANINT010000407.1:0-1405 GCF_024509035.1 Nocardioides sp. | reverse complement strand
GCCTGGCCGACGCGGTCAGCGACCTGCTCCGGCGCTCGGCCGACGCGCTCGAGCGGCTGGTCGCGGAGCACGAGCCCGTCGACGCCGCGGCCGCGGCCTGGCTCGACGACGCGCGCCGGATCACCCACCACGACGTACCCCGGGTGGGTGCGGCGCTGCTGCAGGCCGAGCAGGGCCGCCGGCTCAACGTGCGCGCGGTCGGGACCCCCGACCTCGGGCCCGGCCTGCGCCACGGCCTGGAGTCGCTCGAGCACACCGCGCTGGCGGTCCGCTCGATGTACCGGGCGCTCGCCGACGCGACGGCGGGCCGGCCGGCCTGGCTCGAGGACGAGACCGCCGGCGACGTGCTGCTCGGGCTCGTCCAGACCTTCCGCGAGCTCGCCGCGGCCGTCGACGCCTTTGGTGAGCTGGTCCGGCTCGAGGCCGCTGCGCGAGGCGATCGCGGGACTGCCCGAGGCCCGGGCCCGCCTCGAGGAGCTCAGCACGGTGGCGGCGGACCCGGAGCTGCGCGAGCTCCTGGTGAGCGTGCTCTCGACGGTCAAGCGCGTGGAGCGCGAGCTCGACCTCGCGCACCGGGCCCGCCGCCAGCTGCAGCTGCGGCGCCCGCACCGGCACCGGCCGCTCCCGCTGCGCCCGCACGCCGCCCGCCAGCGGCCGGACATCTTCCCCGAGAGCGGCCCGGAGGCCGAGACCGTACGGATGCCGGTCGTCGAGCGGCCGGCCGACGACGATGAGTGAGGATGGGGACATGCGCGTCGCGCTCATGGTCACCTGCATCAACGACGCCCTGTACCCGGGCACCGGGCAGGCCGTCGTCAGGCTGCTGCGCCGGCTGGGGGTGGACGTGGAGTTCCCGGAGTCGCAGACCTGCTGCGCGCAGCCGATGGTGAACACCGGCTACCTCGACGAGGCCGTGCCGGTGGTGCGGAACTTCGTCGACACCTTCGCCGGGTACGACGCGGTGGTGACGCCCTCCGGGTCGTGCGTCCCCGACGGTGTACGAGCTGTCGGAGTTCCTCGTCGACGTGCTCGGCGTGACCGACGTCGGCGCGTACTACCCGCACACGGTGACCTACCACCCGACCTGCCACTCGCTGCGGATGCTCGGCGTCGGCGACCGGCCGCGGCGGCTGCTCGAGAACGTGCGCGGGCTGACCCTGCTGGAGCTCCCGGCGGCCGACCAGTGCTGCGGCTTCGGCGGCACCTTCGCGGTCAAGAACGCCGACACCTCGATCGCCATGGGCGCCGACAAGGTCCGGCACGTGCGAGACACCGGCGCCGAGGTCCTGGTGGCGGGGGACAACTCGTGCCTCACCCACATCGGGGGGCTGCTGACCCGCGAGCGCTCCGGCGTCCGCACCGTGCACCTCGCCGAGGTCCTGGCGGCGACCGAAGGTGGTCGGGG
>NZ_JANINT010000406.1:1405-1644 GCF_024509035.1 Nocardioides sp. | reverse complement strand
GCCGAGCTCGAGGACGCTCTTGCGCACCTTGCGGCCCGCGAGCTCGCCGACGCTGGCGCCGGCCTTGTTGCTGCCCGTCAACGAGACGCCCTGGACGAGGGGGTTCTCGATGATGCGTCCGACCCGGCTTCCCGGCGCCCACACGTTGGTGTAGACGCCGTGCGGCACGCCCGCGTCGGTGAAGAGCTGCTCCATCGCGAGACCGCACTGCGGAGTGCTGCTGGCGTGCTTGAGCAGGA
>NZ_JANINT010000406.1:0-1263 GCF_024509035.1 Nocardioides sp. | reverse complement strand
GCAGGATCCGCGCCGCCAGGTCGACCTCGGTGCGGCTGTGCCGGATCAGCTTGCCCATCTCGAGGGTCACCAGGTGCGCGAGCTCCTCGCTGCGCTCGCGCATCAGCCGGGCGGCCTCGGCCACCCTGGCCGCGCGTTCCTCCCCGGGCGTGGCGCGCCACCCCGCGAACGCGTGGTGGGCGGCGTGGACCGTCTGATCGATCGCCGCCTCGTCCATGGCGGGGAACTCGCGCACCAGCTCGTTGGTGTACGGGTTCACCGTCGCGATGGAGCTGTGCCCGGCGGTGGTGGTGGACTGCGACATGAGCGGCCTCCGGAAGTTCCGCGACGTCGCCGTGCGGCGGCTGTGCGGCTGGATGGGGAACGGGCCTCCTGGCCCGATGACGACTAGTCGGGCAAGGGCGGGAGCGGGAAGCGCAGGTGTGCAGCTGCGACGTCCTCCTTCAGCGGGGTGTCGGCGGCGACGTGCTCGACCGTGCCGCTGGTGTCGATCACGGCCTGGGCCAGCTCGTCGACGACGTCGTCGGTACGCCGGGTGGGTCGTCCACAGATCGGGCACGTGTCGCCGGACTCGGCCAGCCACCCGGACTCGTCGCAGACGACCCCGGGGGCGGTAGCGCCCTCGTGCACCAGGAGTCGCTGGACGGCGGCGACCGAGCCTGCCCAGAGGCAGCGTTCGAGCCCGACGACGGCGTTGCCGCCGGCCGCCTGCTTCTGATAGGCGTCGGCCACCTCGCGGCGCTCCTCCTCCCGCTCGTATCGTTCGACGATCGCCCCCGCGCTCGCGCGGATGTCGCCGGTGGTCGCGGTGCCGGGGTCGATCGAGAAGGTGCCCGCGACGGCTTCGCGCAGCCGGCGCGGCAGGAACTCCACGAAGGTCGACACCTCGACGTCGTGTCCACCGACGACCAGGAGCTCGAAGCGCCCCTCCCGGAAGAAGTCGTCCAGCACCGTGGCGACCCGGCGGAAGTGCCGTCTGGCGAGCTCCTCCGCCTTGTTGCGAACGTGGTACTCCTGGAGCCCGTGCCAGCCGGCATACTGCGGCTTGCGCAGGGCCGTTCCGAACAGGGTGCTCGTCTCTTCGAGCTCGTCCGCGAACAGCTCCCACGTGCGAGCCGACTCCTTGTCGACGACCAGGACGCAGGCGCGGTGGTACTCGTCCAGCACGGCCAGCATCGGTCGAACCCACGGCGTCGCGTCCACGACGATCCGGTCGCGCACGGAGCGGGGCAGCTCGAGCTCCTCGTAGAAGTCGCGTCCGCT
>NZ_JANINT010000405.1 GCF_024509035.1 Nocardioides sp. | reverse complement strand
AGGAGTCGAGCGCCACCCATCGGGTCCCGGCGCCGTCGGGACGCGCGACCAGCACCGCACAGGCACCGCACTCCCCCTCGGCACACCCCTCCTTGGCGCCGGTGAGACCGAGGCCGCGCAACCAGTCGAGCGCCGTCGTGTGCGGCGCCACCCCGGCCAGGGACCGCGCGGTGCCGTTGACGGTGACGCTCGGGATGCTGGGTGCTGCCATGCCGGTCTCCTCACGCATGCCACGCCTCCTCGACTTTACGCTCCCCGACCTGCCGCACGGCCCCGATCCGGAGGGGCCACCACCTCAGCGCACCAAGGGCGACCTCGACACGAACCGGCCCCGGCCGCGGCGCGCGTCGACGGGCTCCCCGGCGGCGGCGACGGCCTCGCCGCGGCTGATCGTGAGCGCCGGCCATCCGGTGACGACGCGACCGGCGTAGGGGCTGTGGTCGCAGCGCGAGTGCAGCCGCGCCGCGTCCAGCGTTCGGGTGGCGTCGGGGTCGAAGACCACCAGGTCCGCGTCGAGGCCGGGGCGCACGGAGCCCTTGACCCCGTCGAGGCCGAACAGGCGCGCCGGCGCGCCCGAGGTCGCCTCGACCCAGGTCGCGAGCGAGATCGCTCCCGACCGGACGCCCTGGTAGACCAGCGACAGCCGGGTCTCCACGCCGCTGAGGCCGCCGGGGATCTGGCGGAAGTCGGACCAGCCCTCCCCGCCGGTTCCCCGGCGGCGGTCGGCCTCGGTGAACGGGCAGTGGTCGGTGGCGACGACCTCGACGTCCCCGGATCCCAGCGCCGACCAGAGCGCCGCACGGTCGGTCGCGCCGCGCAGCGGAGGGGCACAGACGAAGTCCTGCTCCCCCGCCGCGAGGTGCGCCGCGTCGAGCTCGAGGTAGTGCGGGCA
Organism: Nocardioides sp.; assembly: GCF_024509035.1. Lineage (GTDB taxonomy): Bacteria > Actinomycetota > Actinomycetes > Propionibacteriales > Nocardioidaceae > Nocardioides. Next base: position 754 of record NZ_JANINT010000405.1, on the reverse strand, counting down.
GGTCTCGGCGTGGATGTCGACCCCCGCGGCGCGAGCGGCCAGCACCTCGCGCAGGCCGGCTGCGCTGGAGAGGTGCACGACGTACAGCCACGCGTCCGCGGCGCCCGCCAGCGCGGCGGCCCGGCGGATCGCCGCGGCCTCGACTGCGGCGGGGCGCGTCGCCGGCACGGCCTCCGGTCCGGTCCGGTCCTCGGCGATCGCCCGGGCGACCAGGCTCTCGACGGCCGCCCCGTCCTCGGCGTGGATGCAGACCCGCACCCCGGTCTCCCGCGACGCCGCCAGGGCCCGGGCCACCGTGCCGTCGTCGACCATCAGGCGGTCGGGGTAGGCGAGGTACAGCTTCACGCTCGTTACTCCGTGCTCGGCGAACTCGGCGAACCGGCGTACGGCGGCGACCGGGTCCTCCGGCAGCTCGGTGACCGTGAGGTGGAACCCGTAGTCGACCACCGCCCTCCCACTCGCCCGCTCGTGCCAGGTCTCGAGGGCCTCCCGCCACGGCTCGCGGCCGGCGCCGGCGAAGTCGACGACGCACGTCGTGCCGCCGCACGCCGCCGCCACGGTCCCGGACTCGAAGTCGTCGGCCGAGGTGACCGCTCCGACCGGCAGCGCGAAGTGCGTGTGCACGTCGATGCCACCGGGCACGACGTACGCCCCGCCGGCGTCGACCACCTCCACGCCGTCGTCGGCGAGGTCCGGTCCCACCGCCGCGATCCGCCCGTCGCGCACCAGCACGTCGGCACGCCACGCACTCCCC
>NZ_JANINT010000404.1 GCF_024509035.1 Nocardioides sp. | reverse complement strand
CGAACGCGGCCTGCGCGGCGGCGATCTCGCCTGTGTCGATGTCGACGGCCCGGCCGGTGAACCGCACCGTCGCCACGGCGGTCGTGCCGTCCGGGGAGACCATCTGCTGCTGGGTGCCGTACGGCGACTGCACCATCGCGACGCCGCCCTGCGACGACACCTCGGCCAGTGCGTCCTCGACCGCGCCGCGGACCGGGCCCGACGCGACGCCGCGGTCGTCGTGGATCGCGACCTGCATGCCGTCGCCCGACATCTCCGGGAACGTCGTCACCAGAGCGTCGTACGCCGCCTGGGAATCGGTGCCCTCGACCGACAAGTCGTTGCTGAACGACCCGCCGACGCTCCGCCCGGTGACCAGGACACCGCCGACGAGCAGCAGCCACACCACGATCACCAGCCACCGGTGACGGACGGACAGTGAGCCGAGCGCGCGCAGCATCAGGACTCCTGGTGGTGGTTCGGCGGCGGGGTCATGGTCACTCCTTCGAGAAGTGAGACACTGCTGTCTCGTTTTTTTGACTATACGCCGCACCCCCGCAGAACCAACTCGGTAACCTGCGAGGTGTGGCGGTCCAGGAGGAGCACACCCGGGCGGACGTGCTCCGCAACCGGGCAGCGCTGCTCGACGCCGCCGCCGACGTGCTCGCCTCGGCGCCCGAGGCGTCCCTCGCGGAGATCGCCACCCGGGCCGGGCTGACCCGGGCGACGCTCTACCGCCACTTCGAGAGCCGCGACGCCCTGCTGTCCGCGATCCAGGAGGAGGTGCTGCGCCGCGCCTCGGAGGCGCTGGCCGGTCTCGACCTGGCCGGGTGCGACACCCGCGAGGGCATCCGGCGCGCCGCCGCCGAGCTGGTGCCGCTGGCCCTGCGGTTCCGGATCCTGCTCGCCGGGGGCGCCTCCGGGGACCCCGCCTTCCTGGCCGCCCGGGAGCAGGTCCTCGCCCCCCTGTGGGCGGTCCTGGACCGCGGCGTCGAGGCCGGCGAGCTCCCCGCGGCGGCGAACCCCGCCTGGTTGCGCGCCGTGCTCGCCGGGCTCCTGATGACCGCCGCCCGCGCCGCCGGCGCCGGCCTGGTCGACCCTGGGGAGGCCAGCGAGCTGGTGGCGAGCACGTTCCTCGAAGGCTTCGGCCGGGGTGGTCCGGGTGCCTGAGTCCGGCGACCACGCCGACGCCGGCAGCACTGGCGCGCGACGCCGAGGACGGCGCTCCGGTCACAGCGAGTCCCGCGAGTCGATCCTGGCGGCGGCGCGGGAGCTGTTCGCCGAGCGGGGTTACGCCGGCACGAGCGTCCGGGCGATCGCCGAGCGCGCCGACGTCGATGCCGCGCTGATCGCCCACTTCTTCGGCGACAAGGGCGGGCTGTTCGCCGCCGTCGTCGGCCGCCCCGCGCGGGTGCCCGGCGACCTCCTGGATGCACTGTCGCCGCCCGAGGGGTCCGGGGCGCGGCTCGCGTCGGCGTACCTGACCTGGTGGGAGGCCCCCGAGACAGCCGTCCCGCTCCTGGCCACCGCGCGATCCGCACTCGTCCTCGGCGAGGCGATGGACCGGCTGCGCGGTCTGCTGCTCTGCGAGGTGCTCAGCGAGTCGGTGCCCGCCCAGGACCGGGCCGACCGCGAGCTGCGGGTCGCGCTAGCGATGAGCCACCTCCT
>NZ_JANINT010000403.1 GCF_024509035.1 Nocardioides sp. | reverse complement strand
GACGGCGACACCGAGACCGACGGCGAGGCAGACACCGACGGCGACGCCGAGGCCGTCGGCGTGGGTGGGACCGCGACGGCCACCTCGGACTCCAGGGCGGGCGCGCCGTGGTAGGCATCGCTGATCACGCGGTACCGGTAGGTGTGGCCGTCGGCCGGGGGCTCGATCGGCCACGACGCGGTGCCGTCGTCCTCCTCAGACCGAGGCGTGCCCCACGGCACGAAGGGACCGTCGTCCACCGAGCGGTGGAGCGTCGCGGTGCGGCCGGGTCGCGCCGGGGTGTTGCGCACCTCGGCGAGGGTCGCGGAGACCGTCAGCACGCTCGTGGGCGCGACCACGACGACGCTGCGACGCGCGGTGACGAGCGCGGGGTGGCGGTGCCCGTCCCGGGTGGTTCTGGCCGGCAGCACCGCGCGCCAGGCGTGCCTCGCCTCGATCGCGAGCACGACCCGCGTCGTACCGCTCGGCGGCATCGTGAAGTTCCGCGCCGTCCGCCAGGACCCGCCCGCGCGGTACTCGATCCGTCCGGGGCGGCGGAACGTCGTCGCCGCCTGCACCGTGAACCGCACCCGCTCCCCCTCGATCGCGGTCGACGGCGTCACGGTCAAGGTGGCTTCGGCCGTCTTCAGCAGCGGGTGCGGCCAGGTCGCGGCGGGGCGGGTTGGTGCGACCTGGGTGGCCCCTGTGGCAACGGAGGAGACGGCTGGGACGAGTGGCAGCAGCGCGCAGAGCATGGCCAGCAACGCGAGCGCCGGGAGCCGCTGTGCGCGCGTCCCACCCCATGACGGACGACGTGCGGCCACCGAGACCTCCTCCAGCAGATGTGTCGTGCTGGACGCTAGGCGGGCGCCTCGGGCGCGTCAGTGTCACCGCGGTGCCAACCTCGCGGGCGCCGGACGCTCACCAGGACAGCACGGCGGCCGGTGGGCGGAGGCTGGGTGTCATCCAGCCGTGACCCGCTCCCTGGCCGCCTGCAGCAGCCGGAACCAGGTCCGGCGACTCACGTGCAGCTCCTCCAGGCAGGCCGCCTCGTCGGCGCGCTCCCCCAGGTGCACCAGCTCGATGGCACGGCGCAGCCGCACCTCGTCGTGGTCGTCGCCGAACACGGCCTCCAGCCGCTGCCGGAGGGCGGCGATGCGGGCGGGGTCGCGGTCCTCGCGCAGCAGTGCCGCGTGGTCGTGCTGCGGGGTCAGCCCCCGCTCGGCGAGCACCAGCGCCTCGATCGTGCCGACGGCCCCGAGCGGGCGGAGGTCGGCGAACTCGACGGGTCGGGCCAGCTCGCCCTCGACGCGCCGGGTCACCGACGACACCGGTGGACGACGGTTCGGCTCCGGGTAGTGCAGCATCACGGTCTGCACGTCGCCGAGTCCCGAGCGCACCATCAGCGCTCCCGAGCTCAACCGCGCCGACTCCACGGCGTCCTGCGCCGGTCCGTCGGCGAAGAGGGCGAACCCCCCGAAGGAGCGCGGGTCGCCCGGGGTGGTGAGCTCCGCGGCCCGCTGCAGGCTCTGCGCGATCGGGCCGACGTCGGCGAGCTCCGCCACCGGCACCATGCACACGACCATCACCGCGTGGCCCTCGCGGCGACGCATGACGAAGGCGTGCTGGGGCCAGCGCCGCAACCAGGCCAGCAGCTCCTGCCAGTCGGTGCCGCGGTCGAAACCGTGCTCGGCCCCGAACATGGCCACCTCGGCCTCGCTCGGAGCGCCGTCGGCGTAGTAGTGGTCGCTGGGGTCGTTGGCGAAGGCGGCGCGCAGCTCGGGGGTCTCCAGGAGCTGGGAGAGCCGCAGCAGCGCCTGCATGTCGCCGCGCCGGGCACGGTCCGCGAGGTGCGCGGAGACACGCCGCAGCAGCTCGGCCTCCCGTGCCGGCGCCTCGGTCCGCAACCGGGCCCGGATCGCCGCCGCCAGCACGTCGTGGAGGGCGTACTCATCGCCGTGCCGCTCCACGACCGGCAGCGCCGCCAGCTTCCGCAGCCCCTCGCGCGTCGAGCGCCCCGGCAGCGCGCTCCTCAACAACCGCGCGTCCACGCGGCGCGACACCGAGGCCACCTCGAGCACGTCACGTGAGACATCCAGCGTCGGCTCCCCCACCAGCCACTCGGTCAGCCGCTCCTCCAGCGCCCCTGCCCCCTGGCCGCCGGGGCGGTTTCCAGGCGACATCGTCGCCACCGTCAACGCCAACGGCGAGCCACCCGCCCACACCAGCACGTCGCGCACCCGCTCGGCGGGCATCCCCCGCACGGCCAGGAGCTCGCGAGCGTCTGCCTCGTCGAGCGGCGCGAGCCGCTGGCACCGCGCCACGACATCCAGGCCCCCCTCCCACCACGTCGGCCCGGGCGGACGACGCCCCGCGAACACCACCCTCGCGGTGGCCGGCAGCTCATCCAGCAGCCGGTCGCGCAGACGCTCCAGCGCCGAGCCCAGCGCGTCGATCTCGTCGATGAGCAGCAGGCTCCGCGGACCCGCACCGGCCAGGACGGTGGCCACGGCATGCTCCACCTCCACCGACAGCGTGCGCGCATCGAAGCCCACCGGCTCCAGCCCCGCCGCCCGCCCGGCGCGCGCCGCTGCGCGCAGGAGCGTCGACTTCCCGATGCCGCCCGGTCCGTGGACGTGCAACAGGCGGCTCGGCGACCCGTCGTCCAGCAGCTCCGCGACCACCGCGAGCTCGGCGCGCCGCCCCACGAAGCGCTCGGCATCCGCCACCTCGGCCACCGCCCGCATCCTCTGCGATCCCGCTGCCATGGCCGCACGCTAGTGGAGGTCGGGACATGCAGAAGGCCCGAACCTGCTGTCCGGGCCTTCTGATCCCTCTTGCACGGCCACGATGTCGAGGTCCGGCTCGCGTCGCTTCAGCCCTGCCAGTGTCTTGTGATCGAGGTTCTCATCAGCCAGGAACCTGATCGTCATGCGTCCGGGCGGGCGAGGAGCTTTGCGCGCAGGCCGTCGGGCGGGAACCTCGTCTCGATCGCAGAGCGCTGCGCGGCGCGCTCGTCGGCTCGCCCTGCCAGGTAGCCATTGACGTCGTCACGATGACGCACGCAGTAGGTGAAGACGGCATAGATGTCGCCGAGGGAGACCGCCGGATACGACTCGTGGATTGCTTCGGGCGAGTCCCCTCGTTCGAGGGCTGCAACGAGGGTGTCCAGGGGAACTCGGGTGCCGATCACGATGAGCCGACCAGCGGCATCCCTGGTCAGCGGAACCGGCTCTGGCTCGATCGCTGCTGCCGTCATGTCGATGCACCTCCGATCCCAGGCTACCGGCGAGAGCAGGTGTCGGCGCCAAGGTTCCTCGCGGACTCGCACCGACGCCTACTGACTGTCTGCCAGAGCAGTCCACCGTGCGGGCGCATCGCCCAGGTGGCCCAACAACGGCAGTCGTGTTCGGGGCATCGGATGATGCCGCCGAGCATGGGCCGTTCGATGACGAGGACCATGACGTGAGGGTCCATCGGGTGCTCGCAGAGGTGGCAGATTCGGTTGGTCATGCTGGCGACCATTGGCGCGCACCGAGAAGTCCATACCCCGTCTACATGTCGGAGATACGTGACACCCTCGACCTGTGGACGGTAGGGGGCGAAGGCGCCGACTCGAGATGGTGGTCGTGCTCGCCCTCGTCGCGACAGCAACGGGATCCGAGCTGCGGTCTGAACCGGCGATGGCCCCTGTCACGAGCCAGACCTCCAACGCTCCCGAGGCCACCCAAGACAGCGACGGCGACGGACTGCCGGACCTGCTCGAGCTGTCCGGGTGGGCGACTCTGAGCGGCAATGTGTACCGCACCGACCCGGTCGTCGCAGACACGGACGGCGACGGCCTCACCGACGGCGCCGAAGCGGGTGGTCTCGTCGCGAACGCATCGGCGGGCTACGCCCATGTCGGGTACGCGAACCCACTCCTGGCCGACACCGACGGCGACCAACTGGACGATGGCGCCGAGGCAGACCTCGGGCTCAACCCTCTCGATCCAGACAGCGACGACGACGAGTTGGAGGACGGCCGGGAGGTCGCGGTCGTCGGCACGAGCCCTGCAGTCGCGGACACCGACGGCGACGGTCTGAGCGACGGATACGAAGACGCCAACTTGGCCAGTCGCGGTCTGGACCCGCTCATGGCCGATGTCGAGATCTCGAAGATGTCCTACGCGACCGACTTCGCCAAGGGCCTCATCCTGGGCGACCTGAACCGGGAGGACTCCCTCGCCTGGCTCGCCGGCAACCTTGCCTCGGGCGGTTCTAGCCTCGTCCCCGGCGTCGGTTGGGTGCTCGGAGGTGTCGCCGATGCGCGCGATGTCGTCGGATCAGCCATCCATGCCGACTGGGTGGGATCGGGGTTCAGCGCAGCCGGATTGGTGCCAGCTGCCGGTGACTCAGTCGCCGTCGCCGGCAAGGCAGCGGAGTTCGTTGCCCGCAACCCCGAACTGGCCGCCGCAGTCGGCTTCCTTCTCGCCAGCCTTCACAAGATCCCAGAGGCCGCCAGGGTCGAGGCCTCCAAAGCCATCTGGAAGCACTGGGACGACCTACGGGACGCGGGCGCCAGCGAGAAGACGCTTCTCCGGCTTCAGATGGGTCGCACGGACCTCGATCAGCTCGGCCAGGCTCTCACACGCTCCGCCCACGTACCGGGCTCGCCCGCGTCGTTCTACACCGACTGGAAGGACGGCGAGCGCTATCTCGAAGACCTGTATGGCGCGTCGGCGAAAGGCAGCGACTGGCAGGTCCCCATCTCGACGTTGGGCTGCCAGGGAGCCTGCAACATCACCGACCGTCGTATCTTCGACGTCCTCGTCGACGGCGTCGCTCACGAGTCCAAGGTCGGCTACAAGTACTTGACCCCAGAGCTCGAGCGCCAGATTCGGTCCGACGCCTACCTGATCCAGAGCGGCGCGATCGAGGGTGCCCACTGGCACTTCTTCGCAAGCGCTATCACCAACAAGATCGGAGCGGACTCCAGGGTGTTCGACCTCCTCGACGAGGTCGGCATCCCCTACTCCATCCACCTTCCCAGCTGAACGATTGCAGAGTCTCCGCTTCCCTCGGCACCAGCACCTGCCTCCTCCCGGCCGGGTAGGCGAAGGTCAACCGTTCTCCACGGCTCACCGTCCGGCGAGGGCGCCGCCCACGGGACAACAGCGCGTGGTTCGGGCACATCAGCCTCGAGGACCAGGCGTTCGCAGAGGTGGAGTTCGGCGGCAGGGGCATGGTCCGGCTCGACTGCGGTGAGGGCGCGCAGGTCCTGTACGTCAAGCGTGAGCAGGTCCTGGTCGAGTCCGCCTCCCGGGCCACCGAGCAGGTGGCCGGTCAGAAATCCCCACCTGGGGATGGTTCGCCGAGGTGACGTCGGCGGTGACGATCGCGAGTAGCCTCCGGATGTGGCTGAGGCAGACCTGTACGCCCCGACTGACCGGTTCATGGAGGCCGAGTTCGGCTGCTGGGAGACCCGAATCAAGACGAACGTGCGGGACGTGGGCGAGATCGACGTCCTGGGGGTGCGGTATCTGGGCGGTGACCTGTCCGGTCAGAGCGAGCTAATCGCTGTCGAGGTCAAGCCCAGTACGTCCAGGTTCGCGGTCTCGGCGGGTCAGGCGCACGGCTATTCAGTGGTCGCCGACCGCTGCTACCTGGCCGCGGTGTGCGAGGAGTTCAGTCCCGCGCAGGTCATGATCGCTGGCCGGCTCGGCGTCGGGCTGATCCGCATCTGGCAGACAGCCGCGGGTCAGACCCGATTCCGGGAGGTGCTCACCGCACCTGCTAACCAGCCGGTTGAGGAGCTGCGGCTGCAGGCCGCTGAGCGGCTCGGCCTCGCCCAGTGCTCTCTGTGTCAGACGCTATTTCGTCGCTACCTCGACAAGCCCGAGGACTACAAGCGTGTCCACCGCAGTCAGGGTGCCGGCGGTCTGGATACCGCAGCGGCGGCCGACAAAGGGCTGGTGTGGTGGCTGTTTGAGCAGGCCGCGGAGTTCGGGCGCATTGCTCCGGGTGACACCACCTACCTGCGGCGCTACCTGTGCCCGGCATGCACGACTGCCCTCGCTCCGGGACGGCCATAGCGCGGGGGGCGGACCACAGCGGGTGAGGGTGCGGACGAAGGCGTCATCCAGCGGCGCAGAGCGGGCCGCTGGCCTCAGATCGTTCTCCACTCGAGCACCGCCGCCGCCGGGTGGCGCAAGGTCGAGCGCCCTGCACCGAATGCGGCGGCCGTCAACCTCTCCTCATCGAGAGACAGCGCATGCGAGGACGGCTGCCCGTGAGGACCGCACCTCGCCGGGTCGACCGCTCAGGCCAGCAGGCTGCATGCCGCTGCCGTCCTATACGGCTACGGAACTGACCAGGGAGCCGCAGGACAGAACGCGGGTCGGTCAGCCCTGCGAGTCCTCCGCTTCACCATCGGGTCGGCGACGTCCGGACCTCACTCGCCCAGGAAGCGTCTGCGCCGACCTACGCGCACCATTTGCACCCTCCCGGACGCGCCCCAGGGCGACGCCTCCTCCGCGACGCACCGCACTGAACCCCTCAGACCCGGTCTCGATCGCCCTGTCGCGCACCTCGACGGCGGCGGATGACCAGCGGCGCACCTCCACGGCCTCACCGTCTGACTCCAGGCCGAACAGTTCGTGGAAGTCGAGGATCGACCCGCTGACCCGTCCGCTGGCCCGCACGGCTTTGGGTGCCGACGTCGGGTGCAGCAACACCTTCTCGTTGGCGGTGTCCGCAACCGCAACGATCCGCTCCAGCAACCGCTCGGTAGCCATACCGATGTCCGTGAGCCGCTTGCACCGGGCAGCCTCCAGCCCCCGGCGGTGGTCGTCGACCTCGTCCGGGGAGGCGTCGAGCACCCGGTCGATCTCGAGGACGTCGAGACCCTCCTGTAGCTGGAAGGTCCGCGCGAGCACCGCCAGCCACTCCTGCGTCGACCCCGCGGCGGCAGCGGTCGCGTCGGCGATGTCCGACACCTTCGCGGCGGACTCGAGCTTGCCGGCCAACGCGTCGAGCTGCGCCAGCGCGTAGCCCTGGACCTCGGCGAGGGTGGTGGTCAGGTTCTGCACCTTCGACCACGTGACTTCGTCGACCTTGCCGCGGGCGCGGGCGACCGTCATGGCCTCGTCGATCGCCATCCCAGCACCGGTCAACCGGGAGACCACTGAGTCCTTCTGCGCCCGCAAGACGTCGTCCAACTTGGCGTCGATGTGCTCCAGGTAGTCGGTGATCTCGTCCATCGTCTGCTGCATGGCCAGTTGGGCCATGATCCCGGCGGCGCCGGCGAGCATGGCCGGGTTGATGAGACCAGTCCCCGGGCCGCGTACGAACTCGACGAAGCCCTTGACCTGGCCCTTGTCGCCCTTGAGCACCCCGGTCTTCAGGCCGCTCTTCGAGCTCTCCCGGAGGCCGTACTTCTTCATCGCCTTGGCCGACTCCTCGCTGAGCTTGACCCAGCGCCCCGAGTTCTCGGCGATCTCCGAACCGGCTTGCGCGGCCGCCGAGCCCGTTCGCAGGAGCGCACAAAGACGTCCCGCACCTAGGCGATCCGACGTGGGCGCCGCAGCCACCAACCCCTCCGAGGCGAGGAACTGCTCCACGGCGCCCGGAGCCCCGAACACAGCGAGACCGTTGTCGTCGGCCACCAGCTGGATCTCGGTCCCCACCACGGTCCCGTCGTCGCTCATGTGCTCGCTACCGTCCTCAGGGTCACTCGACAAAGGTTGGTCCCAGTGTTCCCACTAGGACCAACCTCTGGTCAACGAAGGATCCCGAACAGGGTCACCACCCTGTAGTCGTGGCCGCACTTCGGGAAGTGCACGCCCGCGGATAGCTGCTCAGACCAGCCCGAAGTAGCGGTCGAAGAACTTGGCGAGCTTGTCGAGCACCCGTCGCTTCTGGGCACTGTGAGCCCCACCTGGCGCGAACCGCGAGGCCGGAGGCAGGATTCGAGTGATCGCGGTGCCCGCGGTTGGGATCGCGCCGTCGCGGAAGGCGTTGGCGACGAAGCTCCTCGTTTCGTCGGCCTTCAGCGCCTCCTCGGCTATGAGAGCGTCGAGCTCGGCATCGCGCTTGGCGGCGACGAAGATCTTCCAGTCCTCGCCGGTGTCGCCGGTGATCGAGACCGAGTCAACGAACTCGAGAATGAGGTCCTTCTTGTTGCGCAGGCTCGGGCTCGAGTCGACAGCGCGCTGAACGGTCATGAGCGCATCGAGCTCGCGGTCGCCGTTCCCGATCGAGTCACGGAACGCCTGCACCAGGGTGAGGACGTAGTCGACGTTAACCTCGACCTGCTTGATCAGCTCGATCTCGAACACGACGTCGTCGTTGATCGACTCCTTGTCTGCGTCCTTCGCTCCGCGCCAGTCGGCATAGAGGTTGAGATAGACGCTCTGGAAGTCTTGGAAGTCGCGCGGGCTGATCAGCTCGTGCCCGGCGAACTCGTCGAACGACGAGAGAATGTTGCGCAACCGCAGGATCGCACCGAAGAGCGCGATGAACGCCTTCTGGTTGGCCTCGCCGACGTACGGGGCGTCCTCCAGCGGGAACCGCTCGAGCAGGTCGGCAACCTGCTTCTCGTACTCGCCGTAGTAGTCGCCGTACGGCTTGAGGATGACCACGCCGCGAGCGTCCTTATTGCCGAACAGCGCGAGGGCGTCATTGGTGGCCTCCTCCAGGTCTCGGAAGGAGACGATCGTGCCGTAGGTCTTGACCGAGTTGAGGATGCGGTTGGTCCGCGAGTAGGCCTGGATCAGACCGTGGGAGCGCAGGTTCTTGTCGACCCACAGCGTGTTCAGCGTGGTCGCGTCGAAGCCGGTGAGGAACATGTTGACCACGATGACCATGTCGAGCTCGCGGTTCTTGAGCCGTAGCGACAGGTCCTTGTAGTAGTTCTGGAACCTGTCGGCTGAGGTGTCGAACGACGTGCCGAACATGGCGTTGTAGTCCTTGATCGCCGCTTCGAGGAAGTCTCGCGAGCTGGCGTCGAGGGCTCCGGTTTCGAAGTCCTCCTCGCCCAGGAAGACGCCGCTGCCGTCATCCTCGGCTTCGTTGGCCGCGAAGCTGTAGATCAGCCCAACCTTGAGCCGCTGCGCCTGCGGCAGCCCGGCCTGCTGTCTACGGAACTCCTCGTAGTAGAGCTTTGCGGCCGTGATCGAAGCGGTGGCGAAGATCGAGTTGAAGCCGGCAACCCGCTTCTCCCCCAAGGTGTACGTGGAGTTGCGCCGGGTCTTCTGGTCGAAGTGCTCGCGCATGTAGGACACGACTTGGCTGAGCCGTTCGGGTGCGAGGAGCGCCTTCTCGGTGTCGATCGCAGCGACCTGCTTGTCGGTCAGACCCTCCGGGACCGTGATGGTGTTGACGTAGTCGATCCGGAAGGGCAGGACGTTCTTGTCGTTGATCGCGTCGACGATCGTGTAGGTGTGCAGCCGATCTCCGAATGCCTGCTCGGTGGTGCGCAGGTTGACGTTGCCTGACGTGCCCGCGTTCTCGGCGAAGATCGGCGTGCCGGTGAAGCCGAACAGGTGGTAGTTCTTGAACGCCTTGGTGATGGCGGTGTGCATGTCGCCGAACTGGCTGCGGTGACACTCGTCAAAGATCAACACGATGTGCCCGCCGTAGATCTCGTGGCCCTTGTTGGCCTCGATGAACCGCGCGAGCTTCTGGATCGTGGTGACCACGATCCGCGCTGACGGCTTCTCGAGCTGCCGCTTGAGCTCGGCGGTGTTCTTGGAGCCGTTGACCGAGTCCTTCTCGAAGCGGTTGTACTCCCGCATCGTCTGGTAGTCGAGGTCCTTGCGGTCGACGACGAACATGACCTTGTCGACGTGCGGCAGCTTGGCGGCCAGCTGTGCGGCCTTGAAGCTGGTGAGCGTCTTCCCGGAGCCGGTGGTGTGCCAGACGTAGCCGCCGGCGGCGAGGGTGCCGGTCTTCTTGTAGTTGGTGGAGGTCTCGATCCGCTGGAGGATCTTCTCGGCGGCGACGATCTGGTAGGGCCGCATGACCAGCAGCTTGCGGTCGACGTCGAAGACGCAGTATTTCGTCAGCAGGTTGAGCAGTGTGTGCTTGGCGAAGAACGTGGCGGTGAATCCGGTCAGGCCGGTGATCGGCTTGTTCGAGGCGTCTGCCCACCACGAGGTGAACTCGAACGAGTTCGACGTACGCCGCTTCGCCGGCTTGGCTCCGGTGAGTTCCGCGTGCGCGGCTGCGGCCGTGGTGTTCGAGTAGTACTTCGTGAGCGTGCCGTTGCTGATCACGAAGAGCTGGACGTAGTTGAAGAGCGCGGAGTCGGCCCAGAAGCTGTCGCGCTGGTAGCGGTTGATCTGGTTGAACGCCTCGCGGATGTCGACTCCGCGCCGCTTGAGCTCGACGTGGACCATCGGAAGCCCGTTGACGAGGATCGTGACGTCGTAGCGGTTCTTGTAGGCGCCGTCGACCTCGTACTGGTTGATCACCTGCAGGCTGTTGTTGTGGATGTTGTTCTTGTCGATCAGGTAGACGTTCTTGCTCGTCCCGTCGTCGCGCTTGAGGACCTGGACATGGTCCTCCTGGATCCGAGCGGTCTTCTCGACGATGCCCTCGTTTGCCCCGGCGATGACCTCGAAGAACCGCTTCCACTCCGCGTCGCTGAACTCGATCTTGTTCAGGACTTCGAGTTGGGTGCGCAGGTTCGCGACCAGCCCAGCGTTGGACGTGATCGTCAACCGCTCGTAGGCCTGCGCTTCGAGCTGCTTGATGAGCCCGGCCTCGAGCTCGGCCTCGGACTGGTAAGCCGACTCGGAGGCTGAGCCACCGAGTCCGTGGGTTGAGCCTGTCGAAACCCACTCCGCGACGACGGTGCTCTCGTCGCTGACTGAGATGGTCTCGAAGTGCGTCGCCGTCCCCGGCTCGCCCAGTTCCTCGAAGCTCACGCCGCCAACTCTTCGAATGTCAGCAGCTTGTCCCTGTAGTACTCGTACTGCGCCTGGCGGGCCTTGATCTCTGCCGGCAACCCGATGGAAAGGTCGTTCACCAAGGCATCGAACCTGTCGAGAAGAAGGGCGATCCGCCGCTGTTCATCAATCGGCGGAAGCGCAATCTCGAAAGACTTGATGAGCCCGGCGCTGAGATCCGCGCGCGCGCCCCTACCCAATGCTTTGATCACCTCGTAATGGTGGCTAACCCACTGGAAGACATACCGATAGTCAGCCTGCTCCGGGTCGATTTCAAGATTGCAGCAGTGCTGATTGGTTGTCATCGGGATTTTATTGACGGCCGATCGGCCAGCTGTGGCGCCAGAGATCGCCACAATCACGCAGTCGGCCGGGATCCACTTGGCCCCCGTCTCACGCAGGGCTCGTTCGGTGATCCGCATCTCCGTCTCAACGATGTCGTTGAAGCGGACCTCCGACGTGCGGAGCCATGGAATGGTTCCGCCTTCGTAGTATTCGGACCGCCCAGCGGTCGGCGTGGCGCCGGACGATACGCGAACGCTGATGTCGCCCAGGGTTGCCCACCTGACTATTTCGGTTTCAGCAAATGTGAGTAGCGAGTCGCGGTAAAACGCATACTGGCGGGAGCGCAATTCAAGCTCGGCTTCAAGCTCGGCTTTGAGGCTCTCCATCTTATCAAGAATCGCGGCGATCTCGCGCTGAATCGCCAGCGGCGGCACGGGAATCTTGATAGCCCGAAAGCGCGCCTTCGAGATGTTAATACGAGTCACCCCGTTGGCCGTGCGGATGATCTGCCTGCGAATCTCCGCCGACCGGAATAGGTGCTTCGTGAACTCCGGGTCAAGGTCGTCGACATGGTGGGGCCGGAAGCCGAAGCAGAAACTGTTCAGGTACAGCGGCTCAGAAGGTTCGACCGTCACGCCAGAAGCCATCCCTACCTCGTCGGCGCTCTCGGAGGAAGCCGTGAACAGCACGTCGCCGTATTGCACCCGGTTCTGCCGCTCGCCATCCCGTACCTGCACTCGATCGCCCGGCTCGACGTCGGTCGACAGGTTGTTGAAAACGTTGACGTAGGAGACGAAGCGAGCGTTACCAGCAGCGAAATCCGCCTTTGACTTGCCGGTCAGCCCGCTGTAAAGGACCCCGATCTCGTCGAGTCGCTGGAACTCGACTCCATCTGGGCAGAGCTGAGTGATCAGGTCGCCAAGCCTGCTCATTCGAAGAAGTCCTCATCGATCTCGACGACGCGGTAGGTGTCCTTGACCTGCACGCCGACCCCGTATCGGATCATCAGGCTGGTCAGCCGGACCCCGTCGATCAGGATCAGGCGGGTCGGCACGCCGTCGGCGTACGCCACAGCTTCGCGCGAGAAACGCGCGGTCGTTATGAACACGCCGCCGTCGGCCTTGCCGCTCAACGCGCCGACGAAGGCCTGCAGGTCCGGTCGACCGATAGTGCGGTCGACGGCGTAGCGCTTGGCTTGCACGTAGACCCGGTTCAGGCCCAGCGCATCCTGGTCGATGATCCCGTCGATGCCCTCGTCACCGGACTGTTTGGTGACCGTCGCGCGTCCGTCCGCGCCGCCGTAGCCCATCGCGACGAGCAGCGTGACGACGGCCTGTTCGAAGAAGGTCGGGTCGTTGTCGAGGAGGCGCTCGAGGAGCTGCGCGGCTACGTCCTCGTGGATCCGGGCGATGCCCTGTTCGACCTGTTCGGTCGGATCGATCGCACCTTGGTCAGCTGATGGGCTGGACACCACGCTTCCGCCGGCTCCGGTAGCGCGCTTCGCCACCCACCACTCGTCGCCGGGCTTGGCCATGGTGCGAAGCACGGCCTCGCTGATGCCGGACGGATGGTCGGACAGGAGCCTGGACCCCATAGCAGTGATGAAGTAGTGCCCGCGGCGCGGACGATCCAGCGCGCCAACACGGTGCAGGTAGGACGCGGCCCACCCGATGCGGTTGTCCGCCACTGACTGCCCCGAGGGCAGCATCTCGGCCATCTGGTCCTCGTCCAACCCGACCAGCGACGCGACCTCCGCACGAGTCGTGCGCAGGCTTCGCTCGACACCGTCGCTCAACACCCGCAGCACGGGCACCATGAACTGGTCCCAGGTCGGCATGCTCATGAGTCGCTCCCCTCCAGACCGGCCACGATCGCGTCGATCTCGGCCCGCAGCTCGGCCTGTCGAGCCACGATCTTGGCGATCTCGGCGTTCAACTCAGTGATGTCGACGGCGACGCGGGTGTCTTCGGCCTCGACATAGGAGCTGACCGCGATGTTGTAACTGTTGGCCGCGATGTCGGCGTTGTCGACGAGCGTCGCGAAGTGGGCGATGTCCTCGCGGGCGGTGAATGCCTCGAGAATCTTCTGCTGGTGCACCGCGTCGAGCTTGTTCTTGTTTCCCCGCCGGACGAACTCGGCGGAGGCGTCGATGAACAAGGTCTTGTTGTCGGTCTTCGACTTCTTGAGCACGATGATGCAGGTCGCGATCGTGGTCCCGAAGAATAGGTCCGCCGGCAGCTGGATCACGGCGTCGACGAAGTTGTTGTCGACAAGGTACTGCCGGATTTTCTGCTCGGCCCCGCTGCGGTAAAGCACGCCGGGGAACTCGACAATGGCTGCCGTCCCGTTGACGGCCAGCCACGACAGCATGTGCATCGTAAACGCTAGGTCGGCCTTGCTCTTCGGGGCCAAGACGCCGGCTGGCGCATAACGCGGGTCGTTGATGAGCAGCGGGTTGGCATCGCCCTCCCACTTTGTGGAGTAGGGCGGGTTGGAGACGATCGCCTCGAACGGCTCGTCGTCCCAGTGCGCCGGGTCGATCAGCGTGTCGCCGTGCGCGATGTCGAAGTGCTCGAAGTTCACGTCGTGCAGGAACATGTTGATCCGGCACAGGTTGTAGGTGGTCAAGTTGATCTCCTGACCAAAGAAACCCTGCCGCACTCCCCCGGGCAGGACCTTCGCGAACTTCAGCAGCAGCGACCCCGATCCGCAGGCGGGGTCGTAGACCTTGTTGACCTCGGTCTTGCCGACCACGGTGATCCGCGCCAGCAGTTCCGAGACCTCCTGTGGCGTGTAGTACTCACCGCCGGACTTGCCGGCGCTGGAGGCGTACATGCCCATGAGGTACTCGTAGGCGTCACCAAAGGCGTCGATCGTGTTCTCGGTGAACCCGCCGTTCCCCAAGTTGAGGTCGCCGATGGCGTCGAGGAGCTTCACGAGCTTCTCGTTGCGCTTGGCGACGGTGGCCCCGAGCTTCGAGCTGTTGACGTCGAGGTCGTCGAACAGGCCCTTGATGTCGTCCTCGGACTCCGTGCCGACCGCCGAAGCCTCGATGTTGGTGAACGCACGCGAGAGCGTCTCGTTGAGATTGGCGTCGTGCCTAGCCTTCGAGCGGACGTTCACGAAGAGGTCCTGCGGCAGGATGTAGAAGCCCTTCTCCTTCACCGTCTCCACGCGACCGAACTCGGCCTCGTCGTTCGAGAGGTGGCGATAGTCGAACTCAAGATCGCCGGCGGTGCGCTCCGCCGCATTGAGGTAGGCCGTCAGGTTCTCGGAGATGAATCGGTAGAACAGCATCCCGAGCACGTAGCTCTTGAAGTCCCAGCCGTCGACGCTGCCCCGCAGGTCGTTGGCGATCCGCCAGATGATCTTGTGCAGTTCTGCCCGCTCGGACTCTTTGCTCGCCACGCTCACTGCGCCATCCTCCCAGGAGGCTGCCCGGAAGTCCGGGAGTGTGGGCTGCGCGCTGCCCGGATCATTCCTCCCCGCTGTCGATGACAGCCGGATCGACCGCGCCGACCACCTTGAGGGAGCGCACCAACCGCCAGACTGCGGCGGTCTGGCTTGTCATCCGGTAGTGCCACCGACCGTCGTGCTCGACGAACTCGACCGGTGGGTTGGACCTCTCAAAGTCGTTATAGACCTTGCGAGCCATGGCACCGGTGACCCCGGCGACCTGCTCGGCGCTGAGGCCGATCACAGCGAAGTCCGGGCCGGTGAGGAGCTCATCGGGTCTCTCGCTCGCGACGTAGTCGAGAAGGCGGAGGGTGAGATCGGCCGTGCTCGCGGCGTAATCGCCGAGATCCTCCTCGTTCCACTCGACCCGAGGCAGGGCCGCGGTCCGGGGCAGGTCCCGCGGCTTCTCGCCGCGGAATGCGGCGCGGACGTCGACCAGCCTGCGTCCGTCAGGGAGCCGCCAGAAGTTCCAGCCGTTCGCCACGCTCCCCTTCACGTAGCGTCCAGCCCCTGACGGAGAGTTGAAGAGCTGACCGTCGACCTCGAGCATGCCGTCCTCGCGCACTAGTGCCTGCTTCGCCGCCCAGGTGCCCGGACGTGCCGTGAGCACCGTGCCCGGCTCGAGCAGCTGCGCCGCCACCAGATCCTTGACCTCGACCCAGTCCTGGCTCTTGTCTCGCGGGTCCACGATCTGCCCGGTGTGTCCCTCCGGGACCGGCCACACCCGCAGGAGTACGTCGATGAGCTGTGCGCTGCGGCCATCGATCGCCTCTTCGGTCCACGCGTCAGCAGCCTCGCTGAGGAGGCGACTGTTCAACAGCAGGGTGTCGTGCTTGCGCAACGCCTCACGCTTTGCCTGCCACGCGGAGTTCGAGACCTTCGAGTTCAAGGAGCTCGTCAGCAGGGTCAGGTTGCCGAGTCGATGCACGTGGGCGCCGCGCTCGATCTCGGCCTCGAGCCCGTCGACGGGCCAGTGGTCCTGCCACTTCTGGGGAAGCACGTGCTCGATCGGGTATCCGCGTCGAGGGACCTGCGGCTGATTGGTCTCCTTGCGGAACTCGTTCTCGACGGCCTCGAGAAAGAGTCGGACCCGAGCGACCTTGAACCGTCGGTAGGCGGCCTCCTCGGTGAGCGCTGTGCGGATCTCGTCATCGCCCGGCCAGTAGTTGCTCGAGACATTGAGACGTGCGAGGTGACCCCGGACCCGATCCACCAGCTCGACAGCAGGAGCCTCGCCATGAATCCGGATGACGTCCGCGACGACGCGGCCCAGGTCGGCCGTCGTCAGTCGGAGGAACATCCGGCGCATGATCCAGCTCTCCGCTGCTGTCACCACACCGTCGATGACCTGGCTCGGGAGGTTGCGATCGGGCTCATGAAGCCAGATGAGCAGGGGCTTCAACAGCTCCAGCTCGCTGGCCTTCATCCGGTAGATCGACATCTCGACGGTCGACAGCTGCCGGTCCTTGTCATCGGCAGCCACCGTCCAGGCTTCGTAACGGTCGGCCTGCTCCTTGATTGTCGGCAGCAGGTCACCCATTTTCTGGCCGGCGTCGTGCTCCACGAAGGCCTTGAACCGGGTGAACGTCTGCTGCGGGCTGATCTCCTCGCCGAGGCGCGCCGTGAGCCACTGATTGAGGAACAGGGAGCTGCGGCTGACCCGGTAGCGCCCCACGCTGACCTCGGTCTCCCAGAACTTCGTGTCGAACGGCCAGTCGTCGGCGTACGCGCGTTGGGTGTCGGCACCTTCCGCGGCCAGTCGCTGGAAGACGAAGTTCTTGATCAGGTCCGCAGCGGTAAGCGGGGTGCCTCGGGCGTTCAGCGTCTCGAAGATCTCTTGAGAGTTCTCGGTCGCTGTCAGGTTGATCGCGACGAGTTGGAGGCCGCTCGTGAGTACGGCGACGAGAGCGTTGGCCCGTTGCGAATATGCCTCGTGACCCGCATCTCCGAGCCAACTGCCGATGGCATCGGTGAAGTAGGCATGTGCCCGCGCAATCTTCGACGAGGCGTGCTTCAGCTCGTCGTGGTCGACCGGCGGGTCCGCGTCCATCACCTCGTCGAAAGCCGCGTGGTCGCGGTTGGTGTGGCGAATCTTCAGGCGCGACTCACCCGAGGGGACGAAGGTCGCCTGGTTGTGCGTCAGGCTCTCGAGCTGCCCCGCGAGGGTGTCGAGCCCCGCTGACTCGAGGACGGACGCCGCTGCGTCCATGAGGACCTGCAGCGTCGTGAGTCGCTGCTGTCCGTCGATGATGTTGCTCGACGCCATGTTGCCGAGCTGCCCGTCGTGGGCTTGGACGACTACGGCTCCCAGGAAGTGAGTGGCGGACGAGAACGGGTCACGCAACCGGACCTCAGTGAGTCTTCGGATATCGCTCCACAAGGGCGCCCACTGCTCCTCCTGGTCCCAGACATAGGGGCGCTGGAAGAGCGGCACCACCAGGCGCTGAGGGAGGCTGAAGATCTGCATCGGGGTTCGGACGTTCGTCTCCACATGCGCAATCTTGCATTGCGGCACCGACGCCGCTCGATGTCCTATCGGCGAACCACCTCGATGACACCCGTTCGGGTGGTGGTCAAACTACCGCCGTGACGCCCCGCTGACCGAGAGCCATCGGCAATGCGAGAGGCCCTCACAGTCAGACTGTGAGGGCCTCTCGGATTTGTAGCGGGGGCAGGATTTGAACCTGCGACCTCTGGGTTATGAGCCCAGCGAGCTACCGAGCTGCTCCACCCCGCGTCGGTGAACCCAACCTTACAGACCGGTGCGGGACGGACCAAATCGGATCCGGACGGATCACTCCGTGGGCGACGCCGAGGGTGACTCGGACGCCGTCTCGGACGGCTTCGGCGACTCGGAGGGCTGCCCCGAGGATCCCCGCTTGTTCGCGAGGTCCGCGGCGGCGCCGACCTTGGACTGGGCGATCTCGATCTGGCGCTGGTACTCCGCGAGGTCACCGTCCGAGAGCGCCGCGTTGGCCGCCTTGAACGCCGCGTCGGCCTGCGCGAGGAGGCTGCGGATCTGCGCTGCCACCGAGCCGGTTGGCGGGTTGTCCGGGGTGTCGGGGGTGTCCGGCGTGTCCGGGGTGTCGGGCGTACCGGTGCCGCCGTCGACGCCGAGCATGTTCTCCAACGCGTCGCGCAGCGTCGAGCCGAACCCGATCTCGTTGCCGTACTTCACCAGCACGTAGCGCAGGATCGGGAAGCTCGACTCCGAGAGCGCCTGGGTCGCGTAGACCGGCTGGACGTACATCAGCCCGTCGTTGATCGGCAGCGTCAGCAGGTTGCCGTACACCGGGCGCGCGCCACTGCGGTTGAACTGGGCGAGCTCGTTGGCGACCTGGGGGTCGGTGGCGAACTGGTTGGCGACCTGGCCCGGTCCGGGCGTCTGCTCGTTGGGCAGCTCGAGGACCTGCATCTGGCCGTACTGGTCGCTGGTGGCGTCGGCGTTGACCGACACGAACGACGCCAGGTTGTTCTTGTTGTAGGGCACGTAGACCGAGGTCAGCGAGAACGCCTGGTCGGACCCGCCGTCGCTGTCGACGAAGAGCCGGTACGGCGGCTGGAACTTGCCCTTGGCGTAGGGGTCCTCGGGCACCTCCCAGCGGTTGTTGCCCTGGTAGAAGTCGATCGGCTTCGTCACGTGGTAGCGCGCGAACTGGTAGCGCTGGACCTGGAACATGTCCTCGGGGTAGCGCAGGTGGGCACGCAGGTCGTCGGAGATCTCGCTGGCGTCCTTGACGGTGCCGGGGAACGCGCTGCGCCAGGCCTGGAGGATCGGGTCCTCCTCGTCCCAGGCGTACAGCGTGACCTCGCCGGTGTAGGCGTCGACCGTCGCCTTGACGGCGTTGCGCATGTAGTTGATCTCGTCGGTGGGCAGCGTGCGCAGACCGGTCTCGTCCTGCAGCGAGTCGTCGGTCATCGTCTTGAACGACTCCTTCTGCGACAACGGGTAGCGGTCCGTGGTCGTGTAGCCGTCCACGATCCAGAGGATCCGGCCGTCGACGATCGCCGGGTAGGGGTCGCTGTCGACGGTCAGCCACGGAGCGGCCTTCTCGACGCGGTCGCGCGGGTTGCGGTTGAACAGCACCTTGCTGTTCTCGTTCACGCGGCCCGAGAGCAGGAAGTTGGGCTCACCGAACTTGGTGGCGAACATCAGCTGGTTGAACAGCCCGCCCACGCCGGCGTCGCCCTTGCCCTCGTACGTCGTGACCGAGCCCTCGTCGGCCCCGGCCGTCGCCAGGTTGAGCTCCACGTCCTGGGAGCTGTCCGTGGCCTTGCCGACCACGGAGTACTCCGGGCTCTGCTCGCCGTAGTAGATCCGGTCCTCGAACCCGCCGGTGGCGCGCTCGAGGGCGTCCTGGCCGGCGTTGGTGCCCTGGGCCCACACGATGCCGGCCTGGTCGCCGGTGTTGTCGGCGTTGTCGATCTGGGTCTTGTTGTCCTCGCTGCGCTGGTTGGCGAACGCCGCGATGATCCCGTTGCCGTGCGTGTAGACGGTGTGCAGGTTGGTCCAGTT
>NZ_JANINT010000402.1 GCF_024509035.1 Nocardioides sp. | reverse complement strand
CGCCTCGACCCGGTTCACCGACGGCGGCGAGTTCGGCTTCGGCGCCGAGATCGGCATCAGCACCCAGAAGCTGCACGCCCGGGGCCCGATGGGGCTGCCCGAGATGACCTCGACCAAGTACGTCGTCACCGGCGACGGTCACGTCCGCTGACCGATCCTCCACCGTCCGCCGACGTGACGCTGAGTGGGGCGGGCGCCGAGCGCCCGGTAGGGTGTCGGCCATGCTGAACGCGTTCACCATCGCCCTCGCCGCCGAGGAGTCCGTCAACGAGAGCGTGCCCAACCACTGGCTGATCGGCGGCATCACGCTCGCGATCCTGCTGGTGCTGCTGGGAGGCCTGCTGTTCTTCGGCGCGGGACGCGAGCACAGCTGACCACCGAGCGCACGGCCACCGACCCTGCTCCCGCCGGCCGGCGGATCGGGGTGATGGGCGGCACCTTCGACCCGATCCACCACGGGCACCTCGTGGCCGCGTCGGAGGTGCAGGCCTGGTTCGACCTCGACGAGGTCCTGTTCGTCCCGACCGGCGATCCCTGGCAGAAGTCCCACCGGGGCGTGTCTCCGGCCGAGCACCGCTACCTGATGACGGTGATCGCGACGGCAGCCAACCCGCGGTTCACGGTCTCGCGCGTCGACATCGACCGCACCGGCCCGACGTACACCATCGACACGCTGCGCGACCTGCGCACCCAGCTGCCCGACGCCGAGCTGTACTTCATCACCGGCGTCGATGCCCTGGCCGAGATCTTCACCTGGCGTGACGCCGAGGAGCTGTTCGAGCTCGCACGGTTCGTGGGCTGCACCCGACCGGGGTACACCATGGACGACGCGGCGCTCGCCACGATCCCGGCCGACCGGGTCACGATCGTGGAGATCCCCGCGCTGGCGATCTCCTCGACCGACTGCCGCAAGCGCAAGCAGCGCGGCGAGCCGGTCTGGTACCTCGTGCCCGACGGGGTCGTCCAGTACATCGCCAAGCACGACCTCTATCCACCAGTCACCCCCGAAGACGCTCCCGAGGACACGCAGTGACCGCCACCGACCATGCCGTCGAGCTCGTCCACGCCGCCGCCCGCGCGGCGTCCGACAAGCTCGCGCACCACATCATCGCCTTCGACGTCAGCGAGCAGCTGGCGATCACCGACGCGTTCCTGCTCGCCTCCGCCTCCAACGACCGGCAGGTCAAGGCGATCGTCGACGAGATCGAGGACAAGCTCCGCGAGATCGGTGCCAAGCCGATCCGGCGGGAGGGTGAGCGTGACGGTCGATGGGTGCTCATCGACTACGGCGAGGTCGTCGTGCACGTCCAGCACGAGGAGGAGCGGGAGTTCTACGCGCTCGAGCGGCTGTGGCGCGACTGCCCGGCGATCGACCTGCCCGCCGACGTCACCGCCGGCGACCCGCGCCGGTGAGCGCCGCTCGCCGACTCCTCCTGCTCCGGCACGGCCAGACCGCCTGGAACGCCGCGCGCCGCGTCCAGGGCCAGCTCGACTCGGAGCTCGACGAGACCGGCCACCGTCAGGCGGCCGCTGTCGCGCCGGTGATCGCCGAGCTGCGGCCGGCGGCCCTCTGGTCGTCCGACAGCGCCCGAGCGCGGCAGACGGCGGCGTACGTCGCCAAGGAGACCGGCCTCGACCCGACCTACGACCCGCGGCTGCGCGAGTACTACCTGGGCGCGCGTCAGGGCCTGACGCACACGGAGTACGCCGAGCTCGCGCCGGAGGAGTTCGCGACATTCCGCACCGGTGACTTCGACGTCGTGCCCGGCGGTGAGAGCGCCGCGGAGGTGTCGGGACGCATGGTCGAGGTCCTCGGTGAGCTCGTGGGCTCGGTCGGCCCCGGCGAGCTGGCGGTCGCGGTGTCGCACGGCGCTGCGATCCGGGACTCGGTGCCGGTGCTGCTCGGCTGGCCGGTGACGCAGCGGGCCGCGCTGCACGGCCTGGTGAACTGCGGCTGGGCGCTCCTCGACCAGGTCGGCCCGGGCGAGCCCTGCCGACTGGTGGCCTACAACCGCCGTCCGCCACTCTGAGACGACCCCGATTTCGCATCGGCCGGATCGGTTGGCTAGTATTCCGCGAGTTGTCACCCCGCTGGTCGGGGAAGCAATGGGGCTGTGGCGCAGCTGGTAGCGCATCTGCATGGCATGCAGAGGGTCAGGGGTTCGAGTCCCCTCAGCTCCACAAATGGCAGTCGGCCCGGTCAGAGCGCAGAGCGCTCGGATCGGGCCGCTGCCATTTGTGATGGAGCCGACTCGGCGGTGCATGAGCCTGCAGACGCGCCGACTCGGCAGCGCCCGGCGAGCACCGGAAGTGGTCTAGCGCAGGCGATGGCTCTGCAGCTCGGGGCGTGACCCTGCGCCCGAGCGCCTCGTTCCTTCTGACATGGAGATCGACGAGGGGCTGACCGACCGTGCGACCCGTCAGCCGTCGGTCCACTGGGCCTTGCAGGGGTCGGACGGTGCGACCGTGGCCGTGTGCAGCCAGCGTCACGGACAGCAGCTGCGCCTGGTGCGCGACGAGCCCAGCCTGACCGTGCGCCTCAGCCAGGTCGGTGAGGGAGTGGTCGCGGCCTGCTCCCACTGCGGCTGGTGTGGCGACCTGGTCACGGGCGCGGCGCGGTGTGCGGTGCACGCCCCGCACGGGTGCCCGGAGTTCGACGCCTTCGCGACCGAGGCGGCCAAGCGCTGCGTCGGCTACATCGCCGACCGCCTGAGTGAGCGCGACCTCCCCGAGACGTTCTGGCACTACCTGCCGCTCGTGGCCCGCAGCGCCCGAGAGAGCGGCCAGCTCCACCCGGCGGTCCTCGCCGAGATGATGTGGCGCACCCGTGCGGCGTGGCAGCAGACACGTTCTG
Organism: Nocardioides sp.; assembly: GCF_024509035.1. Classification (GTDB taxonomy): domain Bacteria; phylum Actinomycetota; class Actinomycetes; order Propionibacteriales; family Nocardioidaceae; genus Nocardioides. The sequence continues at coordinate 16,326 of NZ_JANINT010000402.1, read as the reverse complement.
CCGCGCCAGAGCACCGGTAGAGCTGCCGCGACACCGACTCCTTCGGCCTCGAACCCTGGCTGCGGCTCGACCCTGCGAGGTAGACAGAACGGGTGGACACCTCTTCGCCGATGTTCCTCGCGTTGGACCTGACGGGCACGTTCGCGTTCGCACTCAACGGAGCGCTGACGGCGATCCGGGTCGCGCGGCTCGACATCGTCGGCGTGATCACGCTGGGGATGTTCACGGCCCTGGGCGGCGGGATGGTGCGCGACATCATCCTCGACGCGCTGCCGCCGGCCACGTTCGACGACTGGCGCTACCTGGCGGTGGCCGCGGTCGGCAGCCTGGTCGCCTTCGTCGGCGGGCACAGCCTGGATCGGCTCGCCGGCCCGATCCTCGTGCTCGACGCCGCCGGCCTGAGTCTGTTCGCGGTCAGCGGCGCTCTCAAGGGCCTCGATCTCGGTGTGGGGCTCACGCAGGCCGTGATCCTGGGCGCGATCACCGCCGTCGGTGGAGGCACGCTGCGCGACGTCCTGATCCGCGAGGTGCCGGCGGTGCTGAGCAGCGGCATCTACGCGATCCCTGCGCTGGTGGGCGCGGCCGTGGTGGTCGGCGCGGACCGCGCCGGGTGGGCAGAGATGCCCGCGGCGATCGTCGGTGCGCTCATCTGCTTCGCGATCCGCATGGTGGGTGTCCGCTTCCGCCTCGATGCTCCGGCGCCACCCGCTAGGGGACGCGGGGCATGATGGCCAGATGACCGGTGCGACGACGACGGTGCTCTCCGGGCTCGACCAGGTCCGGACCTGGCAGGACGAGCTCTATCGAGACCTGCACGCTCATCCGGAGCTCCCGCACCACGAGCGACGGACCGCCGCCGCGGTCGCCGCGCGCCTGCGTGAGACGGGCTTCGAGGTGCACGAGGAAGTCGGCGGGACCGGCGTCGTGGGCGTCGTGCGCAACGGCTCGGGTCCCGTCGTCCTGCTCCGGGCGGACATGGACGCGCTCCCGGTGCGCGAGGAGACGGGGCTCCCGTACGCGAGCACCGCAGTCGCCGAGGACGGCTCTGCGATCATGCACGCCTGCGGTCACGACGTGCACGTCTCCTGCCTGCTCGGCGCAGCTGCGTTGCTGAGCGGCGGCCGCGATCACTGGGCGGGCACCGTGGTCGCGCTGTTCCAGCCGGCCGAGGAGACCGCCGACGGTGCGCGTGGGATGGTCGAGGACGGTCTGGCGGAGATCGTCGGGCACGTCGACGTGGCGATGGCCCAGCACGTGCTGCCGATGCCGGCGGGCACTCTCGGCACCCGCTCGGGCCCGACGCTCTCGGCGGCCGACAGCCTGCGCATCACCGTGCACGGTCGCGGCGCGCACGGCTCGATGCCGCAAGCTGCGGTCGATCCCGTCGTGCTCGCGGCGATGATCGTGGTGCGGCTGCAGACGGTGGTCGCTCGCGAGGTCGCCCCTGGGGACACCGCCGTCCTGACCGTCGGCAGCGTGCAGGCGGGCACCAAGAGCAACGTCATCCCCGACAGGGCGGTGCTCCAGCTCAATGTCCGCACGTACGACGAGGCCACCCGGACCCGCGTGCTGGAGGCCATCGAGCGCATCGTGCGCGCCGAGTGCACGGCCTCCGGATCGCCGGCGGAGCCGGAGTTCGAGCTGTTCGACCGCTACCCGCTGACCGACAACGACCCCGTCGTGACCGATCGGGTCGCAGCCGCGTTCGCCGACTTCTTCGGCGAACGGGCGGGTGAGCTGCCCCAGCAGAGCGCGAGCGAGGACTTCAGCGACCTGCCCCGCGCGCTGGGGGCGCCGTACACCTACTGGGGCATCGGCGGCACGGACCCCGAGGCGTACGAGGCCGCACGCGCGGCGGGTCGGGTTGCCCAGGACGTGCCGGTCAACCATTCCGCCGTGTTCGCCCCGGTCATCCAGCCGACGCTCGACACCGGCACGGAGGCGCTCGTGGTGGCGGCGCTGGCCTGGCTGGCGGCGGACTGACTCAGACGCGTGCCCGGCCGCGGTCCTTCCCTGCGACGGCCTCGGCGACACCGATGAGCAGCACCGCGGCGATCACCGCGAGCACGAAGCCGAGCACGTTGAGCTCCCAGATGCTGCCGGTGCCCAGGGCGGAGGCGATCAGGCCGCCGATCAGCGAGCCGACCAGCCCGAGCCCGAGGGTGGCGAGGATGCCGAGGTTCTGCTTGCCGGGCTTGATGAGCCGCGCCAGGGCTCCGATGATCAAGCCGGCGACGAGGAAACCGATCATGCTTCGACGGTAACCCTCGCGCCCGCACGCGAAACCGCAGGCGGGTCCGGACGTCGTCCTGCCCGACGGTAACGTGGCCGCCGGTCGAGGAGAGGATCACAGCGGTGGGCGAGCCCGTCGAGATCGATGCCGGGCAGGTGGCGGACCAGCGGGTCGTCTACGACGCGCAACGCGCCCGGTGTCCGGTCGCGCACGAGGACGGCGCCTGGGTCGCGCTGCGGCACGCCGAGGTCGTCGCGGTCGCCTCGGACCCGGCGACGTACTCCAGCGCCGTGAGTGCCCGGCGCGCGATCCCGAACAGCCTCGACGGGGCCGAGCACGCGGCCTACCGCGCGGTGGTCGACCGCTTCTTGACCCCCGAGCGGGTCGCGCGCGAGGAGTCGCAGTGCCGCGCTCACGCCGCCGCGATCGTCGACGCCCTCCCGCGCGACGCCACCGTGAAGACCATCGGGCAGATCGGCGTGCCGTACGCCGTCCGGTCCCAGTCCACCTGGCTGGGCTGGCCGGCCGAGCTCGAGGACGAGCTCGTGACCTGGATGCAGGACAACCACGCGGCGACGAGGTCGGGTGACCGCTCGCGCACCGCCGAGGTGGCCGAGCGGTTCGACCAGATGATCCACGGGCTGCTCGAGGACCGCCGGGGGCACCCCGCGACGGACGTCACGGGTGAGCTGCTGGCCGAGTCCGTCGACGGACGTCCGCTCGAGGACGAGGAGGTCGTCTCGATCCTCCGCAACTGGACGGCGGGTGACCTCGGGTCGCTGGCGACCTCGGTCGGGGTGATCGTGCACTTCCTGGCCACGCACCCCGACGTGCAGCGCGAGGTGCGTGGTCACGTCGCGTCCGGCGACCATGCCGCCGTCGAGGCCGCGGTCGAGGAGATCCTGCGCATCGACGACCCGTTCGTGGCCAACCGCCGGGTCACGACCCGGGAGGTCGAGCTCGGCGGCGCGACGATCCCGGAGGGCGCCCGGGTCCTGGTGAACTGGACGGCCGCCAACCGCGACCCGCTGGTGTTCGGCGACCCCGACGCCTACGACCCCGTCGGCCATGCCGCCGCCAACCTGGTCTTCGGCACCGGTCCGCACGTGTGCCCGGGGCGCGACCTCACGCTCATGGAGCTGCGGGTCGTGGTCGAGGAGCTGCTGGCGCGGACCGACCGGATCGAGCCGGCCCCCGACCGGCCCGCGGTCCGCGAGACCCCGCCGGTGGGCGGCTGGGCCCGGGTGCCCGTCGTCCTGCGCTGAGCTCGCGCCCCGGGCGGTACGCCTCGAGGGGAGATCAGCCGGAGCGCCGCTCGGGAGCGCGCAAGGCCCGTTCGGGCCATGCCGAGCACGGTGGTCGTCGTCCTAGCGTGCCGAGATCGGAGGGGCGATCCTCGCCCCGGAGAGGAACGTCATGCGAGCACGTGGTGCAGGCAGCTCGGCGTTGGCGGCGGTCGCGATCACTGGACTCGTCGGGGTCGGAGCGGGCGGTGCGGAAGCAGCGCAGATGGGGCCGAGGGCGTCGGTGAGCGTCACGATCCGGGCCGACGGAACGGACCTGTCGGGGGTCGTGAAGAGCAGCCGACCGGCGGTGTGCGCCGCCGACCGCACCGTGGTGGTGTTCAAGGTGCGCGGGACGGTGGGAGGCGGCGACGACGTGCGGTTCGCCTCCGACACCACCGACCTCTCGGGTGGTCGCTACACCTGGTCGACCGGTAACACCGGCACCGAGGGCCGCTTCTACGCCAAGCTCAAGGCGACCCCCGAGTGCCGGGGCGCGGTCAGCGCGGTGGTGCGGGCCCGGCGAACCGACTAGAGCCGTCGGGCGAGATCCACTGCCGGGGGCGGGCTAGGGAGCGGCGCGCTCGTCGTTCCGCTCCTTGGGGATCGTCAGCGCCAGCAGGGCGGCGAGTGTCGAGGCGACGACGCACAGCACGAACAGCTCGCGGTAGGCCGTCAACGAGGGCAGCTCGAAGGCACCCAGGGTCACGGTCGACGCGGCCAGGATGCTGCCGCCGATCGCGCTGGCGAGCGTGGTGCCGATGCTGCGGGCCAGGGTGTTGAGGCCGTTCGCGGCGGCCAGCTCGTGCACCGGGGTGTGCTCGTTGACCAGCGTCGGCATCGCGGCGTACCCGATGCCGGTGCCGATGCCCAGCACCACTCCGCCGACGACGACCCACCAGATCGAGTCGGTGAGGGCGATGCGCACCACCCAGCTGACCGCGACGACGGCGGCGCCGAGGGCGAGCGTCTGGGGTGCTCCGCGGTGCCGGATCATCGCGGCGGCCACGGGGGCGAAGAACAGCATCATCAAGCCGCCGGGGAGCATCACCAGACCGCTGACCAGGATCGAGGAGCCGAAGCCGTAGCCCGTCTCCTCGGGCGCCTGCACGTAGCCCGCGGTGCCGATCATCGAGGCGAACAGCGCGAAGCCGAACAGGATCGAGGTGACGTTGGTCAGCACGATCGGCCGGCGGCGCAGCGCGGCGAGGTCGACGAGGGGCTCGGCGATCCGGGTCTGCGACCAGCCGAAGACGACGAGCAGCACCGCGGAGAGCGCGAGCAGGCCGATCACCCGGCCGGACCCCCAGCCCCACGACGCGGTCTCGGCGAGCGGCAGCAGCAGTGCGACCAGGGTGGCGCTGAGCAGCACCGCGCCGACCAGGTCGAGGCGCCCACCGCTGCGGGTCGGGGCCTCGGGGACGACCAGGACCACCGCGACGATGGCGACCGCCCCGCCGACGGCGGTGATCCAGAACAGCGCGTGGAAGTCCGCGTGCTCGGCGATCAGGCTGGCGATCGGCAGGGCGAGCGCTCCGCCGACGCCGAGCATCGCGCTGATCACGGCGACCGCAGCGCCGACCCGCTCCCGAGGGAGGGTGGCGCTGAGCAGGCTGATGCCGAGCGGGATCGTGGCCACGGCTGCGCCCTGCACGGCGCGGCCGACGATCAGCAGCGCGATGTCGCTGGTGAAGCAGGTGATCAGGGAGCCGATCACGAGCAGCGAGAGCGCGATCAGCATCATCCGCCGCTTGCCGAACATGTCGCCCAGGCGTCCGAAGAGGGGTACGGCGACCGCCCCGACCAGCAGGGTCGAGGTGAGCAGCCACTCCACGTTGCTCGCCGAGGTGTCGAGCGTGACCGGGAGGGTGGCGAGCACGGGGATCAGCAGCGTCTGGGTGAGCGAGACCGCGAGCGCGGCGAAGCCGACGACGAGCAGCTCGAGGTGGGCCCGGCCCGGTGAGGTGTGGGCGGCGACCTCGGCGTCGGTCGCGCCCTCGACCGGGTGACCGAGGTGGTGCGCAAGCTCGTGCGGCGCTCTGAGCGCACCGTCGTGGTCGGCGGCGAGCTCGGTGCGGTCGGTCTGGTCGGTCATCGGTCCCTCGGGTCGGGGTGGGCGTAGGTGATGGCGGCGACGGTGGCCGCGAGGTCGTCGCGCTGCACGAACCGGCTCAGCAGCCGCACGAACGTCGCGCGGTCCGACGGCGACCAGTCCTGCAGGCCGTCGCGCAGCTTGCCGCGGCGCTCGACCTCTGCGTCGTCGAGCAGCTCGACGGCGCGGGCGGAGAGGTGCACGAGCGTGGCCCGGCCGTCGCGAGTGTCGGGCTCGCGGACGACCAGGCCGCGACGGACGAGGTCGTCGACGTGCCTGCTCACGGTGGTCGAGTCCAGACGCAGGTGGACGGCGAGGTCCTTGATGCGCAGCGGGCCCAGCCGACGGAGCTTGAACAAGGCCTTGACCGGACCGCGGCCGAGGCCGGGGGAGAGGGTCTCGGCGAAGTCGGCGAGGTAGATGTCGCCGTGCAGGGTCAGCTCGGTGAACGCCTCGTGCAGCACGTCCTCGAGACGCTCGTGCGGCATGGCTCCTCCAGAGATAGGTGTAGCGGTACACCGAACTTTCGACCGGGTCACCGTACGTGGTCCCGATCGCGGATGCGCGCCGCGCTCCTGTGGTCCCGGTCACGTCCAGTCGCTACGATCCGCGCAACCAGAACCTGTTCCAGTAAGGCGGACCCATGCCCGGACCCGGCCCGGACGGCTTCAACCTCTCGACGGTCTTCGACACCGTCGCCCGCGCGGTGCCCGACCAGGAGGTCCTGGTCTGGCGGGACCGGCGGCTCACCTACGCCCAGATGAACGCCCGGGTCGACGGGCTCGCCCATGCCCTGGTGGAGCGTGGACTCGGGTGCCACATCGAGCGCGACGGCGTCCCCGGTCTCGCGGGCCACGAGTCCGGCCAGGACCACCTGGGGCTCTACCTGCGCAACGGCAACGAGTACCTCGAGGCGATGCTCGCCGGCTACCGCGCCCGGGTCGCGCCGTTCAACGTGAACTACCGCTACGTCACCGACGAGCTGCTCTACCTGCTCACCGACGCCCGTACCCGCGCGCTCGTCTACCACGCGGAGTTCGCCCCGCAGGTGGCCGCCATCCGCGACCGACTGCCCGACCTCCAGCTGCTCGTCCAGGTGGCCGACGAGTCCGGCAACGACCTGCTGCCTGGCGCGCTCGACTACGAGTCGCTGCTGTGGACGCCCGTTCCCGAGGGCGGCATGCCGGTGCCGCGCGGTGACGACCTGTTCGTCCTCTACACCGGCGGGACCACCGGCATGCCCAAGGGCGTGCTGTGGCGCAACGACGACATCTTCGTCACCTCGATGGGCGGCACGCCGTCCGGGACGAGCGAGCCGTTCTCGTCGTACGACGCCATCGCGGACGCCGCCCGGGCCGCTGCTGGAGGCATGACGCTGCTGATGATCCCGCCGTTCATGCACGGCGCGGCCCAGTGGTCGACGTTCCACATCATCACCGGCGGGGGCCGGGTCGTGCTGCCCGACGAGGTGCGCCGGTTCGACCCCGCCGACGCGCTGCGCACGGCCGTCCGCGAGCGGGTCGTCAGCATCCCGGTCGTGGGCGACGCGGTCGCCCGGCCCCTGGTGGAGGAGATCGAGCGCGGCGACTACGACCTCTCCGGCCTCGCCGCGGTCAACAACGGCAGCGCGCCGCTCACCCCGGGCGTGCGGGCCCGGCTGCTCGAGGCACTGCCGCACATCCTCGTGATGGACGCCGCGGGCGCCTCGGAGACCGGGCTGCAGATGAGCTCGATGTCGGCGAAGGGGCTGGAGGCCGACACCGCGACGTTCAGCCCGGTCGCGGCGACCACGGTCGTGGACGACCTCTTCACGCGGGTGCTCGAGCCCGGCGAGGGCGGCGGCTGGCTCGCGCAGCGCGGCCGGGTGCCGCTCGGCTACCTCGACGACGCCGACAAGACCGCCCGGACGTTCCCGGTCATCGACGGGGTGCGGTTCGCGATCCCCGGCGACCGCGCCCGCTACCTCGAGGACGGCCGCATCGAGCTGCTCGGCCGCGACGGCGTCACGATCAACTCCGGTGGCGAGAAGATCTTCGTCGAGGAGGTCGAGCGCGCGCTCGCCGCCCACCCCGACGTCCGCGACGTCGTGGTCGTCGGCCGGCCCTCGGAACGGTGGGGCAGCGAGCCGGTCGCCGTCGTGCAGCTGGCCGCCGGCAGCACCGCAGGCGACGAGGACCTGCTGGCCGAGGCGGGCCGGCACATCGCCCGCTACAAGGTCCCCAAGGCGATCATCCGGGTGCCGCTGGTCGAGCGGTCCCCGTCGGGCAAGGCCGACTACCGGTGGGCCCGGGCCCAGGCGGTCACCGCCGCAGCCGGCGGCTGACCGGTGCATGGTCGAGACCACACCGGGCACCGAGAGGCATGGCCTCCTTCGACACTGTGGTCTTCGACATCGACGGCACGCTGCTGGACTCCAACTACCACCACGCCCTCGCCTGGTCGCGCGCCTTCGACCAGGTGCTCGACCGGCACGTGCCCGCGGCGGCCATCCACCGCTGCATCGGCATGGGTGGCGACCGGCTGGTGGCCGCGGTCGCCGGTGACGACGTCGAGGAGCAGCACGGCGACGAGATCCGGGATCGCTGGGAGAAGGAGTACGACCGGATCGTCGACGAGACCCAGCTCCTCGAGCAGGCCCGCGACCTGCTGGCCGCGGTCGGCCGGAGCGGCATGAAGGTCGTGCTGGCCAGCTCGAGCATCCCCAAGCACGCCGAACGGCCGCTGGAGCTGCTTCGAGCCGGCGAGCACTCCGACGACTGGACGACCAGCGAGGACGCCGAGGAGTCCAAGCCCGACCCCGAGCTCCTCGAGGAGGCGCTGAGGAAGGTCGGCGGCGGCCGGGCGGTGATGGTCGGGGACGCCGTCTGGGACGTCGAGGCGGCCAACGCCCAGGGCATCCCGACGATCGGCGTACTCTCCGGCGGCTACGGGCGCCAGGAGCTGCTCGACGCCGGTGCGGTGGCGGTGTACGCCGACCCCGCCGACCTGCTCGCCCACCTCGAGGAGGCGCTGGCCACAGCCGGCGGGCACTGAGGCCGGCGGATGGCTGCCGCGTGACTCAGTCGCTGGCCGCGAGCGTCCAGTAGTCGTCGACGGGAGCTCCGGCGGCGTCGAAGCAGCGCACGTTCACCGAGCTCGAGCCCCAGGAGCCGACCTTGCACCAGGTCGCGCTGCCGCCGTAGCCGGACACCACCACGTTGCCGCCGTTGAGGTTCAGCCCGGCGAACGTCACGGTGTAGCTCCCCGTGCCGTTGTGAACCACGTTCACCGCGCCGCCGGAGCGGTTGTAGGTGTAGCCGTTGTTGGTCAGGTTCGCGTCGGCGCTGGGCGAGTTGTTCCACGCGTACGCGCGGACCACGCCCAGGTCGCCGGTGCCGAAGAGGCCGGGCCGGTCGATCGCGCCGCCGGCGAGGTCGCTGCCGGAGAGACCGCCGTCGGCGACGTCGGCGCCGGTGACGCCGCCGTCCTTGAGGTCTGTCCCCGTGACGCCGCCGTCCTTGAGGTCGGCGGTCTTCACGGAGTTGTTGACGATCTGGCGCGAGCCGACCGAGTTGGCCGGCACCATGCTGGCCGCGACCGCGGCGCCGCCGCCTCCGATCACAAGGACCAGCGCGGTCGTGCTGGCGACGTTGGCATAGGTCATCCGGGTCTTGAGCGTGCTGAACATGAGGTCGTCCACCGTTCTGGAGGGGATGGGTTCTCGCCAGGAAAGAACAGATCCCCGGGCCTCACCTGACGCAGACGGTGATCTGCGATCGGCCCGTTGTGACTATTGCGGCTCCGACCCCGCGGGCGCGCCGACCTCCTCGAGCTCGCTCCAGTCGACGCTGGCGGTGCGCTGCTTGTACTCCGTGACCAGCCCCGGCCAGTTCGTGGTGATGCGGCTGCCGTCGACGTACCAGCTGTCGCACCCGGCCCAGACGCTGTCGCCCAGCCGGCCCTGCATCTCGCGGTCGTAGGCCTCCCAGACCTCGCGCCGTACGGCGACCCGGCGGGCACGACCGTCGGCGATCCGGCTCGCGACCTGCGCGATCCACCCGGCCTGCGCCTCCATCATCCCGATGATCGAGCTGCCGCCGAGGTTGGTGTTGGGGCCGTAGATGCAGAACAGGTTGGGGAACCCGGGCACGGTGATGCCGAGGTGGGCGCGCGCGCCGTCGGCCCACAGCTCCTTGAGCGAGACCCCGCCCGCGCCGCGCACGTCGATGCCGGCGAGGAACTCGGTGGCCGCGAAGCCGGTGCCCCAGATGAGGGCGTCGGCCTCGTGCAGGTGACCGTCGGCGGTGCGGACGCCACCGGGCTCGATGCCGGTGATCTTGTCGGTCACGACGTCGACGTGGTCGCGGTCGAGCGCGGGGTACCAGTCGTTGGAGAACAGCAGCCGCTTGCAGCCGATGGGGTAGTCGGGCACGAGCTTGCGGCGCAGCTCGGGGTCGCGCACCTGTCGTCGCAGGTGCAGCCGCCACGCGGTGCGCAGCGCGGCGATCATCGGGCGGGTGATCCGCGAGTCGCCGGCGAGCGCACCGTTGAGCTGCTCGGTGAGCCAGTAGACGAAGCGGCGCTCGCCGGCCGGGATCGACGGCATCCGGTGGAACAGCCGGTGGTGGAGCGGGCGGTAGGCCTGGTCGGGCTTGGGCACGACGTACGGCGCCGAGCGCTGGAACACCGTCATCGAGCCGACCCGGTCGACGATGCCGGGCACGAACTGGATCGCGCTCGCGCCGGTGCCGATGACCGCGACCCGCTTGCCGGTGAGGTCGACGTCGTGGCGCCACTGGGCGGAGTGGAACGCCGGGCCCTCGAACGTCGAGGCGCCGGGAAGGGCGGGGATGACGGGCTTGGACAGCTGGCCGACCGCCGTGACGACGAGGTCCGCCGTCAGCGAGCCCGTGGTCGTCGTGACCTCCCAGGTCGAGGTGGTGTCGTCGTACGCCACGGCCGTGACCTCGACGCCGGTGCGCACCAGGTCGAGGAGCCCGTCGGCGGCCGCGGTGCGCCGGATGTAGTCGAGGATCTCGGGCTGGGGGGAGTAGCGACGCCCCCAGTCGGGGTTGGTCGCCCACGACCAGGAGTAGAGCGGCGACGGCACGTCGCAGGCCGCGCCGGGGTAGGTGTTGTCGCGCCACACCCCGCCGACCTCGTCGGCCCTCTCGAGGATCGTCACGTCCGTGACGCCTGCCTGCCGCAGGGCGTGGGCCACGCCCAGCCCGCCGAATCCCGCACCGATCACGACCACGCGCATGGCGAGACCGTAGCGGTCCCGGCGGTCGCGCGTCGTTCACGTCCACATCACGCCGCCGTCACGTGGGCTCCGCCGCGGTCGGCGCGTGGGTTGCGGGCCTCGGGACGTCATACGGAACGTGCGCTCTCGCAGCGTGGCGGTGCATGACGTCCCGGGGTGACCACGGATCGGCGTCCTCGGGCGGCTGTGACCCGCCGGTGGTGGAGGGGTATCCTGCTGGCATGTGGAGGACCCTGCTCCTTACCTAGCCGCGTCGAGCGCACGATCCCGACGCGGCTGCCCCTCGTGCCCGAGGGGTTTTTTTGTGCCCGGAGCAGCCCCCCGATCCCGCACGTGTCCCACGTGCCACAGGTGAGAGAGACGAGATGAGCCAGCAGGAGACCCACCGCTCGGAGCAGACCGACCAGTCCCCGGAGGCGGCGGCGTACGACGTGCGCGCGGTCCAGGACAAGTGGCTGCCGGTGTGGGAGCGCCTCAACCCGTTCCAGGCCGACGACGACTCCCCTCGGGAGAAGAAGTACGCGCTCACGATGTTCCCCTACCCCTCCGGGGACCTGCACATGGGCCACGCCGAGGTCACGGCGCTGCACGACGTGATCGCGCGGTACTGGTGGCAGCGCGGCTACGAGGTCCTGAACCCGATGGGCTGGGACTCCTTCGGCCTGCCGGCCGAGAACGCGGCGATCCGCAACGACGAGCACCCGGCGACCTACACCTACGCCAACATCGAGACGCAGTACGAGTCGTTCAAGCGCTACGGCATCTCCTTCGACTGGTCGCGCCGGCTGCACACCTCCGACCCGGAGTACTACCGCTGGACCCAGTGGCTGTTCCTGAAGTTCCGCGAGCGTGGGCTGGCCTATCGCAAGTCCTCGCCGGTCAACTGGTGCCCCAACGACCAGACCGTGCTGGCCAACGAGCAGGTCGTCGACGGCCGCTGCGAGCGCTGCGGCGCCGAGGTCACCAAGCGCGAGCTGACCCAGTGGTACTTCAAGATCACCGACTACGCCCAGGAGCTGCTGGACTGCCTGGACGACCTGGAGCCGACGTGGCCGGCCCGCGTCGTGACCGCGCAGCGCAACTGGATCGGCCGCTCCGAGGGCGCCCACGTCGACTTCGCCGTCGAGGGCCGCGACGAGCCGATCCGCGTGTTCACGACCCGTCCCGACACGCTGTACGGCGCCACGTTCATGGTGGTCGCCGCGGATGCCAAGCTGGCCGCCGAGCTGGTGACCGACGAGCAGCGGCCGGCGCTGGAGGCCTACCTGGACGACGTCCGCAAGGAGTCCGACATCGACCGGCTGGCCACCGACCGGCCCAAGACGGGCGTCTTCCTGGGCGTCCACGCGACCAACCCGGTCAACGGCGAGCAGGTGCCGGTGTGGGCCTCGGACTACGTGCTGGCCGACTACGGCACCGGCGCCATCATGGCGGTGCCGGCCCACGACCAGCGCGACCTGGACTTCGCCAAGGCGTTCGACCTGCCGGTCCGCATGGTCGTCGACGTGCCCGGCGAGGACGACCCGGCCACGACGTACGTCGCGACCAGCGGCGACGGCACCTACGTCAACTCCGGCCCCCTGGACGGCATCACCGACAAGGCCACCGGCATCCGCACGATCATCGAGCAGCTGGAGGCCGACGGCACCGGCACCGGCACCGTCAACTTCCGGCTGCGCGACTGGCTGCTGAGCCGCCAGCGCTACTGGGGCGTGCCGATCCCGATCGTCCACTGCGACGCGTGCGGCGAGGTCGCCGTGCCCTACGACCAGCTGCCACTGGAGCTGCCCGAGCTGCGCGGCGCGGACCTGAAGCCCAAGGGCGTCTCGCCGCTGGCGGCGGCCGAGGACTGGGTCAACGTCGACTGCCCGCAGTGCGGTGCCCCCGCCAAGCGCGACAGCGACACGATGGACACCTTCGTCGACTCCTCGTGGTACTTCCTGCGCTACTGCTCGCCGGGCTACGAGGACGGCCCCTTCGACGTCGAGAAGGCGAAGGCGTGGATGCCGGCCGACATCTACGTCGGTGGGGTGGAGCACGCCGTGCTGCACCTGCTGTACGCGCGTTTCTTCACCAAGGTGCTGGCCGACATGGGGATGCTGGAGGTGCGCGAGCCGTTCGCCGCCCAGCTGAACCAGGGCATCGTGATCAACCAGGGCAAGAAGATGAGCAAGTCGCTGGGCAACGGCGTCAGTCTGGGGGATCAACTTGCCGAGTTCGGAGTGGACGCCGTACGCGTGACCCTGGTCTTCGCCGGCCCGCCGGAGGACGACATCGACTGGGCCGACGTGTCCCCGGCCGGTGCGCTGCGGTTCCTGCAGCGCGCGTGGCGGCTGTCCGGCGACGTCACCTCGGCCGCCGGGACGCCGGCCGCCGGCGGCGACGTCGCGCTGCGCCGCATCACGGCGCGCACGGTGACCGACGCGGCCGAGCTGGTCGAGTCCTACCGGTTCAACGTGATGGTCGCCCGGGTGATGGAGCTGGTGAACGCCACTCGCAAGGCGATCGACACCGGTGCCGGCCCAGCCGACCCCGCCGTTCGCGAGGCCGCCGAGACGGTCGCGATCCTGCTGTCCCTGGTGGCGCCGTACGTCGCCGAGGAGATGTGGGAGCGGCTGGGCCACGAGCCGACCGTCGCGAAGGTCGGGTGGCCCGAGGTCGACCCGGCGCTGCTGGTCGAGGAGTCGGTGACGGCGATCGTCCAGATCCAGGGCAAGGTGCGCGCGCGGCTGGAGGTGGCCCCCGACATCAGCGAGGCCGACCTGGAGCAGCTGGCGCTGGCCGACGCGGGCGTGGTCAAGGCGATCGACGGCCGTCCGGTCCGCAAGGTCATCGTCAAGGCGCCCAAGCTGGTCAACATCGTCGTGTGACCGGCGGGCCGGACCTCACTCGTCGCGGTAGCCCAGCACCGCCCGGGTCATCTGGTTGCGGGTGTCGAGCAGCTCGGTGAGCGAGGCGTCGACGTCGTCGGCGCTCACCGTCAGCGCGGCTCCGTCGGGGTCGCGGTCGGCGGCGATCACCGCGGCCCGGCGCAGCAGCTCCTTGAGGAACGACGCGGTCACCCCGTCGGTGCGGTCGAGCACGGCGTCGATCCGGCTCAGGTCGGCGTCCAGGTCGCCGCGGTAGAGCTCGACGAGGCGTCGACGCGACTCGCGATCGGGCAGGTCGATGTGCACGGCCTGGTCGACGCGCCCGGGCCGCGAGGCGAGCGCCGGCTCGAGCAGGTCGGCACGGTTGGTCGTGAGCAGGAAGACCACGTCGGCATCCTCGGCGAGCCCGTCCATCTCGTTGAGGAGCGTGAACAGCAGCGGCGTCTCACCGCCGTAGTGGCCGCGCTCCTGGGCGATCAGGTCGACGTCCTCGACGACGATCATCGCCGGCTGGAGGCTCCGCGCGATCGAGCAGGCCTCGCGGATCCCGCCGAGCGTCTCGCCGGTCAGCTCGACGATCGTCGTGTCCACCAGCTCGCTCACCAGGTAGCGCACGGTGTGGGTCTTGCCGACGCCGGGAGGACCGTAGAGGAGCAGACCCCGCTTGAGGTGCTGGCCCGCGGCGCGCAGTCGGTCGCGGTTGCGGGCGACGCCGACCACCTGGCGACGGAGGTCGGCGAAGGTCTCCGCCGGGAGGATCAGGTCGTCGGGCGACATCCGCGGGCGGTCGTGGAAGCGCAGCAGCGAGGAGCGCTCCCCGAACATGCTGTGCCCGAACGACACGACCTGTCCGCGGTAGACGTTGAGCTCGAGCGCGAGCGCGCGCAGCTCGGTCGCCAGGGACGACGCGGCGTCCGGCACGGTGGCCACGACCTCGAGGGCGACGCCGCCCATGTCGCTCTCGGGGTCTGCTCCGCGCACCAGCGCCGCCAGCCGGGTGTCACCGTCCGAGATCAGGAGCACGGCGGCGCGCAGGCACTCGCGGGTCTGGCCGCCGGGTCCGCTCGGCAGGCTCACGCGGGTGACGTTGCCGGGTCGCGGACCGTGGAACCGCATCGGACCGTCCTGGCCGAGCAGGTCGGCGAGCCCGAAGGACCCCCGGTGCCGGTAGTCGGCCAGGCCGACCACCCGGTGCTCGCGCCCGGGGGCGGCGAGCCAGGTGTCGAGCGCCGCCTGAACATTGACGTGCTCGTAGGCAGGCCAGCGCTCCTCGACCACGGCCAGGTCGTCGACCGAGACCGCGAGGTGCTCGGCCACCAGGGCGCGGAACGACGGCTGCTCGGAGGACCTGGCCTGGGTGACGAACCGGCGTACGACCATCCGCCCGAAGCGGCCGATGTCGGAGATCTCGAACGGCTGGTCGTCCTCGGTGGTCGGTGTGCCGACCGTGCTCCACGCGATCGTCGATCCCGGCATCGATGTTCCCCCTCGCTAGGCGTCTGGATCTCAGCCTCGCACGCTGCGCGACGCCCGGCATCCGTGGCGTCGGTAGCCTTCGCCCCATGCCGGTCGTCATCGTCACCGACTCGACCGCCAGCCTCCCACCGGAGGTGGCGGCCGAGCGCGGCGTCGTCGTCGTGCCGCTGCAGGTCGTGATCGGCGCGACCGTCTACGACGAGGGCGCCGACGGCGCCGACGGCGCCACGCCCGACCTGGTCGCCGCGGCACTCAAGGAATGGAAGCCGGTGAGCACCTCGCGGCCCGGTCCCGCGGCGCTCCTCGAGGTCTACGAGCAGGCGGCCCGCGACGGCGCCACCGAGATCGTCTCGATCCACCTGTCCGGGGACATGAGCGGAACGTTCGAGTCCGCCCAGCTGGCCGCGCGCGACGCGTCGGTCCGGGTCGTGCCCGTCGACACCCGCCAGGTGGGCATCGCGACCGGCTTCGCCGTCCTCGCCGCGGCCGACACCCTCGACGCCGGGGGCGACGCCGACGCCGCGGCCGCGGCGGCACGGGCGCGGGCGGCCGCCTCGTCGTCCCTGTTCTACGTCGACACCCTCGAGTACCTGCGCCGGGGCGGACGCATCGGCGCCGCGGCCGCCCTGCTCGGTGGCGCCTTGTCGGTCAAGCCGCTGCTGAAGATCGAGGACGGGGTCGTGGCCTCGCTCGAGCGGGTCCGCACGTCGGCGCGCGCGCTGTCCCGGCTCGAGGAGCTGGCCGTGCAGGCAGCGGGCGAGCAGCCGGTCGACGTCTGGGTCGGCCACCTGGCCAACCCAGACCGCGCGGGCGATCTCGCCGGTCGTCTCGCGCAGCGTCTCGCCGCCAACCTCGAGGGTCGCGAGGTGTGGTCGGGGGAGCTGGGTGCGGTCCTGGGCGCTCACGTCGGTCCCGGCATGATCGCGGTCTGCGTGGCGCCGCGGCCGTGATCAGAGGCTGAGCCTGCCGGTCACGGACCGGCTCCCGTCCACAGGTCCGGTCCTCGGCGCGTTCTCCACAGGCTGCCGGCCGGGGGCTCGCGACCGTCCGCAGCGCTGCCTAGCGTCGCGGACATGCCGCAGCGTCGAACCAGCCCCGAGCACGACGAGGCCGTGGCCCGCCGGCTCGCC
>NZ_JANINT010000401.1:1171-1656 GCF_024509035.1 Nocardioides sp. | reverse complement strand
GCACGGCGGTCATGGCCCCGAGTGTGCCCGAGGCCCCGCCAGCGCCACCCGCTCAGCCCGCGGGCCGGACCTCGAAGAGGAGCGGCGCCCCGTCGAGACCGCGGACCAGCTCCTCGACGGCGAGCACGCCGGCGCGCTCGACGGCCTCGACCGTGGAGGCTCCGGCGTGCGGGGTCAGGATCACGTTCGGCAGGTCGCGCAGCGGGCTGTCGGAGCCGAGCGGCTCCTCCTCGAAGCTGTCGAGCGCGGCCGCGTGCAGGGGGCCCTCGCGGAGGGCGACGGCCAGCGCCGCCTCGTCGACGATGCCGCCCCGTGCGGTGTTGACCAGGATGCTCGCGGGTCGCATCCGGGACAGGACATCGGCGTCGAAGAGATGCCGCGTCGAGTCGGTCAGCGGGGCGTGGAGCGAGACGACGTCGGCGCGCTCGATCAGCTCGTCGAAGCCGACCATCTCGATGTCCTGAGGCTGGGCCACCGGGTCGTGG
>NZ_JANINT010000401.1:636-1097 GCF_024509035.1 Nocardioides sp. | reverse complement strand
TCGCGACCAGGACCCCGACCGGATGGACCGGTCGAGGGCGGGGATGCCCCGGGCCGCGGCCAGCATCAGGCCGACGGCGAGCTCGGCCACCGAGGTGGTCGTGGCCCCGAGCGTCCGGCTGACCCGGATGCCCTCCGCCTCGGCGGCGTCGAGGTCGACGCTGTCCAGGCCGATCCCGAACCGGACGAGCACCTTCAGGCCGCTGCCGACCAGGGCCTCCGCGGACGCGTCGTCGACGCCGAGGATCGCGCCGTCGCACCCGTGCAGCAGCTCGCGCAGCTCGCCGGCGGTCAGCGGCCGCTCCTGGGTCGGGTAGCGCACCTCGCACCCGAGGGCCGCGAGGAGGTCGTGATGCCGCCCCGGGGTCTGCCGGAAGCCCCGGGGCGTCACCGCGATGGTCGTCACCGGCCGGTGTACCTCGGGTTCGGCACGACCTCCGGGCCGTGCTCGCCCTCGACGAC
>NZ_JANINT010000401.1:0-626 GCF_024509035.1 Nocardioides sp. | reverse complement strand
GGTGGCGTAGTCGTAGCCGGCGTCGCCGATGTAGACGGCGTAGAACACCAGGGGCGCGTCGCCGGTGTTCACCGACCGGTGCGCCCAGTGCCCGGGGACGTAGTTGACGATGCCCGGGCGCATCTCCTTGGTCTCCGTCGTCCCGTCCTCGAGCGCCATCACCAGCAGGCCCTGGCCCGACAGGGTCAGGTAGATCTCCGCACGGTCGCGCGTGGCGTGGAAGTGGCCCTTCGTCATGAAGTACTCGCCGCCGACGGTGCCCGGCTGCAGGACCGTGGTCGAGGACAGCAGGTTGTTGTTGGTCGCGGGCACGCGGATCTCGTGCACCGCGTACATCTCGTCCTCGCCGGGCGCGCCGGACTCGTTCAGGAAGTAGCCCGCGAGGTCCGCGTGGCTGCGTCGCAGGATGACCGGGTCCGGCGTCAGGGCGCCGGACTGGAAGTCGACGTGGACGGTGAAGGGCACCATCACGTCGTCGGGCAGGTCGGTGGTCATGTTGGTCTCCAGAGGGTGATGGGGCGGTCAGGCGGAGGCCGCTGCGGAACGGAACTCGGGATCGGCCAGGGCGTCCCGGAGGACCCGCAGGACCGTCTCCGGGCCGCCGCGCATCGGGTTCACGCGGACGG
>NZ_JANINT010000400.1 GCF_024509035.1 Nocardioides sp. | reverse complement strand
CGCGAGGCGCTGGCCCACACCACCGAGCAGCTGCCGGCGCTGCGGGCGGCCGGCGTGGTCGACGCGGGTGGTCGCGGTGTCAGCGTGATCCTCGACGCCGCCGAGACCGTGCTCACCGGCCGCCGCCCCGCGCCGGTGACCGCGCCCTTCGGCAGTCACCACATCCCGATCCCGGCGACGGCGACCCCGACCGAGGGCGACCTGACGCCGGATGGCCCCTCCTACGAGGTCATGTACCTCCTGGACGCCGACGACGCGGCGATCCCCGTCCTGCGCACGGCGCTGTCGGGGCTGGGCGACTCGCTGGTCGTCGTGGGCGGCGAGGGCCTGTGGAACGTCCACGTGCACGTCGACGACGTCGGCTCCGCGATCGAGGCCGGGATCGCCGCGGGTCGTCCGTACCGGATCCGGGTGACGCACTTCGCCGAGCAGATCGCCGCGGCCCGCAGCCGCACGGCGGCTCGCGACGGCAGGGCGGTGGTGGCCGTCGCCGCGGGTCCCGGCCTGGCCTCGTTGTTCGAGGAGGCCGGTGCCGTCGTCGTCCACGGCGGCCCCGGGCACCGGCCCTCGACCGGGCAGCTGCTCGAGGCCATCACCTCGTGCGGGGCCACCGAGGTGATCGTGCTGCCCAACGACCACGACTCCGTGCGCGTGGCCCACATCGCGGCGAGCACCGCAGAGGCCGACTCCGACGGCGCGATCCGGGTCGCGGTGATCCCCACCCAGGCGCAGGTCACCGGCCTCGCGGCGATCGCCGTCCACGAGCCGGGCCGGTCCTTCGACCACGACGTGCTCGAGATGACCGCCACGGCGCGCCACGCCCGCCAGGGCGCGATCACCGTCGCTGCCAAGCAGGCGATGACGATGGCCGGCCCGTGCGAGCCCGGCGACGCGCTCGGCGTGATCGCGGGCGACTTCGCCGTCGTGGGGGAGGACCTCTACGCCGTCGCCACCGAGGTCCTCGACCGGCTGCTCGGCGGTGGTGGTGAGCTGGTCACGATCGTGGCCGGCGCCGAGGACGCCGAGGGCTCGTTGGCCACCCGCTGCGCGGGGTACGTCGAGGAGCACCACCCCGCTGTCGACGTCGTGGTGTACGACGGTGGTCAGGGGCGCTACCCGCTCCTGATGTCCGTCGAGTGACGTGCGCCGAGCAGCGAGCTAGGGAGACAGCGGTGATCAGCCTCGACACACCTGTGGTCGCGGTGCTCGGCGACCACAAGAAGAAGCGTGCGGCGATCGAGGACAAGCTCGGGCTGCGCACCGTCGGCGACCTGCTGCGCCACTTCCCGCGGCGCTACATCAAGACCGGCGAGCTCACCCGCGTCGAGGAGCCCAACGTCGGCGACCTGCTCACGGTCGTCGGGCAGATCGCCTCGAGCAGGATCGCCACCTACCAGGACCGCCGGACCGGCCGCCCGGCCTACCGCGTCGACGTCGTCGTGCGCACCGACGGCCCGTCGTTCCGGGTCTCGATGTTCGCCAAGAACCACCACATGGCCGAGTGGCAGCAGCAGAACCGGGTGCCCGCCGGCCGCCGTGGCATCTTCGTCGGCCAGGCGGGCAGGTTCCGCGACGAGTGGCAGCTCACGCACCCCCAGATCGTGCTGTTCGGCACCGCCGAGGAGGACGCGGCGCAGCTCTCGCTCGACGCGATCGGTGA
>NZ_JANINT010000399.1:985-1663 GCF_024509035.1 Nocardioides sp. | reverse complement strand
CAAGATCTTCCAGCGCCTCCCCGACGACACCTGGTTCTACCCCGGCCACGGCAACGACTCGACCCTCGGCGCCGAGCGGCCGGCGCTGCCGGACTGGCGGGCGCGGGGCTGGTAAGGCACGCGGGTGCCTCAGCCGTCGTACGACCGCCGGAGGTCGTCGTACAGCAGCCGGTTGACGCGGTAGCGGATGCGTTGGGTCAGGTCGTCGCCGGGCGGGGCGCCGGGGGCCAGCAGCCGGAAGCCGAGCAGGGTCTCGGTCCCGCGCGCGGTCAATGTCATCTCCACCCGGTCGTCGGGACGCGCGGGCCACAGCGACGACCAGACGACGAGGTGCGGCCGCGCCGCCCCGAGCACCTCCGGCTCGATCTCGTCGCCCCGCAGCGCCAGCCAGGCGCGCACACCGACGCGCTTGCGCGCCACCAGGTCGTCCCACACGACGTGGGGCGGCGCCGGCAGGCGCTTGGCTCGCGCGCCGTACTCGATCACCAGGCCACCTCACCACGGACGCGGGCGATGTGCCTCCGGATTGCGTCAGGCCACCTCCGGCCAGTCCCCGTCGCCGTCCCACTCGGCGACCGGGCGGTACGGCGAGAGGCCGGGGCCGGTGATCGGGGGCAGGTTGTCGAACTGCCGCAGCTCGAGCGGGTCGGGCGAGGCGGTCGACCAGTCCGTGAGGTC
>NZ_JANINT010000399.1:0-975 GCF_024509035.1 Nocardioides sp. | reverse complement strand
GTCGTAGTCCGGGACCACGTCCAGGTCCAGCAGCTCGGCCAGCGGCACGCCGGCGGGCGTCGTCGCGGTGGCGAGCCCGGCGAACAGGTGGAGCGCGGTCCAGTCGGGCGACGTGCCGGCGTCGAGGTGATCGAGGAGGGTGTCCTCGGCGACGCCGGCGTCGACCACCATCACCAGGCGCGACGTGCCGTGCACGGCGGCCCAGCGCCACATGGTGCGCGCGGTCAGGCGCCGCGCGGCCGAGCGGCCCATGACCCGGGCGACCGTCGCGGCCGGGACCGAGTCGGACAACATCAGGTTCTCGACGTCGTGGAAGGTGACCCGCTCGGGGTGGTGGTGGAGCTGGCGAAACCTCCGGTCGAGGTCACGCTGCCCGGAGTCCTGGCGGCCAGGCCTCGTCGCGGTCGCGGCCAGCCCCCACCCCAGCAGGCTATCCCTCATTCCGGCCTCCGGACCCGGTCGGCGGCGATCAGGAGGGAGCGGCGATCACTGGTCGCGGGCCGGAGTTGTTCGCTTCATGGTTGCGCGTCAAACTTCCCGAAACCGCGCCGGTTACGCGCGAGCGCCCCGCGGTCCGCGGTGGTCTGGACCTGGGGTTTCGAACGGGCTCTCAGTGGTACGTGACCCGCACCGTGTCGGTCACCGGGACGG
This sequence comes from Nocardioides sp., assembly GCF_024509035.1. GTDB lineage: Bacteria > Actinomycetota > Actinomycetes > Propionibacteriales > Nocardioidaceae > Nocardioides. The sequence goes on along the minus strand of NZ_JANINT010000399.1, from coordinate 324 downwards.
ACTGGCAGCCCAGTCGGATCCCCTCGGCGATGTCCTCCTCGTCGAGCACGTCGTTGTGCAGCATCTTGACCTCGCCCTCCAGGAGGCGGACGGCGCATGCGGAGCACTCCCCCTCCCGGCACGAGTACGGCGCCTTCACGCCCTTGGACTCCAGGTGGTCGAGCAGCTTCGTGCCGGGCGCCCAGTCGTCGAAGGCGTAGTCCTGGCCGTCGAGCTCCACCTCGAGCCGCACCGGGCCCTGCGGCTCGGCTCCGGCGACGTCGACGACCACCTCGTCCTGGTCGCGTTCGGCGTCCTCGATCTCGTGCTCGGCGACCTCCCGGT
>NZ_JANINT010000398.1 GCF_024509035.1 Nocardioides sp. | reverse complement strand
CCCTCGCCCAGTTCCCGATCATCGGTGACCAGCTGGGCCGGCCGGAGGGCCTGACCGGCTCGTCGACGGCGATCGTCGTCGGCTCCCTCGTCGCGCTGTACGGCGCGCTCGGCCTGGGCCAGGCGCTGCAGAACGCGCTCAACGTCGCCTGGTCCGTGCCCCGCAACAGCCGGCCCAACCCGGTGCTGCTGCGGCTCAAGAGCCTCTTCCTGCTGATGACCGCGGGCGTCGCCGTGCTGACGATCTCGGTGCTCTCCACGCTCGCCGCGAACACCGAGGTGCTCGGCGAGACGGTCTCGTCGTACCGGTGGCCGATCACGGTCCTGACGGTCCTGGTCAACACGCTCGTGCTCACCGCGCTCTTCCGCGTGGGCGCGGCGCGCAGCCACAACGTCTGGACCGGCTCGGTCCCGGGCGCCGTCACCGCATCGCTGCTGTGGATCGGGCTCCAGACCATCGGCACGGCCTACGTCACCAACGTCCTGACCGAGACCAGCGCCATGAACCGGACCTTCGGTCTGGTCCTCGGCCTGATCGGCGTCCTCTGGCTCACCGCCGTCATCGGCGTGCTCGGCATCGAGGTCAACGTCGTGCTCGAGCGCCGGCTCTGGCCGCGCGCCCTGCTGACGCCCTTCACCGACCGGGTCGAGCTCACCGACGCCGACCGCCGCGCGTACGCCGGCTACGCCAGGGCCCAGCGCCACAAGGGGTTCGAGACGATCCAGATCACCTTCGACGACCAGCGGCTGGTGCTGCCCGGCGACGAGGACGACGGCGCCGACCACGTGTCATGACCGGCCGGCGGGCTCGGGCTCGGGGTGGTAGGAGCGGTCGGGGAGGAACGCCAGCCAGCGGGGCAGCCACCAGGTGCGGTCGCCGAGCGCGGCCAGCACGGCCGGGAGCAGCACCGCGCGGACGACGGTCGCGTCGAGCAGGATCGCGACCGCGAGGCTGACGCCGAGCTGCTTGAACGTCGTCATCGACAGCGTCGCGAACACCGCGAAGACGGCGACCATGATCGCGGCCGCGCTGGTCACCACGCCGGCGGACGTGACGACGCCGTGCGAGACCGCGGGGCGGGTCGGGAGCCCGCGGTCGTGCGCCTCGCGGATCCGGGACACCACGAACACGTGGTAGTCCATCGAGAGGCCGAACAGGATCACGAAGTCGAACAGCGGGATCCAGGACTCGATCGCCCCGACCCCGCGGCCGCCGACGAGGGACGCGCCCCAGCCGTGCTGGAACACCGCGACCATGACGCCGAAGGCCGCCGCCAGCGAGAGCACGTTGAGCACGACGGTGACGAGCGCGATCGTCACCGAGCGGAACGCGACCAGCATCAGCAGGAACGCGAGCACCAGCACGAAGACGACCACCGGCAGCATCGAGCGACCGAGCTGGGCGTTGAAGTCCTCGGAGAAGGCCAGGTTGCCGCCGACGTACGCCTCCGCGCCGGGCACCGCGCCCAGCGTTTCCGGGACGACCTGGGACCGGAGCGCGTGGAGTGCGCGCACGGAGGTGCGGCCGGTGCCGTTGCCGGCGAGCGGTGCGGTGATCTCCAGGACGCCGGCCTCGGGGTGGGCGGTGACCAGGACCGGGGCCTGCACGAGGCCGGCCCCGAGCGCGCGGCTGCGGAAGTCGGCGACGGCCGCGGTCATCTCGGAG
>NZ_JANINT010000397.1 GCF_024509035.1 Nocardioides sp. | reverse complement strand
ACGCCCACGGCGTTCGACCGCTGGCTGGCCACCCGCTTCGGGCTCCAGGCCAGCGACGCCGTCGCGGACGGCGACTTCGGCACCATGATGGCGCTGCGCGGCACGAAGATCGTGCGGGTCCCGCTCATCGAGGGCACCGGTGCCCTGAAGCTGGTCAGCCCCGAGGAGTACGCCGAGGCGCGCGTCTTCTTCGGATAGCGCGGACGCAGCGCCGCCGGCAGAACCTGCGCGCGTCCCCGATGCGTAGAAGGGGTGAGACGATCACCCACTCCGGGAGGGCATGTGACGGCCGAGGACGACTTCGAGACGTTCGCGGTGGCCGCGTGGCCACGGCTGCACCGCTCGGCGTACCTGCTGACCGGTGACCACCATCTCGCCGAGGACCTGGCGCAGACGGCACTGGCCCGCACCTACGCGAGCTGGCGGCGGGTACGCCGGTCCGACGCGCTGGCCTACGCGCGCCGGGTCCTGGTCAACGCGAACATCGACCGGCTCCGGCGCCGCCGCTCGCACGAGGTGCCGGGCGGGGCGGTCGACGCCACGCTGGCGAGCCGCGCCCAGCCCGGTGCGGGTGCGGACGAGCTGGCCGGCGACCGGGACGAGCTGGTGCGCCTGCTCGCCGGCCTGACCGACCGGGAGCGCCGGGTGGTCGTGCTGCGCCACTACTTCGACCTGTCCGAGGCCGAGGTCGCCCGCGAGCTGAAGATCGCACCCGGCACGGTGAAGAGCACCCTGTCGCGCGCGCTGCGCAAGCTGCGGGTCGCCGACGGCTCCGACGTCGACGACGACCACTTCGTGAAGGGAGACCTGCGATGAGCACACGCACGATCGAGCAGCTCGAGCGCGAGCTGCACGACGGCGAGGACACCCACCCCGGCCGTCCCGACCTGGCCGCGATCCGCGAGGCCGGCCTGCGCCGCCGTCGCCTCGGCGCGCTCAGCGCCGCGACCGGTGTCGTGGTCGCGACGGTCGGCGACAGCGACCGCGCCCGGGAGCCGGAGCCGGCCGACCGTCCGCACCAGCTGTCCGAGCTGGGCCGGCGCGCCCTCGCCGAGATCCCGGGGGCCACGCAGGTGTCCGACTGGCAGGTGGTGCTGCCCGCGCCCGACGGCGGTCAGCGGGACTGGGGCCTCGACGACCCGATCCGTCCGGTCGGCGCGCCCGTCGACACCGGCGCCCACCACTACAGCGGCGTCACGAGCTACCGTCCCGCGGACTTCCCGCACTGGCTCTACGACGGCGTCCAGCACATCGAGCAGACCGACCTCGCCGACGAGGACGGGAGCTACCCCGTGGGCTCGACCGACCTGGGGATCCTGGTCGACGACGGCCCGGCGTACCTCGGCTGCGTGGGCACCGCAACCCGCTGCGGACCGGCCCTGCTGACCCGCGGCGGCGACGGGGGCTGGGTCTACGAGTGGGGCATGGGGACCGACGCCTTCCTGAAGCCCGGCTCGAAGATGGAGGTCTTCCTCAGCGACGACTACGCCACGGGAGCGCCCGGTCAGCTGGTGCTCGCCGGGCTGCCCGGCACGGAGGTCGCGCGCGTCGAGCTGGTGACCGTGGACGGCACCCGGGTCGCGGGGCACGTCGAGAGCGGAACCGTCGTCCCCGGCGACACGATGATGTGGGGCACGGTCACCGGCGACCTGGCCGCGGTGATCG
>NZ_JANINT010000396.1 GCF_024509035.1 Nocardioides sp. | reverse complement strand
GGCATGCCGGCCTGGGCCCGCGACGGCAAGGTCGTGTGCTTCTTCAAGCCCGCGTCCAAGTTCGGCGCCCGCTACTCGAACTTCGGCTTCAACGACGCCGCGCACCTCGACGACGGGCAGATGTGGCCCACGGAGTACGCGCTGCTCGCGATCGGCGACGCCGAGGCGGAGCGGATCGAGCAGCTGGTCGCGCAGGCGGCGGGCTAGCCCGCGGCGACCACGGCGCCGCTCCCGGTGTGGACGACGGCGCCGAGGTCCTCGCCGTACCAGTCCTCGCCGCGGATCTCAGACATCGACGGTGCCGCCCATGCGCCAGTAGACGCCGGACTCGCGGGCCAGGAAGCCGTTCTCGACGAGGTAACGCCGCAGGGCGGCGTAGTCGGGGTGGATGCGCTTGAGCAGGAGGTTCACCTCCGCCTCCTCGTAGCGCTGCCCGGGCTCGAACTCCTGGGCCAGCCGGTCGAGCACGACCAGCAGCTTGCCGTGCCTGCTCGGGATCGTGTGCAGGGTGCCGTCCTCGGCGAAGAACGCCTTCAGGACCCGGTCGTCGGTCACGTCTTCTTCCTCGGGGTCAGCTTCAGCAGCGCGCGCGGCCAGACCGCGGTCGACAGCCCGCCGCCGACCGAGCGCTGCTCGAAGTGGAGGTGGCAGCCGTCGGGTGCGCCCCGGTCGTTGGCGCGAGCGAACAGGGTGCCCTTCGGGACCATCTCGCCCTCGTGGACGTAGACCTTCCTGGTGTGGCCGATCACCAGGTCGAAGTGCTTCTTGCGGTTGCGCGCCCTGGAACCACGGGGACGTGTAGTAGGTCTTGTCCTGGGAGTAGAACACCCAGCGCGGATCACCCGCGCGCGCCGGACCGGCGAGGGTGGCGGCGAGCAGCAAGGCGAGGACGAGCGCTCCGAGACGTCGCATGCGGTCAACCTAACCGCCAGGACCTCACGATGCGCGAGGAATCCGGCTGGTACCACGCGAGGTCCAGCCGCTCGGCCCGGCAGGACGTCGGCAGCATGCCGTCCAGCAGCGCGAGCGTGGACTCGACGGTGACCTCGACGGAGACCTGGTCCAGCGTCAGGTGCGGGATCGCGTCGAACCTGCCGGCGTACGGCGGGAACCCGGGGAACTCCGCCACGAGCCGCGCGGTCAGCTTGCGGAACCCCTCGTCGGGCTCGGGCAGCAGGTGCAGCATCCCGTCCGGGAACCGCCCGATCCGCTCCAGCACGAAGTCGAACGGCTCGGTCTCCGCGGCGACCGCGGCGACCCGCCGCTCGACGTCCTCGGTCAGCTCGTCGACGAACGGCCCGAGCGCGGTCACGTGGGCGTGCACGTACGCCGGGCCGACGCCGAGGTACGACGGGTCGTAGTGCGCGGTCCGCCCCCGGACGTACTCCTCCAGCGGCGGCACCGGCACCTGCAGCACGGAGTGGCCCGGGTACACGGCCGCGATCCTGTCAGACCGTGCGGTGGTCGCGCCGGAGCTCCGCGAGGCGTTCGCGGAGGTCCGGGTCGTTCATCACCAGCCAGACCAGCCCGCAGTCCTCGGGCCCGGACACGCCCGGTTCACACAGCGAGCACGGCTCACCGATCCGGATCGGGCACCTCGGGACGGGCTTCCCCACGCCGTCGACGCTAGGCCGGCGCGAGCGGCACCAGTAGGGGCGAAGGTCACC
>NZ_JANINT010000395.1 GCF_024509035.1 Nocardioides sp. | reverse complement strand
CTGGGGGTCAAGGGGTCGCAGGTTCAAATCCTGTCAGCCCGACCGAACGAGAAACACCCTCTGAACTGCAGACGCGCAGGTCAGAGGGTGTTTTGTGTCTCGCGCACCGCGTGCGGCGCGCGAGCTGTGAATCGACCCGAGCTCGGTCAGTGGTGTCGGTTCGCCCACTCCGAACGAACCCCGCCACCGTCCGGCCGGCCGGCCGGGCTCCGGTGACTGCGGGCGCACGAAGGTGGGGCGCCTCGATGCTCCCCGACGCGTCCTCGGGATCCTGCGGCCGGTTCGGGATGGGGTGGCCCTGGCCCGTTCGGGCCATCTGCCGTCCGGGCGAAGGATGGCCCGTTGCGTCGATGTGGGGCGCCGGACGAGCGCGCAGGCTGAGGACGCCGGTCCACCGCGGACCGGCAAGCGGACCGAAGGAGTCGTCATGCCCCTCATCGAGGTCAACGTCATCAAGGACGTGTTCAGCCCGGCGCAGAAGCGAGAGATCATCACGCGTCTGACGGCCGCCATGGTCGAGGTCGAGGGGGAGAACATGCGACCGGTCACCTGGTGCGTCATCCGCGAGGTGGCCAGTGGGGACTGGGGGATCGCCGGCAACCCGCTGACGACCGCGGACGTCCACGCGCTGGCCGCGGGAGCGGGAGTCTGACCCTTGCCGACGGCGGTGTTGACAGCGAGGCTGAGGCGGTGGGGAGCACCGAGGGCTGGGGCGCCGCCGAAGCCGCGCTGAAGGCCGGGCGCTGGGACGAGGCAGCCGCGTCCTTCGGCGCGTTGGGCGACGCCGACGCGCGCGCTCAGGAGGGCCTGGCCCAGGTCGGCTGGTGGCGCGACGATGTCGTCGTGGCCCTCGGCGCCCGGGAGGCCGCCTACCGCACGTTCCGCGCGACAGGGGACGACCGCGGAGCGGCGCGCGCCGCGTCCGCGCTCGGCTACGACTCGATGCTCTTCGGCAAGGGGGTCGCCGTGGGCCGCGGCTGGCTCGCTCGCGCCGAGGATCTGCTGGGGCCGGATCGCGACGTGCCCGAGGCCGGCTGGCTTGCCGTTCGGCAGGCCGAGGTCGCCCTCAACGTGGACCACGACGCCGTGGTCGCCCTGGACGCGGCGACCCGGGCGGTCGACGTCGGTCGCGCCATCGGCGACGGCGCACTGACGATCGTCGGGCGTGCGCTGGTGGGCCTCGCCCTCGTGCGGCAGGGTGACGTGGTCGGCGGCATGCCCCTGCTCGACGCGGCGGTCGCCGCCGCCACGGCCGGGGACGTCGAGGACCTGATGTGGATGGGCAAGATCTGCTGCTGGCTCATCAACGCCTGCCAGGAGACCCGCGACCTCGACCGGACCGCCGACTGGTGCGCTCGGGTCGAGGACATCTGCGCTGAACGTGACCTCGCGCCTCTGTTCGCCGTGTGCCGGACCCAGTACGCCTCGATCCTGATGGCCAGCGGACGCGCCCAGGAGGCGGAGTCCGCGCTCCTCGACGTCCTGGCCCGGCTGGAGGGGTCGCGGCGCCTGTCCCGGCTGGAGGCCGTGGCCCACCTGGGGGAGCTCCGGCGACGGCAGGGCCGGTTCGCCGAAGCAGAGGACCTGCTGCGTCAGGCCGGTGACGCCGCGGCCGCCGTGACCAGCCTGACCCAGCTGGACCTGGATCGGGGCGAGACCGAGCGCGC
>NZ_JANINT010000394.1 GCF_024509035.1 Nocardioides sp. | reverse complement strand
GCGAGCTCGTCGTGACGACCCTCTACGAGCGCGACGCCCGCGCGGTGGCGGGCGTCGAGAAGCTGCGCTTCTTCCCGCTGGAGGTCGTCAGCGGCCACCGGTCCACGCTGGTCGAGCCGGGAGGTCGTGAGCTGCTGGACCTCTCCGCGACGTGGACGGCGGCCGGCCTGGGCCACGGCCATCCGGCGGTGGTCGAGGCGATGGCGAAGGCGGCCGCTGCCCCGCCGGGCGCCGGCGGGCTCTCCGCGGTCCACCCGGACTCGGTCGGCCTGGCCGAGGACCTGCTGGCCCTCGTGCCGGGCGAGGGTGAGCGGCGGGTCTACCTCGGCCACGCCGGGTCCGACGCCAACGACGTGGTGCTGCGCGCGTGCCGGCACGCGACCGGCCGGCGTACCGTCCTGGCCTTCGAGCACAGCTACCACGGCGGCGTCGGGGTCGCGATGGGGGTCTCGGGCGTCCACGTCGACGCCGGCCAGGCCGCCGACCCCGACGCGGCGTTCCTCCCCTACCCGAACCCGTTCCGGCCGGTGCGGGGCACCGTCGAGGAGGACGTGCGGCACTGCCTGGACGAGGCGGAGCGGCACCTGGCCGGCGGGACGATCGCCTGCCTGATCGTCGAGCCGATCCTGTCCGACGGTGGGCTCGTGGTGCCGCCCGACGGCTTCCTCGCCCAGCTGCAGGACCTGTGCCGCCGCCACGACGTGCCGATGGTGTGCGACGAGGTCAAGATGGGCCTCGGCCGACCGGGCACGCTGCACGCCTTCGAGCACGACGGCGTGGTCCCCGACGTCGTGACGTTCGGGAAGGTCATCGGCGGCGGACTGCCGCTGTCCGCCGGGGTCGGCCCCGCCGCACTGCTCGACGAGCCGCCGGCCTCGGCCCTGCTGACCACGGCCGGCAACCCGATCTGCACCGCCGTGGGTCGGGCGGTGCTGCGCACCATCGTCGAGGAGGAGCTGCCCGCCCGGGCCGCGAGAACGGGCGCCGTCCTGCAGGCAGCGCTGCTGGCGGCCGACGGCCGCGGCGCCGACCGGATCGGCGACGTGCGCGGGCGCGGGCTCGCGATCGGCCTCGAGCTGGTCGGCGAGGATGGCGTCACGCCCGACCCGCGGCTGACGGCCCAGGTCGTCTACCGCGCCTGGCAGCTGGGCGCGGTCGTCTACTACGTGGGCGGCAACGTCCTCGAGATCACTCCCCCGCTCGTCCTCACCGAGAACGAGGCCGGTCGAGCGGCGGAGATCATCACCACGGCGATCGACGACGCGGTCGCCGGACTCGTGAACGAGGAGGACGTCGCCCCCTATGCCGGCTGGTGACCACACCATCGACCCCTTCGCCGGGCTGACCGACGAGGTCCCGACCGCGCTGGCCGACCACCTCAGGTCGGTCCAGCTCGTCGACCACCATGTGCACGGGGTGTTCGCCGAGCCGATCGACCGGGCCGCGTTCGAGGCGTCGATCAACGAAGGCTCCACCGACCCGGTCCCCGGGTGGATGACGATGTTCGACGGGCCGTTGGGCGTCGCGATCCGGCGCTGGTGCGCCCCGGTCCTCGGCCTGGCGCCCCACGCGTCCGGCGACGACTACTGGGCGGCTCGTGCGGCGCTCGACCCCGCCGACCTCGCGGAGCGCTTCCTGCGCCCGGCCGGCGTGGCCCGCTGGGTCGTCG
>NZ_JANINT010000393.1 GCF_024509035.1 Nocardioides sp. | reverse complement strand
CGGCGTTCGTGGACTTCGAGACCGGTCTGGCCGCGACCGTGGAGTGGTACCGCCGGCACGAGGACTGGTGGCGCCCCGGCAAGCAGGTGGTCGAGTCCGCCTATGCCTCGATGGGCCAGTGAGGGCCCGGAGATGAGCGCCGCGATGGGGCCGAAGGTCGACCGGACGCCGATCCCGGGGCTGCTGGTCGTGCGGCTGGCGGTGCACGTCGACGCGCGCGGGTGGTTCGAGGAGAGCTGGCAGCGCGAGCAGATGGTCGCGCTCGGCGTCCCCGACCTCGGGCCGGTGCAGGCCAACGTCGCCTACAACGCCCGCCGCGGGGTGACGCGGGGGCTGCACGCCGAGCCGTGGGACAAGCTGGTGACCGGGGCGGCCGGCTCGGCGTTCGCCGCCTGGGTCGACCTGCGCGCGGGGGCGACGTACGGCGTCACCGCGCACCTCGAGCTCGCCCCGGGGATCGCGGTGTTCGTGCCGCGCGGGGTGGCCAACGGCTACCAGGCGCTCGCCGACGGCACGGCCTACACCTACCTGGTCAACGACCACTGGCGCGCGGGTGTGACCTACCCGGCCGTGAGCCTCGACGACCCCGAGCTCGCGATCCCCTGGCCGGTCCCGCTCGCGGAGGCGGAGATCTCCGAGCGCGACCGGACCCACCCGCGCCTCGCGCACGTGGCGCCCCTGCCCCGCCGCCGGACCCTCGTCACGGGCGCGGCCGGGCAGCTCGGGCGGGCGCTCGCCGCGGAGCTCGCCGACGACCCGGGCGCGCTCGTGGACACCGTGGACGCCGCGGAGCTCGACCTCACCGACGGCGACGCCGTGCGGGCCTGGCCGTGGGAGGACTACGACACGGTCGTCAACGCGGCGGCGTACACCTCGGTCGACGGCGCCGAGACCCCGTCGGGTCGGCGCGCCTGCTGGGCGGTGAACGCCGAAGCGCCGGCGCTCCTGGCCCGGCTGGCCGTCGAGCACCGGTTCACGCTGGTGCACTACTCCACCGACTACGTCTTCGACGGGGCGATCGGGGTGCACGAGGAGGACGAGCCGCTCTCGCCGCTGGGCGTCTACGGCCAGGCCAAGGCCGCGGGCGACCTCGCCGTCGGCGGCGTACCGGCGCACTACCTGCTGCGCACGTCGTGGCTGGTCGGCGACGGGCCCAACTTCGTGCGCACGATGCAGCGCCTGGCTGCGCAGGGCACCTGCCCGGAGGTTGTCGACGACCAGGTCGGGCGCCTGACCTTCGCCGGCGAGCTGGCCGGCGCGACCCGCCACCTGCTCGGGTCGCGGGCGCCGTACGGCACCTACCACGTGAGCAACGCCGGGCCCGCGATGTCGTGGGCGGAGGTCGCCGCCGAGGTCTTCCGGCACTGCGGCCGCGACCCGGCCGACGTCCGGCCGGTCAGCACGGCGCACTACGCGGCGCGGCAGGGGCGCCTGGCGCCCCGGCCGGCCAGCAGCGTGTTGAGCCTGGAGAAGCTCCGCGCGAGCGGCTACTCCCCCGCAGACGCGCGCATCGAGCTGCGCCGCTACCTGCGGTCCGCCCGGGCACTCCCGGTGCTCTGACCCGGGCCCACCAGGATCCATGCGCCAGCGCATGAACCGCCCCCGGCGGGGCACCGGCCATTCGTGACCTCTCCGACGAGCGAGACCGACCGCACGCACGACGTCTGGGGC
>NZ_JANINT010000392.1:551-1673 GCF_024509035.1 Nocardioides sp. | reverse complement strand
ACGAGGCCGTCGTCGGCCACGGCCTCGCGGCCGTTCGCGACCGGGTCGTCCTCTCCACCAAGTTCGGGTTCGTCCGGGACTCGACCGGCCGCAACCACGGCGTGTGCGGGCGGCCCGAGTACGTCCGGCAGTCCTGCGACCTGTCCCTGCAGCGGCTCGGGACCGACCACATCGACCTCTACTGGCAGCACCGTGTCGACCCGGAGACCCCGATCGAGGAGACCGTCGGCGCCATGGCCGAGCTCGTGGCCGCCGGCAAGGTGCGCTACCTCGGCCTGTCGGAGGCGGGCCCCGACACGATCCGCGCGGCGCACGCCGTGCACCCGATCACCGCCGTCCAGAGCGAGTACTCGCTGCAGAGCCGCGACGTCGAGGCCGAGGTGCTGCCGGTGTGCCGCGAGCTCGGCATCGGCTTCGTGGCCTACAGCCCCCTGGGCCGCGGGCTGCTCACCGGCGCGATCAGCTCGGCGGCCGACCTGCCCGAGGACGACTGGCGCCGTACCTCGCCACGGTTCAACGGCGAGGCCCTCGACCACAACCTCGCGCTCGTCGACGCGTGCCGTGACATCGCCGCCGAGCTGGACTGCACCCTGGCCCAGCTCGCGCTGGCGTGGGTCCTCGCGCGCGGGAAGGACATCGTCCCGATCCCCGGCACCAAGCGGGTGCGCAACCTCGAGGCGAACGTCGCCGCCGCCGGGCTGGGACTCACGCCCGAGCACGTGGCCCGCCTGGAGGAGATCGTGCCGCCCGACGCCGTCGCGGGCGAGCGGTACGCCGACATGTCGGCCGTGAACCTGTGACCGCCGGGCACGCGCCGGAACCGGCGCTGGACGACCTGCTCCCCGACCTGCTCCGCCGGCGGGCGGGCGCCGACGGCGCGCGGGAGTTCGTCCGCGACGTCGACGGCCGGTCGATGACCTATGCCGCGGCCTACTCCCGGGCGTGCTCGGTCGCGAACGGCCTGCTCGCCACCGGCGTCACCCGGGGCGAGTCCGTCGTGATCATGGCCGACAACGCCCCCGACTCGATCTGCACCTGGCTCGGGATATCGCTGGCCGGCGCGGTCGAGGTCGCCATCAACACCGGATACCGCGGCCACTCGCTCCAGCACGTCATGCAGAA
>NZ_JANINT010000392.1:0-535 GCF_024509035.1 Nocardioides sp. | reverse complement strand
CCCGGGTGGCGTTCGTGGAGGAGCAGCTGCTCCCCCGGCTCGTCGAGATCCGGGAGTCACTCAGCCACCTCACCACGGTCGTCGTGTACGGCGGTCCTGGCACCGCCGCCACCGTGGAGGTGCCGGGATGCACGGTCGTCGACTTCGAGGACCTCCTCGGCGACGACACCGACCCGCAGGTGCCGGTCGGTCCCCACGACATCGCCTCGGTGGTCTACACGTCGGGCACGACCGGGCCGGCCAAGGGCGTGATGATGCCCCACGGCCAGATCCGGCTCTTCTCGCGACTGGGCGTCGAAGGTGCCCGCATGGGACCCGACGACGCGTTCTACTGCTTCATCCCGCTCTTCCACGTCGCGGGCAAGTTCATCGGGATCATGGGCTCGATGATGACCGGCGGCCGGGTGGTCCTGGACACCCGCTTCGCGGTGGAGGCGTTCCTGCCGCGGGCCCGTCAGCACGGCTGCACGATCGCCCTGCTGCACGGACCCCTGGTGGAGATGCTCTACCAGCTGCCGGAGTCGCCCGACGACGC
>NZ_JANINT010000391.1 GCF_024509035.1 Nocardioides sp. | reverse complement strand
CCGGTGCTGCGCGACCTCGCCGTACCCGTGCTGCGGGACCTGGCCGAGAGCCTCGGCTGCACGGCGCACCTCACGGTCGCCGACGGCGAGGACGCGCTGGCGCTGGCGGTCGTGGAGCCGTCGTGGACCGACTTCCACGTCAGCTACCGGGTCGGCTCCCGGCACCCGCTGACCAAAGGCGCCGCCGGCAAGGCGATCCTGCTGGGCCGGCGGCCGGGCGCGGAGCCCTTCGCCGTCACCGAGGGCGAGCTCCAGCCCGGCGCCCGCGGCCTGGCCGCGCCGGTGACCGGGGTGGACGGGCTGGAGGCCAGCGTCGGCATCGTCACCATCGGCGACATCGACGTCGACGTGGTCGCCCCGCGGGTCCGCCGGGCGGCCGCCGAGGTGGCCGCGCGCCTGTCGTCCTAGCGGTCAGCCCACCCGCGACACGTGCTGGCGTGCGTGCGCGATCGCCTCCGGCGTGCTCACGAACAGGTGGCGCTCGTGCGCGAGCCGGTCGTGGACGCCGAGCTCGCGCAGCACTCGCTCGTGCGCGGGCCGCACGCCCGAGAGCAGCACGGTGATGCCGCGTCCCTCCAGCCGGCTGACGGTGTCGGCGAGCACGTGCGCACCGGTCGCGTCGAGCGTGGTGACGTGCGACATCCGCAGGATCACCACGCGCACGTCGCTGACGTCGGAGAGCTCGAGCAGGAAGTCGTGCGCGGCGGCGAAGAACAGCGGGCCCTCGAGCCGGTAGGCCACGACGTGATCGTCGAGCAGCGCCTGCTCCTCGGACCGGTGGTCCTCGTCCGCGGTCAGCGGCACCTCCTCGACCCGGGCGGTCGCGGCGGTCTGCCGGATGGCGACGAAGCCGGCCAGCAGGAGTCCGAGCAGGACGGCGGTGACCAGGTCGAACGCGAGCGTCGCGACCGCGGTGACGACCAGGACGGCGCCGTCGCCGCGCGTGGACCGCACGAGCGCGGACACGCTGGAGACGCGCACCATCTGCACCGCCGTGGCGATGAGGACCCCGGACAGCGCCGCGAGCGGGATGTCGCCGACCCAGCGGGCGACCACCAGGACGACGAGCAGCAGCACGACCGCGTGCGTGAGCGCGGCCAGCCGGGACCGCGCGCCGGACCGCACGTTCACCGCGGTACGCGCGATCGCCGCGGTCGCGGGCAGCCCGCCGAAGAGCGGGGAGCCGAGGTTGGCCAGGCCCTGCCCGATCAGCTCGCGGTCGGGGTCGTGCCGCTCGCCGACGGTCATCCCGTCGGCGACGGTGGCCGAGAGCAGGCTCTCCAGCGCCGCGAGGGCCGCGACCGCGATCGCCGGCAGCACCAGCGTGCCGAGGTCGGAGAGTGGTACGCCGGGCAGCTGCGGGGCCGGCAGGCCGCTCGGGATGTGGCCCACGGGAGTGGCCCCGAGCCCGAGCAGCGAGTTCGCCGCCGTCGCCGCCACCACCGCCAGAGGGGCGCCCGGCAGCGTGGGCCGCACCCGGGCGAGCCCCAGGATCGTGACGACCACGGCGACCGTCAGGCCGAGCGGGACCCACCGCGGATCGCGCACCCAGCCCTCGACCGCGCGCCCGGCGAGCACCAGCACCTGGTCGGCGTGCGCGTCGACGCCGAACGCCGCCGGCAGCTGCTGGAGCCCGATGATCGCGGCGATGCCGAGCGTGAACCCTTCGACGACCGGCA
>NZ_JANINT010000390.1 GCF_024509035.1 Nocardioides sp. | reverse complement strand
GCACCCGTGCCTCCTGCGCCGACGCCACCGGCCCCCGCCGCGGGCGCCCGGGCCGCGATCGCGTTCGCTCGCGCCCAGATCGGCGAGCCCTACCGCTGGGGAGCCGCGGGCCCGAACGCCTGGGACTGCTCCGGGCTGACCATGGGCGCCTGGGCACAGGGCGGGACGTCGCTGCCGCACTACTCCGTCGCGCAGTACGAGCAGTCGACGCCGATCTCCGCGAGCCAGCTCCGGCCGGGAGACCTGGTGTTCTGGGGCTCGTCGAGCGACCCGGGCTCGATCTACCACGTCGCGCTGTACGTCGGCGACGGCATGATCGTGCACGCGCCGCGCACCGGTCGGCCGGTCGTCGAGGAGTCCCTGTACTACTGGATCCCGCCCACCTTCTACGCCCGACCCTGACGACCCCGGGGTGTGCCGGCGACGTCCCCGTCGCACCGGGAGAGGTCCAGATCACCGCTTGAGACGCACGCCCCGTGGGTAGCGTCCCTGCATGGCAACCGACACCGCCGTGCCCGCCTCGACCGGCTACGTCCAGCCCGAGATCGACGTCCCCGCGCTCACCGCGCTGCTCGACGGGAAGTACGCCGAGGTCCGCCACCTGGTGCGCACCAACCTCGCGGAGTACGCCTCGATCCTCACCGACGCCGAGGAGATGTCGATCGACGACTTCCGCGAGCGGGTGAAGGACGTCGTGGTCGAGATGGCCGCCACCGGACAGACCGGGATGGGCTTCCCGGAGGAGTACGGCGGCGGCGGCGACATCGGCGCCTCGATCGCAGCGTTCGAGACCCTCGCCTACGGCGACCTGTCGGTGCTGGTGAAGGTCGGCGTCCAGTTCGGCCTGTTCGGCGGCGCGATCCTCCAGCTCGGCACGAAGGCCCACCACGACGCCTACCTGGCCGACCTGATCACCGGCAGGCTCATGGGCTGCTTCGCGATGACCGAGACCGGCCACGGGTCCAACGTGCAGGCGCTCGGCACGATCGCGACCTACGACGCCGAGGCGCAGGAGTTCGTGATCACCACGACCACCGAGCAGGCGCGCAAGGACTACATCGGCAACGCCGCCAAGCACGCCGAGCTCGCCGTGGTGTTCGCCCAGCTCGAGGTCGCCGGAGCATCACAGGGCGTGCACGCGTTCGTCGTACCGATCCGCGTCGACGGCGAGCCCGCGCCCGGCGTACGCATCGAGGACGACGGCCGCAAGATGGGCCTCAACGGCGTCGACAACGGCCGACTGTGGTTCGACGGCGTGCGGGTGCCGCGGACGGCGCTGCTCAACCGCTTCGCCGACGTGACGCCCGAGGGCCGCTACGAGAGCCCGATCGAGAACGCCAACCGCCGGTTCTTCACGATGCTCGGCACCCTCGTCCAGGGTCGGGTGTGCGTCGGTGGCGGCGGCATCAACGCCGCCAAGGTGGCGCTCGCGATCGCGACGAGGTACGCCGTGCGCCGCCGCCAGTTCGAGGCGACCTCGGACGAGCAGGAGGACCTGCTCCTCGACTACGGCATGCACCAGCGCCGGCTGCTGCCGCTCATCGCCCGGACCTATGCCCTGCACTTCGCGCAGGAGGTCGTCGCCGCGCAGCTCCACGACGTCTTCTCCGGAGTGACCGACGACGAGCACGCGCGGCGCGAGCTGGAGTCGCGGGCGGCCGGTACCAAGGCGCTCGGCACCTGGCACG
>NZ_JANINT010000389.1 GCF_024509035.1 Nocardioides sp. | reverse complement strand
CCGCATCCGCCGAACCCACCACCGTGCCGATGACGCTGCCGACGGACTCGATCGAGCCGTTCAGGGCCCGCTCGAGCTCGCCGAGCTCGGCGGACGACTTCTCCTCGGCGCGCTGGGTCAGGTCACCGTCGGCGAAGCCGCGGAGGACGTCGATGCTGCTGCGCAGCGGGCGGGTGATCGAGCGGGCGATCAGGTAGGCGAGGACGACGAGGGCGAGGATGCCGACGGCGCCCGCGAGCAGGAAGAACCTGATCGCGCTGGAGCGCGCGGCATCCGCCTCGTCCTGCTGCTGCTGCGCGGCCGCCTCGATCTGCTCGATCGTGCCTCCGAGCAGCTCGTCCATCTTGTCGTTGGCCGCCTGGATCTCGTCGGCCCGGGCACGCATCGCGGCCTGGTCCTTGATCGCCGCGTCCACGAAGTCGGCGATGCTCGTCTCGTACGCCGTCCACGCGCCCTTGAACGCCGTGGCCTGGTCGGCAGTGACGGCCAGCCCGACCGCGTCCAGGTCCGCGAGAAGCTCGTCGATCGTCCCGATGTCGTCCTTCACGTCCTGCGCGATGCTCGCGTTGTCGGCGTAGGTGATCGACTTCAGCCCGTCCACCTTGAGCTCGCTGGAGCGGGTGTCCAACGCGTGCAGGATCGAGCGCGCGTCCTCCCACTTGGCAAGGCTCTCGGCATCGGAGTCGGCGTTGTGCAGGCCGTTGAGCGCGACACCGCCGACGACGCCGGCGGTGACGACGCCGATGCCCGCGATCGCGGCCAGCCGGCGACCGACGGTCCAGGTGATGGGTGACTTCATGATGGTCGAGCCTCTCGGGGGTGAGGGAGGGAGCGGGAGGGGGTCAGGCCGCGACGGCCCGGTCGACGTCGAGTGCCAGCAGGAGCTGGTCATCGAGCTTGTAGGCCCCGAGAAGGAGATCGCGTGAGACACCGGCCAGGGTGTCCGGCGGCGGTTCGAACTGGTCGACGTCGACGTCGACGACCGACCCGATGGTGTCGACGAGCAGCGCGATCGGCTCGCCGGCGACGCGGATGACCACGAGCATCGGCTCGGTGTCGACCGCCCGGGCGGGCATGTCGAGCAGCGCACGGAGGTCGATCGCGCTGAGCACCTGGCCACGCAGGTTGATCAGGCCGGCGAGCGTGCGCGGCGAGAGCGGGATCCGCGTGCGCGTCTGCCCGCGCAGCACTTCCTGGACCGCCCCGACGTCGACACCGTAGAGGTGCCCGTCGAGGGTGAAGGTCACCATCCGGGTGCTCACACCGCCTCCTGCAGCTCGTTGCGGACGTCGAGGTCGACCTCCGGGTCGGAGTAGAACTTCGGGTCGGCCGCGAGGATCGCGGCGCGTACGTCGAGGACCTCGACGATCCGGTCCCGGATCAGCGTCGAGCCGACCAGCCCGTGGTCGTCGATGTCGCTGTGGACCTCGGTCTCCTCGTCGACGATGTCGATGATCTCGTCGACCACGATCGCGACGCTGCGCGAGCCGGCGGAGTACACGACGACCACCAGGTCGTCGCCCGCGCGCTCGCTCATCGTGCCGAGGTGCCGGTCGAGGCGCAGCAGCGGCAGGATCGCGCCGCGGTACTGGACGACCTCGCGGCTGCCCACCACCTCGACCGAACTGGCCGCGACGTTCTCGAGCCGGGTGACCGAGGACAGCGGGATCGCGACGCGGCGACCGCCGCCGATGCCGGCGACCAGCATCCGCAGGTGCTCGCCGGAGGACCGCTGCTCCTTGGCCGTCGACTCGCCCGCGCCGCGCTCGAGGGCCTCGGCCGTGAGAGCCCGCCGGGCCAGAGCCTGGACGTCGAGGATCAGGGCCACGCGGCCGTCCCCGAGGATGGTGGCGCCGGAGTAGGTGCCCAGCGACTTCAGGCGCGAGGTGAGCGGCTTGACGACGATCTCCTCGGTGTTGAGCACCCGGTCGATCACCAGACCGAAGCGCTTGCCCTCGGCCTGCAGCACGGCGATCAGCACGTGCCCGTCGGAGCGCTCGGACTCGACGCCGAGGACGTCGGTGAGCCGCACCAGCGGGAGCAGCGCCCCACGCAGGCGGTAGACCGACGCACCGTTGACGTCCTCGACGGCGCTCGCGGCGCGGTCCGCGTCCAGGGCCACCAGCTCCAGCAGGCTGACCTGCGGGATGGCGTAGCGGTCGCCGGCGCACTCCACGGTGAGCGCCGGCACGATCGCCAGCGTCAGCGGGATGCGCAGACGGCAGGTCGTGCCGCGCCCCATGACGGACTCGACCTCGATGGTGCCGCCGATGCTCTCGATGTTGGTCTTGACCACGTCCATCCCGACCCCGCGGCCGGAGACGTTCGTGACGGACTGGGCGGTCGAGAAGCCGGGCAGGAAGATCAGCTGCAGGATGTCGGCGGAGGACATCTGCGCGAGCTGCGCGGAGGTGCGCACACCGCTGGCGAGCGCCTTCTCGGCGATCCGGTCGGCGTCGATCCCGGCGCCGTCGTCGCAGACCTCGACGACGACCTGGCCGCCCTCGTGGTACGCACGCAGGGTCAGCACGCCCTCGGCGGGCTTGCCGGCGGCGCGCCGTCCCTCGGGCGTCTCGAGGCCGTGGTCCACGGCGTTGCGGACCAGGTGGGTCAGCGGGTCCTTGACCGACTCCAGCAGGGAGCGGTCGAGCTCGGTCTCCCGGCCCACCATGGCCAGCGTGACGTTCTTGCCGCAGGCGGCGCCGAGGTCGCGCACGACGCGCGGCAGCTTGGACCAGAGGTGGTCGATCGGCTGCATCCGGGTCTTCATGACCCCCTCCTGCAGCTCGGTCGCGATCAGGTTCAGGCGCTGGGCGGACCGCATCAGGTCCAGGCCGTCCTGGTCGCCGGCCTGCCGGACGATCTGGTTGCGGGTGAGCACCAGCTCCCCCACCAGGCGCATCAGCGTGTCGAGCAGCTCGACGTCCACGCGGATCGAGGAGTCCGCGACGTTGCGACGGGCGGTGCCCTCGTCGGTCGACTCGGCGGCGGCGCGACCGGCCGCCTGAGGAGCAGCTGCGGGCGGGGTCGGCGGGGCGACCGGCGCGGGCTCGTCGACCGGCGCCGCCACCTCGACGGGCTCGGCCTCGAGGACCGGCTCGGGCTCGGGGTCGGGGATCAGCTCGGTGATCGGCGTGGGGGCCGGCTCCGCCGCCGTACCGTCCAGGACCGCGGTGATCCGCGCGACGACGTCGGTGACGTCGACGTCACCCTCGGCGCCGGTGTCCTCGATCGAGGCGAGCAGCTCGCGCACGGTGTCGACCATCGCCAGCAGGACGTCGGTGGTCAGCGGCGTCATCGACAGCTTGCCGTCCCGCAGCCGGGCGAGCAGGTTCTCGCCCACGTGCGTGACGGACTCGAGGTTCCCGAACGCCAGGAACCCGCTGGTCCCCTTGATCGTGTGGATCGTCCGGAAGATGCTGCCCAGCAGGTCTCGGGAGCCAGGCTCCCGCTCGAGCGCGACCAGGTCGCGGTCGAGCTGGTCCAGGTTCTCGTGACTCTCCACGAGGAACTCCTGGACGATCTCGTCGATCTCTTCCACCGTGTCGGCCTCTCGTCAGGTGACTACGAGGGCTTGATCGGCGTTCACGACGCCGACCTGAGGAGGCGGGGTGGATTTTGCTCCGTCCCCTACCCTCGTCGCGAGGGGAGTACCTCGACCAAGCACCGTCCGGTCAGTACGACAGCCGCCACCGGCCGTCTCGGATGGTCACCTGGCACCAGGTGAGGGAGACCTCGAGCACCGACTCGAGGAGCACCATGCCCACACCTGACCTGTCCGCCCTCCCCGTGGCGCCGCTCGCGATCGACACGATCGGCACCCCGACGCTCTGGACCGTCACGATCGGCGCGGTCCTGGCCCTGCTGGTCCTGGACTTCGTCGCCACCCGACGACCGCACGAGGTCTCGATGAAGGAGGCCCTCGCCTGGTCGGCCTTCTACGTCGCGCTGCCGCTGGCGTTCGGTGGCTGGGTCTGGAGCCGGCACGGCTCGGAGCGCGGGGTGGAGTACTACACCGGCTACCTGGTCGAGAAGACCCTGAGCGTCGACAACCTGTTCGTGTTCATGCTGCTGCTGGCCGCCTTCGCCGTGCCCGCGGCACTCCAGCAGCGCGTCCTGCTCTACGGGATCATCGGCGCGCTGGTCCTGCGAGGCGTGTTCATCGCCCTGGGGGCCGCGGCCCTGGCGGCCTTCGACTGGGTCTTCGCGGTGTTCGGCCTGGTGCTGCTCGCCACCGGCGTCAAGCTGCTCCGCGACGCCGTGACGGGCGCCGACCACGACCGGAAGGACGTGGGCCGGATGCGCTCGGTGCGCCTGATCAGGCGGCTGACGCCGGTCACCGACGAGTACGAGGGCCCGCGCCTGGTGACCCGCCTCGGTGGCCGTCGCGCCCTCACCCCGCTGGCCGTGGTCGTGTTCGCCGTGCTGGCCACCGACATCGTGTTCGCCGTCGACTCCGTCCCGGCCGTCTACGGCATCACCGGCGACCCGTTCCTGGTCTTCGCCACCAATGCGTTCGCGCTGCTCGGGCTCCGTGCCCTCTACTTCGTCGTGCAGGGCGCGCTGAGCCGCCTGGTGCACCTGGGGTTCGGGCTGGCCGCGATCCTCGGCTTCATCGGCGTGAAGCTCGTGCTGCACTGGGCGCACCTCACGTGGCCCTCGGTGCCGGACGTCCCGACGCTCGCCTCGCTGGCGGTGATCGTCGGCGTGCTCGCCGTGACCACCGCGACCAGCCTCATCGCCACGCGCACGCGCGACGACGGCGACCCGGTCCCCTCAGGAGTGGGCTGAGGCCCAGAACACCGCCACGCAGATGTTGGCGACGGTCAGGGCGAGCAGCAGCGCCCAGAGGCCGTTGGCGATGCGCTCCTTGCGCAGGTTGGCCATCACCAGGACCAGGATCACGAGGGCGATCACGCCCTTGACCGCGATCTTGGTGTTGTTGATGGTCCCGTCGTCGGCCTCGATCACCCCGACGAGGAGCAGGCCGGCCACGAACACGGTGCCGGCGCCGTCACGCATCAGCGCGTTGACGGTCTTCTCGGGGCTCCTCGCCTGGACGAGCAGCCCGCCGAGCAACGCGGCGAAGCCGAGCATGTGGATGACGAGCAGCAGGTGGCGCAGGATCTCCATGCGAGGAGCCTAAGGTGCCGTGCCCGAGGAGCTCGACCGGCGTCAGACGATCTGGACCTCGGCGTCGGGCGAGGATCCCGAGCCGTCGCGACGTCGGAGCACGAGCTCGACCAGGAACAGCACCACGCCGACAGCGACCAGGCCGGCGCACCACAGCAGCGAGGTGGGGTCGTCGTACACCGACCAGGCGAGGATCGCCAGGTTGCCCAGCAGGCCGAGCAGCAGCAGCGGGGTGTTGGCGCGGAACGTCCCCTCGTGCTCGTCGTGCCCCCGCAGCTTGAGGACGGAGACGATCACCAGCGCGTAGATGAACAGCAGGAACAGGACCGTGACGGTGGCCAGCCGAGCGACGAGGTCGAGGCCCGCGCCGGCCTCGGTCAGCAGGGTGCCGACCACCAGGAGGGCCGCGACGACGATCCCGCTGAAGACGAGGCCCACCCACGGGCTGCGCCGTCCTTCGTGCAGCTTGTTGAACGCGGAGGGGACGACGTCCTCGTTGGCCATGCCGTAGAGGATGCGCGGCTGGGTGACGACGGCGACCAGCGTGGTGTTGGTGATCGCGATCATCGCGATCACCGCGAAGAGGTCGCTCATGAAGCCGACCGGCACCGGGAGGATCCCCTCCTTGATCACCTCGAGCAGGGCGGCGTCGGAGCCGGCCAGCGTGTCGGTGGGCACGGTGAGGGCCGCCGTCACCGAGACCAGCACGTAGACCAGGCCGGCGACGACCATGCCGCCGAGCAGCGCCCGCGGGAACGACCGGTGCGGGTCGACGGTCTCCTCGGCGACGTTCGCGGTGTTCTCGAACCCGGTCATCGCGAAGAACGAGAGCGCGACCCCGGCGAGCACCGCGAGCGCCGGGTTGCCGGTGGTCTTGAACTCCACGAGCGTCCCGAAATCGGCGTCGCCCTGGACGACGTACCAGACCCCGGCCACCAAGATGATGCCCAGGCCGGCGATCTCGACGAACGCCATCAGCATGTTGACCACGACCGACTCGGTGATGCCGATGAAGTTGATGACCGAGAGCGCCGCGACGAACAGCAGCATCACGAGCAGGGCCGGCGGGGCCGCCCACAGCTCGGCGAAGTACTGCGCGAAGCCGCTGGCCAGCGACCCGGCGGCGGCGAAGCTGGCCGAGAGGAAGGAGACCGTCACCAGGAACGTCAGCGCCCGGCTGCCGAAGGCCTTGTTGACGTAGAGCGAGGCGCCGGCGGCCCGGGGGTACTTCGTGACGAGCTCGGCGTACGCCGACCCGGTGATCGCCGCGATCGTGATGCCGACCGCGAAGGCGATCCAGAACGCGCCACCCACCGCCGCGGCCACCAGGCCGATGAGCACGTAGATGCCCGAGCCCAGCACGTCGCCGAGGGTGTAGAAGAACAGCTGGCGTCCGGTGATGGTGCGCTTGAGCCCGGAGTCGCTCTCGTCGAGCTCCGCACGGTGGTCGGTCGTCGTGGTCATGCCCAGCGGGGTACCCGCGGGTAGGAGCGGTGAAACTAGAGCAGGCGTCGGTCCGAGGCCCAGCGGGTGAGCTCGTGGCGCGAGGAGAGCTGGAGCTTGCGCAGGACGCTGGACATGTGGGTCTCGACGGTCTTGATCGAGATGAACAGCTCCTTGGCCACCTCCTTGTAGGCGTAGCCGCGGGCGATCAGCCGCATCACCTCGCGCTCGCGCTCGGTGAGCCGGTCGAGGTCCTCGTCGACGGCGGCGACGTCGATGGAGCCGGAGAAGGCGTCGAGCACGAAGCCGGCCAGCCGGGGCGAGAACACCGCGTCGCCCTCGGCGACGCGGCCGATCGCCGAGACCAGCTCGGGACCGGTGATCGTCTTGGTGACGTAGCCGCGCGCACCGCCGCGGATCGTGCCGATCACGTCCTCGGCGGCGTCGCTCACCGAGAGCGCGAGGTAGCGGGTGTCGGGCGAGGCGCCCGCGAGGCCGAGCCTGCGCATCACCTCCACGCCGCCGCCTCCCGGCAAGTGGACGTCGAGCAGCACGACATCGGGGTGGTAGGTCGAGACCGCCGCCACCGCCTCGTCGACGTCGGCGGCCTCGGCGAGCACCGTCACCAGGCCGCGCCCGGCGCTCTCCAGCTCCGCGCGCACGCCGCGCCGGAACATCGCGTGGTCGTCGACGATCACGATCGCCACCGGTCCCGCGTGACGGGGTGCCGGCTGCTGCTCACTCATCGTTCTCCTCCTGTCGAGGCTGACGGGACAGGTGCAGGCGCACCTCGGTCCCCTCGCCGGGGGTCGACCGGATCTCGGCCGTGCCCCCATGCCGCTGCATGCGGTCCACGATGCTGTGGCGTACGCCGTGCCGGTCGACCGGCACGGCCGCCAGGTCGAACCCGGGGCCGCGGTCGCGGACGAAGACGTCGATGGCCGCCTCGGTGACCTCGGCGTAGACGTCGACCTTCCCGGTGCCGGCGTGCTTGGCGGCATTGGTGATCGCCTCGCCGCTGGCGTTGACGATCGGGCGCAGGCACTCCTCGAAGTCGCAGTCACCGACGGTGACGACGTCGACCGACACGGCGTACTCGTCCTCGACCCGCGCGGCCACCCCGCGCAGCGCGCTCGCCACGGTGCGCTCGTCGGTCGAGTCGCCGGCGTAGAGCCAGGACCGCAGGTCACGCTCCTGGGCGCGGGCCAGACGGGCGACCGCGGTGGCGTCGTCGGCGTTCTTCTGGATCAGGGCGAGCGTCTGCAGCACCGAGTCGTGCAGGTGCGCCGCGACGTCGGCGCGCTCCTGGGTGCGCACCCGCTCGGCGCGCTCGTCGCTGAGGTCGGAGGCCAGCCGATAGATCCACGGTCCGATCACGATCGCGAGGCCGACGATGCTCAGCAGGGCCACCACCGTGACGTCGCGCGCCATGCTGAGCGAGCCGCCGCGCACGGCGTAGAGGAACAGGGCCGCGACGATCAGCAGGACGCCGGCGCCGACCCGGGCGTAGGACGCCCAGCCGCCGCTGCCGAACACCGCGCGCACGGGGTCGATCCGGCCGGTGCTGTCCAGCCAGCGCTCCCGCTGCGCCTCGTCGGCCTGCCGCCACAGCAGCGCGACGCCGACGATGGCGATCACCATCGGCCAGAAGATCGCGCCCCGACCGAGCACGGCCTCGAGCATCAGGATCGCGCCGAGCCCCAGCGCGGCCAGGGCGATCGCCGGCCCGACGTCGCCGAGCCGGCGGATGCGTCCGGGGCGGCGACCGCCACGGGTGGCGCTCTCGATGCCGGGCGCACCGGTCTCGAAGTGCGCGTCGGAGGGCAGCAGCCACCAGAGCCCGGCGTAGTAGACGATGCCGGCGCCTCCGAGGAACGCCGCGATCACGAACGCGGCGCGCACCCACAGGACCGGGAAGTCGAGGTGTCGCGCCAGCCCCGACGCCACGCCTCCGAGGATCGGCTCCTGGGTGTCGCGGGTCGCGCGCCGACCGCCCAGCGGGACCGCCGATCGCGGGTCGGTCCGGCCGGCGTCGGCGGTCGCGTGTGCGCTGCTCATGTCCCCCTCATCGTCTCACTGCCCGGCCCCCCGGACCATGAGGGCGAACCCCGACACACCCCTGACCGCACCCCCGGCCACCCTGCCCGTGGCACCGGGCAGGATCAGGGCTGTCCCCGATGGTGCGCGCTCGCGCGACCGACCAGGCTGGAGCCATGACCCCGACACCGCCCGAGGCCCCATCAGGCCCGCAGCCACAGCACCCCACCGGGGGCACCGGCCCGCGCGTCGACCGCGACCAGGTCCGCGACCTGGGGCGCCTGCGCCGCTCCGTCACCGACCGCAAGGTCGCCGGCGTGGCAGGCGGCCTCGGGCGCCACCTGGACGTCGACCCGCTGATCCTGCGGGTGGCGTTCGTCGTGCTGGTCTTCTTCGGCGGCGCCGGGCTGATCCTGTACGCCGCGTGCTGGATCCTGGTCCCCGAGGACGGAGCTGTGCGGGCGCCGTTCAACCTCGACGAGCGCAGCCGCTCGGTCGCCCTCATCGTGGTCGGCGTGATCGCCACGCTGGCCCTCGTCGGCGACTCCTGGGGCGCCTTCTGGTTCCCGTGGCCGCTCGCCCTCGTGGCGCTGGTCGCCCTGTGGCTGCTGACGCGCAACAGCCCGCCGCGGCCGGTGCCGCCGGTGCAGCCCTGGGCCCCGGCCGCTCCCACGGACCCGGCGGCCCCCGCGGCGTCGTACGCCGCGCCGACCTACGCCCCGGCCGCGACGTACGCTCCCCCGCCTCCCACCTACTACGCGCCACCGCCGCCGCAGGCCACCTACGTGCCGCCGCCGCCCCGGCCGCCCAACCCGCGCAAGCGCGGCCCGATCCTGTTCTGGTTCACGCTGGCCCTGATCGCCCTCGCCGAGGGCGTGCTCGGCATGGCCGACCTGGCCGGCGCCGGTGTCGCCGACGCGGCCTACCCGGCCCTGGCCGTCGGCATCTGCGGCCTGATGCTCGTCGTCGGCGCGTTCTTCGGGCGGGCCGGCGGGATCATCGCCCTCGGGCTGATCTCCACCGTGGTGCTGACCGGGACGACCGCCGCCGACCGGTGGGACAGCAACGACGTCACGGAGACGCCGCTGAGCGCCGCCGCGCTCGACAACCGGTACTGGCTGGGCGCCGGCGAGCAGGTCATCGACCTGCGCGAGGTCGCCGACCTCCAGAACCTCGACGGTCGCACGCTCGAGGTCGAGGGCGGCATCGGCCGCATCGAGATCATCCTCCCCGAGGGGCTGACCGCGGTCGTGCACGCCGACGTCGACGGCCCCGGCAACATCGACGTGTTCGGCTTCGAGCGCGGCGGGATCGACACGACCATCAACTCCTCCGACGGGTCCGAGTCCGACCCCCGGATCACGATCGACACCCAGCTGGGCGTCGGACAGATCGAGGTGCACCGATGAGCACGACCGGCTTCTCCTACGACGAGCAGCACAGCACGCCCGAGCGGCAGTCCGGCCGCCACCCGGTCAACGTCGGCCACCTGGTCATGGGCATCGCCTTCCTCGGGCTGGTGGGCGTGTGGGCCCTGATCCAGGGCGACGTCGTGGGCGACGGCGACGTCCGCTGGCTGATGCCGGTCCCGTGGGTCCTGGCGGGCCTCGCCGGCCTGCTCGCCATCGGGCTCTCGGGCAGCCGCCGCTGGTCGACCCGCCAGACCGGCTGGGTGCCCGCGGACCCGGCCCCGCACCAGGGGCCGGACGAGGAGGCCTGAGGCGTCGAGGCCGGGCTACCGGAGGGCCCGGAGCCGCGAGCTGGAGGCGTGCAGGCGGCACGCCTCCAGTGTCGTGTCGGGGTGGTCGGTGAACAGGCCGTCGACCCCGGCGTCGAGGAAGGCCTGGGTCTCCTCGATCGAGTCGCCGATCGCCGCCGGGTCCGCGCCGCGGCGATAGCCCGTCGGCAGGAAGGCGTTCTCATCGCGCAGGGTCCACACGTGCACGAGCAGCCCGGCCGCGTGGGCGTCGGCCACGAGCGACGACGGATCGCCGATGGTGCCGGTGCCCGCGTGCCGCGGGAGCACGAGGTCCTTGGCCACGCCGACCGCGTCGGCATACGACGCCACCCGGCGCAGCCCGGTCGCCGTCACGAGGTCGACCCGGCCGTCGGCGGCGACGAGCTGCACGAGCGGCAGCGGCGTCCGCGACCGCAGCCACTGCAGGTTGCCGGGCTCGAAGGACTGCAGGAACACCGGCGCGTGCGGTCCGCCCATCCCGTGGCGAGCGAGCGCGTCGAGCAGCGGCTCCTCGAGAGCCAGGCCGAGAGCAGCGAAGTGCGAGGGGTGCTTGGTCTCCGGGTAGACCCCGATCGGCCGGCCCAGCCGGGCCGACTCCTCCGCCACCAGGGCGAGGACCTCGTCGAAGGTCGGCACGTCGTAGCGTCCGTCGTACCGCGTGTTGCGCGGGCGCAGCTCCGGCAGCCGCTCCACGGCACGCAGCGTCTTGAGCTCGGCGAGCGTGAGGTCCTCGGTGAACCAGCCGGTGACCACCCGCCCGTCCACCTCCTTGGTGGTGAGCCGGTCGGCGAGCTCCGCGCGCGCCGCGATGTCGGTGGTCGAGCCGATCTCGCTCTCGTGACGCGCGACCAGCACCCCGTCACGGGTGCTGACGAGGTCCGGCTCGACGTAGTCGGCTCCCAGCGCGATCGCGAGCCGGTAGGACGCCAACGTGTGCTCCGGCCGGTAGCCGGAGGCGCCCCGGTGGGCGATGACCAGAGGCGGCTGCAGCTCGAGCGGCTCGCGCATGACCCCAGAAGAGCGCGGGTCGGTGTCGGCGCGGCGTGAGCGACATGAACCCGAGGTGACGCCCGCCAGAATGGACGGCATGTCCGCACCGACGCTCGGCGCCCTCCAGACCGTCCCCGCGCTCGACCGGCCCGACCTCCTCGCGCCCTCCGTCGTCACCGCACTGCGAGGCTGGGCCGGCGCCCACCGGCTGGGCGTGGTCGAGATCGACCCCGCGATCGCCGACACCGCGGCGCTCGCCGAGGCCTACGCGCTGCCGATGTCGACCGGCGCCAACTGCGTCGTGGTCGCGGGCCGCCGTGACGGCGAGGAGAGGGTGGCGGCCTGCCTGGTGCGTGCCGACACCCGCGCGGACGTCAACGGCCTGGTCAAGCGCACCCTCGACGTCCGCAAGGCGTCGTTCCTGGCGATGGACCGCGCGGTCGAGGAGTCGGGCATGGAGTACGGCGGCATCACGCCGGTCGGTCTGCCCGCGAGATGGCGGCTGCTGGTCGACCCGCGGGTCCTCGACATCGACGTCGCGGTGATCGGCTCGGGCGTCCGCCGCTCCAAGCTGCTGCTGCCCGGCGCGCTGGCCGCCGACCTGCCGGGCGCCGAGGTCGTCGAGGGCCTCGCTGGCTGAACACCGTGTCGTCCGGGTCAACCGAGGGCAACAGGGTCACACTGTCGCCATGAGTGACGACGAGGTGCCCGAGAACCCCAAGTCGGGACGCCGGGAGACCGAGGAGGAGCGGCTCGACCGCAAGTGGGAGGACCTCCTCCAGGAGCTGCGGGTCATGCAGACAGGGGCCCAGCTGCTGGCCGGCTTCCTGCTCACCTTGCCGTTCCAGGACAAGTTCGACACCCTCGACGACTTCCAGCGCGGCCTCTACCTCGGGCTGGTGCTCCTGGCCACGCTCACGACCGGCCTGATCATGGGGCCCGTCGCGATCCACCGGCGCCTGTCGGGCCGGCACGTCAAGGAGCGGTTGGTCGCCTCGGCGCACGTGCTGGTCTGGGCGGTGCTCGCCGCGATCTCGCTGCTCGTGACCGGCATCGTGATGTTCATCTTCGACATGGTGCTCGACCGCACCTGGTCGAGCCTGGCCGCAGCCGCGATGGCACTGGTGATGGTGACCCTGCTGGTGCTCCTGCCGCACCGGCTGATGCTCCACCAGGAGCACGACCCGCAGTAGCGGACGGGCCGATAACCGGTCGCTCGAGCGGGCGGCCGCTCCGTACCCTGGGACGAGTGCGCCGCCTGCCCCTCGACCACCCCGGGACCCCCGATCACCGCTCGCCGGGACGGTTCCTGTGGTGGCTCGCCAAGGGCCAGTGGGTCACGCTCGTCGGGGGCATGTGCTTCGGCATCGTCTGGATGAGCTCGCAGGCGGTGATCCCGGCCGTGATCGGCCGCGCGATCGACCGCGGTGTGGCCGACAAGGACGGCACGGAGCTCGCGAAGTGGGCCGGGCTGCTGCTCGCGATCGGGCTGCTCCAGGCGGCCACCGGCATCATGCGGCACCGGTTCGCGGTGACGAACTGGCTGATCACGGCGTACCGCGTCGTGCAGCTGGTGACCCGCCAGACCGTGCGGCTCGGCGGCACCCTGCCGCGCAAGGTGTCGACCGGTGAGGTCGTGGCGATCGGCACCACCGACCTCTCCCACCTGGGCCAGGTCATGGACGTGTCGGCGCGGTTCAGCGGCGCCGTCGTCTCGTTCGTCCTCGTCTCGGTGATCCTGCTGAGCACGTCGATGACGCTCGGGCTGGTGGTGCTGCTCGGCGTGCCCGCGATGATGCTGCTGCTCGCGCCGATCCTCGGGCCGCTCCAGCGTCGCAGCGCCCACCAGCGGCACCTGATGGGCCAGCTGTCCAACACCGCCAGCGACATCGTCGGCGGCCTGCGGGTGCTGCGAGGCATCGGTGGCGAGCAGGTCTTCCACGACCGCTACCGCCGCGAGTCCCAGACCACCCGCACGGCCGGCGTGCAGGTGGCCCGGCTGCAGTCGGTGCTCGACGCGCTGCAGGTCTTCCTGCCCGGGTTCTTCGTGGTCGTCGTGGTCTGGCTGGGTGCGCGCTCGGCCGTGCAGGGATCGATCACCCCGGGCGAGCTCGTGGCGTTCTACGGCTACTCCGCGTTCCTCCTGATCCCGCTGCGCACGGCCACCGAGTACGCCAACAAGGTGATCCGCGGCCGGGTCGCGGCCGCTCGGGTCTGCCGGGTGCTGGCGCTCGAGCCCGAGGTCCGTGAGCCGGAGCGTCCCACGGCGTTCCCGCCGCCGGGCTCGGAGCTGCGCGACGACCGCACCGGGCTGGTCGTCGCCCCCGGCCTGCTCACCGCGATCGTCAGCGATCAGCCCGACGAGTCGGCCGCGCTCGCCGACCGTCTCGGCATGGCGGCCGGCGAGCCCGACGACGACGTCCGCCTCGCGGACGTCCCGCTCACCGCGCTCTCCCCCGCCGACGTACGCCGCCGCATCCTGGTCTCCGACACCGGAGCGATGTTCTTCTCCGGGCGCCTCGGCGACCGGCTCGACGTCAACGGGCGCGGGGATGTGGCGGCCGCGCTGGAGACGGCCTCGGCCGGCGACATCCTCGACGCCCTGCCCGACGGGCTCGACACCCTGGTCGCCGAGCGCGGCCGGAGCTTCTCCGGCGGGCAGCGGCAGCGCCTGGTGCTCGCGCGCGCCCTCGCCGCGGCGCCGGAGATCCTCGTGCTGGTCGAGCCGACCTCGGCCGTCGATGCGCACACCGAGTCCCGCATCGCCGCCCGGCTGCGCCGCCACCGCGCCGGTCTGACCACGGTCGTCACGACCACGAGCCCCCTGCTGCTCGACGCCGCCGACGTCGTGGCGTTCCTGCGCGACGGCACGGTCGTCGCCACCGGCAGCCACGCAGAGCTGCTCGAGACGAACGCCGACTACCGCGCGGTCGTGACCCGCGAGTCCGCCGACCTCGTCGAGGCGGACCGATGAGCGCCACGACCCACCTGCCCGTCGCCGACACCGCGGCAGTGCGCCGGTACGCCGTCGCGCTGGCGCGCCGCCACCCGCGGATGCTCTGGGGCGCGGTGTCCCTGCACGTGCTCGCGGCGCTTGCCGGCCTGGCCGCCCCGCGGCTGCTCGGCGGGCTCGTCGAAGCCGTCGAGAAGGGCACGACCGCCGGCCACGTCGACCGCATCGCCCTCGCGCTCGCGGGGTTCCTGCTCGCGCAGACCGTCCTGACGCGCTACGCCCGCTACCTCAGCCAGGTGCTCGGCGAGCAGGTGCTGGCCGAGCTGCGTGAGGACTTCGTCGGCAACACGCTCGCGCTGCCGGTCGGTGTCGTGGAGTCCGCCGGCTCGGGCGACCTGCTCACCCGCACCAGCCGCGACGTCGACCAGCTCGGCTGGTCGGTGCGGATGGCGCTCCCGGAGTGGACGATCGCGGTCATCACCGCGGTGATCACGTTCGTCGCCGCGATCAGCGTCGGCTGGTGGGTGGCGCTCCCCTGCCTGCTGGGCGTCCCTCCGCTGGTGATCGGCCTCCGGTGGTACCTCGCCCGCGCCAAGGACGGCTACCTGCGCGAGACCGCGACGTACTCCCGCATCAACGCCACGCTCACCGAGACCGTCGAGGGCGCCCGCACGGTCGAGGCGCTCGGCCTCGGCGACGAGCGCGTGCGCGCGGCCGACGAGGACATCGACGCCTCCTACCGCGCGGAGCGCTACACGCTGTTCCTGCGCACGGTGTTCTTCCCGAACATGGAGATCGCCTACCTGATCCCCACGGTGGCGACGCTGCTGTTCGGCGGCTACCTCTACACGCAGGGGCACGCCTCGCTCGGCGCGGTCACCGCGGCCACGCTCTACGTCCAGATGCTCATCGACCCCGTCGACCGGATCGTGTCGATCCTCGACGAGCTGCAGCTCGGCGCGGCGTCGCTGGCGCGACTCCTCGGCGTCGCGCACGTGCCCGACGACCGGGCGGTGAGCGGACGGGAGCCGACCGGTGAGCAGCTGGCCGCCGAGGACGTGCGGTTCTCCTACGTCGAGGGCCGCGACGTGCTGCACGGCGTCGACCTCGCCGTCGGGGTCGGCGAGCGGGTCGCGATGGTCGGCCCGTCCGGCGCCGGCAAGTCCACGCTCGGCCGGCTGCTCGCGGGCATCCACCCGCCGCGCACCGGTTCGGTGACCGTCGGCGGCGTCGGCCTGGTGGAGCTGCCGCTCGACGAGCTGCGTGGCCACGTCGCGCTCGTCACCCAGGAGCACCACGTCTTCGTCGGCACGATGCGCGAGAACCTCGTGCTCGCCCGGCCCGGGGCCACCGACGACGACGTGCGCGAGGCGCTGGCCGCCGTCGACGCCCTCGACTGGGTCGAGTCGCTGCCCGAGGGACTCGACACCGTGGTCGGCTCCGGCGGACGCGCCGTCACGGCCGCGCAGGCGCAGCAGTTCGCACTCGCCCGGCTCGTGCTCGCCGACCCGCACACGCTGGTGCTGGACGAGGCCACGTCACTGATCGACCCGCGCGCCGCACGGCACCTGGAGAGGTCGTTGGCCGCCGTGCTCGAGGGGCGCACCGTGATCGCGATCGCCCACCGGCTGTTCTCCGCCCACGACGCCGACCGGGTCGCGGTGGTCGAGGACGGTCGGATCGCCGAGCTCGGCTCGCACGACGAGCTGGTCGCCGCCGGCGGCTCCTACGCCGCGCTGTGGGAGAGCTGGCACGGCCGGGGCTGAGACGCGACCCTTGCGGCGACCACGACCGTGACAGTTATGCTGTCACAATGAAGCTGTCGATGCCGCTGATGTACGACGGGAACCCACGCCAGACGGCCGACCAGGTGGTCGGGCTGGAGAAGGCGGGGCTGGACACGATCTGGGTGGCCGAGCCCTACGGCTTCGACGCCCCGACGCTGATGGGCTACCTGGCCGCCAAGACCGAGACGGTCGAGATCGGCGCCGGCATCCTCAACGTCTACTCCCGCACCCCGGGCGCGCTGCTGCAGACCGCGGCCGGGCTCGACAACGTCTCGGGTGGCCGCGCGGTCATCGGCCTGGGCGCCTCGGGGCCGCAGGTCATCGAGGGCTTCCACGGCCTCCCCTACGACAGGCCGCTGGGCCGCACCCGCGAGGTCATCGAGATCATCCGGATGGGGCTGCGCCGCGAGTCCCTGGTCCACGACGGGATCTTCAAGCTCCCGCTCCCGGCCGACCAGGGCCTCGGCCTGGGCAAGCCGCTCAAGCTGCTCAACAAGCCCGAGCGGAACGCCGTACCTCTCTGGGTCGCGGCACTCGGCGACAAGAACGTCGCGATGACGGCCGAGGTCGCCGACGGCTGGTTGCCGTTCCTCTTCCTCCCCGAGAAGGCCCAGCAGGTCTGGGGCGAGTCGCTCGCCCGCGGGAAGGCCAAGCGCTCCGCCGACCTCGGGCCGCTGGAGATCAGCGCCGGCGGCATGGTCGCGATCGGCGAGGACGTGAAGGGGATGCTCGACTTCATGCGGCCGATGTACGCGCTCTACGTCGGCGGCATGGGCGCGCGCGGCAAGAACTTCTACAACGAGCTGGCCTGCCAGTACGGCTACGAGAAGGAGGCGAAGGAGATCCAGGACCTCTACCTCGACGGCCACAAGCGCGACGCCGAGACGAAGGTGCCGCTCGAGTGGCTCGAGGCCGGCAACCTGGTCGGCCCCGCGTCGTACGTCAAGGAGCGGATCGCCGCCTTCCGCGAGGCGGGCGTGACCAGCCTGCAGGTGTCCCCCGCGTCGGACGACCCGGCCGCGACCATCGCACAGATCAAGGAGTGGGTGTCCTGATGCCTCCCCAGAATGCAACGCAGAAGGCCAGCATCTTCGAGCAGGAGCACGAGGACTTCCGCAGCACCGTCCGGGCCTTCCTGGAGAAGGAGGTCGTCCCCCACCACGAGCAGTGGGAGAAGGACGGCCAGGTCAGCCGCGAGGTGTGGCGCAAGGCCGGCGAGCAGGGACTGCTCTGCTTCGACGTCGAGGAGGAGTACGGCGGCGCCGGCATCTCCGACTTCCGCTACAACATGGTGATCGCGGAGGAGATGTGCCGGGCCGGCACGAGCGGCCCCGGCTTCCCCGTGCACACCGACATCATCGTCCCCTACATCAGCCAGCTCGGGACCCCGGAGCAGAAGCAGCGCTGGCTGCCCGGACTGGTCAGCGGCGAGCTCATCTCCGCGATCGCGATGACCGAGCCCGGCGCCGGCTCGGACCTCCAGGGCATCAAGACCTCGGCGATCGACAAGGGCGACCACTACGTCCTCAACGGCTCCAAGACGTTCATCTCCAACGGGATCATGTCCGACCTCGTGATCGTCGTGTGCCGCACCGACCCCGACGCCGGCCACCAGGGCATCAGCCTGCTCGTCGTCGAGCGCGGGATGAAGGGCTTCGAGCGTGGCCGCAACCTGGACAAGATGGGCATGAAGGCCCAGGACACCGCCGAGCTGTTCTTCGACGACGTCGAGGTGCCCAAGGAGAACCTGCTCGGCGCCGAGGGCTCCGGCTTCATCTCGCTCATGGTCAACCTCGCCCAGGAGCGCATCTCGATCGCCGTGATGGCGGTCGCCGCCGTCGAGCGGATGCTCGAGCTCTCCCTGTCCTACGCCAAGGAGCGCACGGCGTTCGGCAAGCCGATCGGCAGCTTCCAGCACAACCGCTTCCTGCTCGCCGAGATGGCCACCGAGGCCCACATCGCCCGCGTGTTCGTCAACGACTGCGTGATGAAGCTCAACGCCGGCCAGGTCGACGCCTCGCTCGCCTCGATGGCGAAGTGGTGGACCACCGAGCTGCAGAAGAAGGTCACCGACCAGGCCGTCCAGATCCACGGCGGCTACGGCTACATGATGGAGTACCCCGTCGCCCGGGCCTTCGTCGACAGCCGCATCCAGACCATCTACGGCGGCACCACCGAGATCCAGAAGGAGATCATCGGCCGGTCCCTGGGGATCTGAGGACCTGGCGCACCAGGCTCTGCACGAACGCCTCGTCGATCGGCTGGCGGGCGAACCAGCGCCGGTAGAACAGCGGGCCTAGCAGGGCCGCGGCCAGGACGGCGACGTCGGCGTCCGCCGCCAGCTCGCCGCGCGCCACGCCCCGCTCGAGCACGGTCTTGAGCGGGGCGGCGTGCCCCGCCTGGATGCGGGCGTGGATCTCGCCGAACTCCGGGTCGCGCTCGGCGGCGTCGATGACCGAGGGCACCACCGCCGCCCAGTTCGCCGTCCACAGCAGTCGGCCGATCTCGGACAGGATCGACTCGACGTCCGCCTCGACACTGCCCGCGTCCGGCGTCTCCTCCTCCTGCTCGGCGACCATCCGCCAGCAGGCGTCGGCGACCAGCGCCTCGCGCGTGGGCCACTGCCGGTAGATCGTCGTCTTCGCGACCCCGGACCGGCGCGCCACCTCGTCGACGCTGAACCCGCCGATGCCGCTCGCCACCAGCACGTCGTACGCCGCCGCGAGCACCCGCTCCCGTGAGCGCTGGAGACGCTTGTCCACGTCCGCCCGCCCTTCCTGTCGTCCGCTGTCGGCACATTTCGCTACGCTCCCGTAGCGTAGCGAAACGACTCCTGAAGGGACCCTCTCATGAAGATGGCATCCGCCCGCATCATCACCGACGACCTCGACCGCCTCGTCGGGTTCTACGAGCTCGTCACCGGCGCGACCGCCGAGCGCCCGGCCCCGGTGTTCGCCGAGCTGGTGCTCGGCACCTGCACCCTGGCGATCGGCCACTCCCAGACCGTGCAGCTCTTCGGCGGAGACGTGGCCCACGCCGCTGACAACCACAGCGTGATCCTGGAGTTCCAGGTCGACGACGTCGACGCGGAGTACGCGCGCCTCGAGCCGCTGGTCGAGGACTGGGTGCAGACACCGACGACGATGCCGTGGGGCAACCGTTCGATCCTCTTCCGCGACCCCGACGGCAACCTGGTCAACCTCTTCGCACCCGTCACCGAGGAGGCCCGCGCGCGCTTCAGCGGTCGCCCGTGAGGGCGCCGTCTCACGGGACCGGCATCGGGTCGATCGGCACGTCGTGCTCGCCGAGCACGGAGCGGAGCCGATGGTTGAGCTGGAACCGCCCTACGTCGGGAGAGACATGGACGTCAGCTAACTACATATGTATTAAGTTCCGCCCCTTCCCTCGACGGCAGGGTCG
>NZ_JANINT010000388.1 GCF_024509035.1 Nocardioides sp. | reverse complement strand
GACGCGGACGGCGTCGAGACCGTCGCCACAGAGATCGCGGCCGTGCCGGGCATCGTCGGAGTCGGCGAGCCGGTGACCTCGGGTGACGGCAGCACCGTCGTCCTCACCGCGACTCCCGCCGCGGGACCGGCTGACCCGGAGACCTCGGCCACCATCGACGCCGTCCGCGACGTCATCCCGCCCAACGCCTACGTCACGGGCATCACCGCCATCACCGACGACCTCAACGCCCAGCTCGAGGAGACCCTCCCGCTGTTCATCGGCGCGGTGATCGCGGTGTCGTTCGTCCTGCTGATGATGGTGTTCCGCTCCATCGCGGTCCCGCTCAAGGCCGCCGTGATGAACCTGCTGTCGATCAGCGCCGCCTACGGCGTCCTGGTCGCGGTGTTCCAGTGGGGATGGGGCGCGGAGCTGCTGGGCCTCGAGGGGCCGACCCCCATCACCTCGCTGATCGTGGTCATCATGTTCCCGATCCTGTTCGGGCTCTCCATGGACTACGAGGTCTTCCTGCTGTCGCGCATCAAGGAGGAGTACGACGCCACCGGCGACAACACCGAGTCGGTCGCTCGCGGCCTGGCCGGCACCGGTCGCATCGTGACCTCCGCGGCGCTGATCATGGTCGCCGTCTTCCTCAGCTTCGTCGCCAGCCCGGTCCCGTCGCTGAAGATGCTCGGTCTCGGTCTGGCCGTCGCGGTCGCGGTGGACGCCACCGTGGTCCGCATGGTCCTGGTGCCCGCGACGATGGCACTCCTCGGGCGAGGCAACTGGTGGCTGCCGTCCTGGCTCGACCGGGTCCTGCCGCACGTGAGCATCGAGAGGCGCACGCCCGCCGACGTCGACGGGTCGGGCCGCACGCAGGCCGACGTGTCGGCCGAGGAGCTCGTCAGCCGCTGATCGCACCCGGCGCTAGCTCCGCCCGCCGCCACCCGGCTGAACGGGTGGCGGCGGGCCTCGTCGTACGGCCGCCGGTACGGCGGGCCAGGCGCCGGCGGCGTTCGTCGTCGGCGTCGCGGAGTCGCTGGGTGACCTCGGCGCGGGCGAGGTCGGGAAGGGCAACGCGGGTCGAGCTCATGGCGGATCTCCTCGTCGTACTGGTTCGGGAGACTCATCGTGTGCGGCGGCAGCCCCGTCTCGCGCCGGTGATCTCGCCGGGTTGTGCGAGCCCGCTGCTGGAACGAGGAGGTCAGACCGGGTCGCTGGCGAGGGCCGCGAGCTCGGTGCGGGAGGTGATGCCGAGCTTGGCGTAGACGTTGCGGAGGTGGAAGTCCACGGTCCGCGGACTGATGAAGAGCCGGGCGGCGACGTCCTTGTTCGAGAGACCCTGCCGGACGAGGCCGGCGATCTGGGACTCCTGAGCGGTGAGGTCGGTCGCGACCAGGCTCGCGCCGCGCCGGGCGGTCTCACCCGAGGCGCGGAGCTCGTGGCGCGCCCGCTCGGCCCACAGCGCGGCGCCGAGCGTCTCGAAGGTGTCCATGGCCTCACGCAGCGGGACGCGGGCGTCGGCGCGCCGCCGGCTGCGCCGCAGGTGCTCGCCGAGGGCGAGCTGGGTGCGGGCCCGAGCCGGCAGCCGGGAGGAGCGGGCGTGCCAAGTGAGCGCCTGCCGGAGCTCGTCCTCGCGATCGCCCCTGCCGAGCACGGCTCGGCAGTGGTGGACCGCGGCCCAGGCCCATGCCATGTCGGTGCCACGTGCGAACCGGAGCAGCTCCTCGAGCCAG
>NZ_JANINT010000387.1:904-1722 GCF_024509035.1 Nocardioides sp. | reverse complement strand
CGTACTTCGCGACCATCGAGATCGTCAGCAGCTGCGACAGGTCGCCCCACTCGGCCGCGAAGAGCACCAGGAACGACGCGATCACCGCTCGGAGGCCGTGCACGTCCTTGGTCTCGACGTCCGACCCGTCCGCGGCCTGGTGGCTGTGGCCCTCCCTGATCAGGATCACCGCGCCCACGAGGAAGATCACCCCGGCGATCGCCTTGACCAGGTCGTCGGGCAGGAACGACACCGCGTGCCCGAGCAGCACGGCGACGACCGTCTGCACGGTGAACGCCAGCCCGACGCCGATCCAGACCAGGATCGGCCGGTACTTCGTGGCGAGCACCAGGGTCGCGAGGAACGTCTTGTCGGGCAGCTCGACCACGAAGATGGCGAGGAAGGTCAGGCCGATGACCACGGGATCCACTACAGGAACTTTCTGGCGAGGGCGGCGGCCGCGGCGAGGACGTCGGACACCGGTCGGCCGAGGGCGACCGCGGCGCGGGCCACGTCGTCGAACTCGGGTTGGGCGTTGACGACCGTACCCTCATGGCGGGCCAGCTTGACGCTCACGGTCTGTCCGTCGACGTCGACCGAGACGAACTCGCGCTCCAGCGCGTGCTTGCGCAGCGGCTGCTCCCGCAGGCCGATCGTGGAGGTCTGCCGGAAGATCGCGTCCCGCACGTCGGCGGCCCGGCCGCCGTCCACCAGCGCGCTCAGCGTGTGCGCCGGGCGGCCCTTCTTCATCAGGATCGGCGTCAGCCAGGCGTCGGAGGCGCCGGCCTCCAGGAGCGCCGCGATCACCGACGGCCACACCCGCGGGTCGAGGTCGTCGA
>NZ_JANINT010000387.1:0-883 GCF_024509035.1 Nocardioides sp. | reverse complement strand
GCGTGCCCGTCCGGGTCGCGGCCGCCCGCGCCGACGCCGATGGCGTCGACGGTCATCGCCGGCTGCGGTCCGTACGACGTCGCGAGCGTGGTCAGCAGCGCCGCGCCGGTGGGCGTGCACAGCTCCATCGCGACCCGGCCGGCGTGGGTGGGCACCCCCCGGAGCAGCTCGGCGACCGCGGGCGGCGGCACCGGCAGCGTGCCGTGCGCGGTCTCGACCGTGCCGGAGCCGACCGCGACCGGCGACACGGTGACCGCCTCGGCACCGAGGTGGGCGAACCCCGCGCACACGCCGACCACGTCGGCGATCGCGTCCAGCGCGCCGACCTCGTGGAAGTGCACCTCGTCGGGAGTCGTGCCGTGGACGGTGGCCTCCGCGACCGCGAGCCGTTCGAACGTCGTGAGCGCGAGGTCGCGGACGCGCGGCTCGAGGGCGCCGTGGCTGAGCAGCTCGCGGACGTGGTGCCAGGTGCGGTGCACCGACGAGTCGGTGACGTCGACGTGCACGCGGGTGGCGGCGAGCCCGCCGCGGCGGACCTGCTCGACCCGCAGCGCGATCGGCTCGGGCGCGACCGCGTCGACGGCGTCCCTGACCACGTCGAGCGGCACCCCCGCGCCCACCAGGGCACCGAGCAGCATGTCGCCGCTGGCCCCCGCGGAGGCGTCCACCCAGACCGCGGTCATCGCGGCACGCTCTGGCGGGCCACCCGCGCGGCGTGCACGCCCGCGCCGTACCCGTTGTCGATGTTGACCACGGTGACCCCGGGCGCGCAGGAGTTCAGCATCGCCAGCAGGGCCGCCACGCCGCCGAGCGAGGCGCCGTACCCGACGCTGGTCGGGACGGCCACCATCGGTACGCCGGTCAGCCCGCCGACCACCGAGGG
>NZ_JANINT010000386.1 GCF_024509035.1 Nocardioides sp. | reverse complement strand
GGCGGCCGACTACGACGGGTCGCGCGCCTGGTGACCTAGGCCCAGGGGTCGATGAGGATCTTGGCGTGCCGGTCGGCGACACCGAGGGTCTCGAACGCGCCGGCGACCCCGTCGAGGCCCACGACGTCCGTGACGAGCGGGCGAGGGTCGACGGTGCCGTCCGCGACGAGGTGCAGCGTCTCGCGGAACTCGACCGGGTCGTAGCAGAAGGAGAAGCGCAGGTCGAGCTCCTTGTTGACCGCCATCGTCGGCCGGAACGTGTCGGGCTCCATGCACACGCCCACCACCACGACCCGGGAGAGGAACGGGGCGTGGGTGACGATGTCGTCGATGACGCCCGGCACGCCCACGCACTCGAAGACGACCGGGCCGCGCGGCGTCAGCCCGAGCCGCTGGGCGGCCCGGATCACCGACCACCAGGGGAGCCGGGGGACCCGGCGCAGCTGGTGCATCGCGTCGAGGCCCTCGCCGAACAGCGCGGTCGCCGACGTGACGACGCCCTTCTCCTCCGCCACCAGGTCCCACAGCTCACCTGGGTCGACGACCGCGTCGGCCCCGCAGGCCGTGGCCAGCTCGCGGCGGCCGGCCGAGTAGTCGCTCGCGATCACCCGTCGCACCCCGGCGGCCTTGAGCATCAGGATCACCGCCAGCCCGATCGGGCCGCACCCCACCACCACCGCCGCGTCGCGCTTGCTCACGTCGCCGCGGTTCACCGCGTGCCGGGCCACCGCGAGCGGCTCGGTCAGCGCGGCCAGCTCCGGGTCCAGCCCCTCCGGCACCGGCATCGCGGCGTCCTCGGCGACCAGCACGTACTCCGCGTACGCCCCCGGCGCGTGCGGCGACAGCCCGGTCATCTGGATCGCGTCGCCGTCCTTCAGCAGCGGCAGTGCCACCAGCGGCTGGCCGATCTCCCACCGCTCGTGGCAGCCGGGGCCGTAGGCGTCGACCGTCCCGGTGAACTCGTGGCCGAGCACCACGGTGTGCTCGCGGCGCATGAAGTCGGGGTAGCCGACCTCGGCCGCCACGTCCGCGGTCGCGTCGGCGTGGTGGCGGGCGTGCAGGTCGGAGCCGCAGATCCCGGCCCGGGTGACCCGCAGCCGGACCTGGCCGCGGCCGGGTTGCGGCAGCGGCAGCTTCGCGACCTCGAGCGCTCCCTCGTGGACGGTGACGGCTCTCATGCCGTCACCGTAGGGGATGGATCAGTAGGACCACACGGTAGACTTGGCGTCCATCGTCAGGGGGCCGCCGGAGCGGCCGCTGAAGGCGAGCGACACAGCGCTGTACTGCGTGCACGGGCGGTAGGACCAGACCTCGCTGCGGTAGCCGCCGGAGGTGGCGCCCGCCTCGCGGTGGCCCTTGGTGCCGAACATGTGGTCGATCTTGGTCTTGGTCATGCCCTTCTTGGCCTTCTTGTACTCGGCCTTGGTCACGCACGCGGTCGCCGCGCTGGCGGTGCTCGTGGTGGCGCCGATCGTGGTGAGCGCGCCGGTCGCGACGAGGGCGAGGTCGGCCAGGCTCGGCAGGGTCTTGCGCATGATGATCTCTCCCGAGATCGGGTTCGTGGCGCCCCGGTCCCGGGGCTGAAACGAAGGTAGGCAGGGCTACACGGGCTGATCCGGTTTGTTGCAGCAGGGGTGGGTGTGATGCAGCAACCCTGCACGGGAGTGCAGAACCTCTCTCAGCCGGGGGACGCGGACGGGCTGGCCTGTAGGCCGGGTTCCCGGC
>NZ_JANINT010000385.1 GCF_024509035.1 Nocardioides sp. | reverse complement strand
CCTGGGTTCAAGGGGTGTTCGCAACACGTGACCCTTGGAGGGGTTCATGCGTGTTGGTCGTCCTCGGATGCCGCGGTCGTTGGAGCGGGCGTTTTGGGAGCAGGTGCCACGGACGAAGTCGTGGCAAGCAGCGGGGGCTGCGGTCGGCGTGTCGGGTTTCGTTGCGCAGCAGTGGGCGGCTGAGTCTGGCGGGGTGAGACCTGTCTTGACAGCCGGGACCGGTGCCCGGCTCACCTTTGCCGAGCGCGAGCAGATCGCGGTGCTGCGCGCGGGCGGCATGACGGCCGCCCAGATCGCCCGGGAGCTGGGCCGGCACCGGTCCACGATCGGTCGTGAGCTCAAGCGGACTCCGCGTGGGCCGAACAACTGGCGTCGGCCCGAGTACCTGGCGTCGACCGCGCAGGCGGATGCGGACCAGAAGGCCAGACGTCCGAAGGAAGCCAAGCTGGCGGTGAACCTGCGGTTGCGTCGCGAGGTGCAAGATCGGCTGGTGGACGATCACAGCCCCGAGCAGATCTCGCGGCGGCTGCGCCAGGAGTTCCCCGACGATCCGGAGATGTGGGTGTCGCACGAGACGATCTACCAGTCGCTGTACGTCCAGTCCCGCGGCGGGCTCAAACGCGAGCTGACCGCACACCTGCGCACCGGTCGCACGGTACGCAAGCCCCAGCGTCAGGCCGATCAGCGGCGTGCGCGGTTCGCGGGGATGGTGATGATCAGCGAACGCCCGCCCGAGGTCGCCGACCGTGCCGTTCCCGGCCACTGGGAGGGCGACCTGATCTTGGGGTCGACCGAGTCCGGGTCCGCGGTCGGCACCCTGGTCGAGCGGATGACCCGGTTCACCATGTTGCTGCACCTGCCAGGTGGGCACACCGCCGACATCGTCGCGGAGGCGATGGTGGCGAAGATGGCCACCCTGCCCGAGCAGCTGCGGCTGTCGCTGACCTGGGACCAGGGCAGCGAGATGGCCAACCACGCCGCGATCGCCGACGCCACAGGGCTGTCGATCTACTTCTGCGACCCGCACTCGCCGTGGCAGCGCGGCACCAACGAGAACACCAACGGCCTGCTGCGCCAATACCTCCCCAAGGGCGAGGACCTGTCGTTCTACGGCCCCGGACTCCTCGACAACATCGCCGCCCAGCTCAACAGGCGCCCCCGCAAGACCCTCAACTGGAGAACCCCCGCCGAAGCCCTCGACGCACTACTGTCCGGACAGTCAGGTCCACCCGATGTTGCGACCACCGCCTGAATCCGCCCGGCCGACAAGTACAGGTTTCCCCGGTCGACCGGGGAAACCGCCGCCGCCGTCGCTCAGCCCAGCGCGGCGGGGAGGGTGGCGGTCCAGGCCTCGCGGAGCTCGGCGAGCGGGATCTCGAACTGGCCGTCGACGGCGAGGGTGTCGCCGCCGGTGACGCCGAGGGGGGTGATCGCGACGCCGTGCTCGGCGGCCAGCTCGACCAGCCGCTCCGCGTCGCCGTCGGCGACCGTGACGAGCACCCGCGCCGCGGACTCGCTGAACAGCCCGACGAACGCGTCGCAGGGCACCGCGACCGAGACGCCGACGCCGTGCCGCAGCGAGCACTCGGCCAGCGCCTGCGCCAGGCCACCGTCCGAGAGGTCGTGGGCGGAGGTCAGCAGCCCGACGCCCGACACGAGGAGCCGCGCGAGCGTCGCCTCGGCCTCGAGGTCCACCGCGGGCGGGCGCCCGCCGAGGTGGCCGTGCAC
>NZ_JANINT010000384.1:1162-1731 GCF_024509035.1 Nocardioides sp. | reverse complement strand
GACGACCGTGGTGGCGCTGAACTTCGGGTTCGTGGTCGCCGGCGCGATCACGATCGAGACGATCTTCTCGATCCCCGGCCTGGGCCTGCTCACGACCGACGCGCTCGCCGTCCCCGACTACTGGCTGCTGCAGGGCGTCTTCATGCTGTCGTCGGCGGCCGTGATCGCCGCGAACCTCGGAGCCAACCTGCTCTACGGCTGGCTCGACCCCCGGGTGCGGACGCACTCCTGGCGCCGGTTCCGCAGGAGCCGGACCGGCACGGCCGGGCTGCTCGTGCTGGCCTTCTTCGTGCTGGTCGCGCTGTGCGCGCCCCTGCTCGCGCCCGCGGAGGGGCTCCAGGTCACCCAGGCGACCGGCGGCGTGCTCGAGCCGCCGTCCCGCGAGTTCTGGCTGGGCACCGACGCGAACGGCAGGTCGGTGCTCACCCTGCTGATCTGGGGCGCCCGCATCTCGCTGTTCGTGGGCCTGATGGCGACGCTGATCTCGATGCTGATCGGCACCCTGATCGGGCTCACGTCCGGCTACTTCGGCGGCTGGGTCGGCGCCGTGCTGTTCCGGCTCACCGAGT
>NZ_JANINT010000384.1:448-1152 GCF_024509035.1 Nocardioides sp. | reverse complement strand
CAGCCAGGTGCTGTCGATCAAGGAGCGGCCGTACGTCGAGCGGGCCCGCGCCCTCGGGGCCGGGCACCGGCACCTGATCGGCCGGCACCTGCTGCCGAACGTCGTCCCGATCGTCTTCGCGAACACCACCCTCACCGTGGCGATCGCCATCCTGTCGGAGACCACGCTCAGCTTCCTCGGCCTCGGCGACCCGACCCGGGTGTCGTGGGGCTCGATGCTCGACGAGGCCTACAGCGTCGGCGCGATCACCGGGGGTCTGCGTGGTGCTCGTCGTGCTGTCCTTCACGCTGGTCGGCCAGGCGCTCGAAGAGGTCCTCAACCCGAAGCTGCGCGAGCGATGAGGGCAGGGCGATGAGCGAGCTGCTGCGGATGGAGAGCCTGTCGGTCACCTACCGGACCGAGGAGGGGCCGCTGCCCGCCGTCCGCGACGTCGACCTGGTCGTCGACCGCGGCGAGGTGGTCGGCGTGGCGGGGGAGTCGGGGTGCGGGAAGTCCACGCTGGCCAGCACCGTGCTGCGGCTGCAGCCGGCGTCGGCGACGGTGACCGGCAGCGTCCTGGTCGACGGCGAGGACGTGCTCACGATGCGCTGGGGCGACCTGCGCGCGCTGCGCTGGGCGGGCGCGTCGATCGTCTTCCAGGGGGCGCTGCACTCGCTGAACGCCGTCCGCCGGGTCGGCCAGCAGATCGCCGAGCCGATCCGGCT
>NZ_JANINT010000384.1:0-438 GCF_024509035.1 Nocardioides sp. | reverse complement strand
CGGTGTCCGACGCCGAGGTGGACCGCCGGGTGGGCGACCTCCTGGAGGAGGTCGGGCTGCCGGGCTCGC
The DNA here is from genome assembly GCF_024509035.1 of Nocardioides sp. Lineage (GTDB taxonomy): Bacteria > Actinomycetota > Actinomycetes > Propionibacteriales > Nocardioidaceae > Nocardioides. The sequence goes on along the minus strand of NZ_JANINT010000384.1, from coordinate 369 downwards.
GGGCGCGGGCGTACCCGCACCAGCTCTCGGGCGGGCAGCGCCAGCGGGTGATGATCGCGATGGCGCTGGCCTGCCGGCCGGCGCTGATCATCGCCGACGAGCCGACCACGGCGCTGGACGTGATGGTGCAGGCGCAGGTCCTCGACGTGCTGTCCGCGCTGGTGCGGGAGCGCGGCGTCGGGATGATGCTGATCAGCCACGACCTGTCCGTGCTCGCCGACATGAGCAACCGGATCGCGGTGATGTACGGCGGCCGCGTGGTCGAGCAGGGCCGGGCGGACCAGCTGTTCACCGACCCGCTGCACCCGTACACCACCGCGCTCGGCGCGTCCTTCCCGCGGGTCGGCGACCCGGCGGCGCGGTACGCCC
>NZ_JANINT010000383.1 GCF_024509035.1 Nocardioides sp. | reverse complement strand
TCGGCCACGCCTATGGCGGCGGCTCGCAGTTCTTCGCGATGTGGGTCGTGGGGTCGGAGAAGCCGTCCAACTAGAGCCGGCGGCGTAAGGTCGAGGTGACTGACCGCTGCGGAAGCTCCACCTCGGAGCACCGAGCCGGTCGAGAGGCGGGCGTCATGGCGCCGAACACCCCCTACTCCACCTCGACGGGGCTGCGGCTCCGGATGACGGCCACGCCCGGACGCGACACGTTGGACGGCGGCTGGTGGCCACACAGCCGCGACCTCGTGACCGAGCTCCCCGTACTCGTCGCGGGCTTCCCTCCCGAGCTGGGCAGGATCCAGCGAGCGATCTACTCGCCGCCCGACTGGGAGCCCGCTCCCCGCCGGATCCCGGTGCGCCACGGCTTCGTCAAGGTGGGCTCGTTCCCCCGCGACGACACCCACCTGATCCTGCTGACGACCTCCGACCGCAGGACGCTTCGGGTGCTGGTCGTCCCGCCTGACCTCACCGGCGACCAGGGCGAGGAGGCGCTGCTCGCCGCCGCGACCCCACGAAACTCTCACGACGCGGCCAGCCTCCTGCAGACCGTCACCGACCAACCCGACCTCAACCCCGACGACCGTTGGATGCCCGGCAGCTGAGGCGCCGCGCGCGGGTTCTGGCGCCGGGTGGTTCGCCCTGAGCGAACCGCGGCCCCGTAGCGGGTGCCCGTGCGTAGAGTCGGGCCATGGGTGACGTCGTCGCATTCCCGGTCCCGCCGCACCGCTCCCCCGGCCCCGAGCCCGAGCCGCTGTGGCGCGAGGCCGTGGGGCACGAGCTGCGCGAGGAACGGCGTACGGCGGGCCGGACGCTGGCCGACGTCGCCGAGCACGCCGGGGTCTCCACGCAGTACCTCTCCGAGGTCGAGCGAGGCCGCAAGGAGCCCAGCTCGGAGGTGCTCGGCGCGGTCGCCGGGGCGCTCGGGCTACGGCTGGTCGACCTCACCGCGCGGGTGACCCGCCGACTCACCGTCGGGGAGATCTCCGGGCCGGTCTGCCTCGCCGCCTGAGTCGACCCGCCCGAAACTTTCGGGCGGGTCGACGTGATCAGTAGCCCGGGAAGACCTTCCGCAGGTCGTCGAGGGTCACGTTGCCGGTGACCGCGACACCGTCGGGGGTGACCTCGGGGCGGAGTCGACCGGTGATCATCCGTACGGCGGCCTCCTGCTCCCCCTCGAAGGTCGCCGTCGGATCGGCGAGCTCGGTGGTCACGGCGACCTGGTCGGTGACGACGATGCCGCCGCCGGGGATCGCCACGCGAGCGGGCTCGGCGAGCCGCTCGGCCTTCGCCGAGAACCCGAGCAGGAACGCCAGAGGTCCGGCGAGCAGCTCCACCAGCAGCTCCGCCGAGGCGGGCTCGATGCCGGCGGACGGGTCGAGACCGACGCGCACGTCCCAGGCGTGCGCGGCGACCTCGTTGAGCCGCATGCCGAGCGCCACGACGAGCGGCACCGGCTCGGGCAGGAAGCCGAGGTCGACGGTGAGCGTCGAGCGCTGCTCGGGCGTCAGCGACTCCAGCAGGTCGACGAACCGGCCGTCGTGCTCGACGAAACCGGCCGCCTGGTCCACCGGGCTCGCGGCGTCCCACCGAGCCCACACGGCCTGGTTGTCCTCCTCGGTGACCGGCACCCCCGCAGCGCGGCCGACGGGCTTGTGGAAGATCTCCGCCCCGCTGCCGAGGTGCGAGAGCACCTGGGCGATGCTCCACTCC
>NZ_JANINT010000382.1 GCF_024509035.1 Nocardioides sp. | reverse complement strand
GGTGAGCTGCTCGACGTTCTCGGCGGAGACCTGCCGCCCCGTCGCCGTCGACAGGGCGTCCGCCAACTCGGCAGGCGTGCGGTCGCCGTCCAGCTCCGAGAGCAGCAGGTAGAGCAGCGGCGTCAGCTGGACGACCTGGCCGTCGGCCCGGCGCGCGAGGGCCGGTGTCTCCCGGTAGCCCGAGCCGGGCATCTCGCCCATGAGCTGTACGCCGGCCGCCCGTGCGGGCGCCGGCGTCGCGGGAGAGCGGGCGGTGTGGCGCGCGGGCTCCTCCCGCTCTCCCGTCGTGGTCACGGCTGCGTGATGTCGGATGCCTGCTCGGAGGTGGCGGTCGCCGAGCCGTCGATCGTCTGGTTGATGATCGCGTCCTGCTGGGAGATCGAGACGGCGTTGCTGTCGACCGAGCCGACGTTCGCGGCCACCGCGGCGTCGATCGGGGCAGCGACGTTGGCGTTGGCCGCCACGGCACCGTTGATCGGAGCCGCGATGTTGGCGTCGCCGTCGAGGTTGACGTCGACGTTCAGCAGGTCGCCGTCGGCCGCGCTGCCGACCGCCGTGCCCAGGTCGCCCGCGGTGGAGCCGACGTCGCCGGCCGCCGTGCCCAGGTCGCCCGCGGTCGTGCCGACCGGATCCGTGCCGACCGCGTCCGTGCCGGCTGCCGCGTCCGCGGCGTCTGGAGCGGCACCCTGCTCCAGGGAGCTGTCCTGGACCGCGTTCGCGGTCGCATCGGCGTTGACGGCCTGGTTGACCAGCGCGCCCTGGTCCGACAGGGCCTGGGCGGTCGAGCCCTCGGAGAGGATGTTGGCGCCAACAGCGTCGATGGGAGCGGCGACGTTCGCGTTCGCGGCGACACCCAGGTCGATCGGCGCGGCGGCGTCGATGGCGAGGTCGAGGTCGGCATTGAGGTCGAGGATCGACACGACCTCCTTGTCGGGCAGCGCGACGCCGTCCTCTGCTGCGAGCTCGGCGTCCGACAGTCCGGCGGAGACTTCTGGGTTGTCCATGGCGAATACACCTCGGTCACGATGAGACGACAGTGCGATCGCCGTACCCGGCACCGACACCGGTGAAACGAACTCCTGGAGCGCGGGGCGGGTTACGGTGAGCCATGGCCATCGGGATCCTCGGGTTGCTCGTCGGCATCGTCCTCGCCGTCGTCGGGCTGACCGTCCTCTACTTCGTGATCCGGTACGCCGTCCGGGACGGCTTTCGGGTCGTGTGCCTGAGAACGCGCTATAGCGCGGTATGAGGCACACGACCCAGCAAACACCCGGGCACATCGAGTGCTCAGAACCCTTGTGGACAAAGGGGATTCTCTGACCGGGCGTTGAATGTCGGTGGCGAGTGCTGGGGTGGAACCGTGATCGAGATCGACAGCACCCACCAGCCGCTGTGGTCGAGGACCGCAGTGATGCGGTCGGCCAGCACGACCCACCCGCCTGGATGCGCGAACAGGTCATCCTCCGCGACCGACACTGCGTACACCCCCACTGCCAGACCGACGCCCGGGCCTGCGACCTCGACCACACCACCCCCTGGCCACTGGGACCCACCGCGCCGACCAACCTCGCGAGCCCTGACGCCAGCCGACCGCCGAGCCTCAGCCCCGGGCTGCGGCTGCGGCTGCGGCGGGAACGTAGCAACCCAGTCTCGCGGCGCGCACGGCGGCGAGCGTCCTCGACGGAGCGTCCAGCTTGACGAGGACGTGCTCCACATGCGCGGCGACCGTGCGC
>NZ_JANINT010000381.1 GCF_024509035.1 Nocardioides sp. | reverse complement strand
TGGTGGCCTGGCGCTGGGCGTCGTTGAAGTGAGCGGGCACGGTGATGACCGCTTCGGTGACCCGTTCGCCGAGCGTCCGGCCGGCGTCGTCGGCCAGCTTGCGCAGGATCTGCGCAGAGATCTCCTCCGGGGCGTAGAGCTTCCCGTGGACCGAGAAGCGGACTGCCCCGTCCGGTCCGGCCACGACGTCGTACGAGACCGTCTGGAGCTCGCTCTGCACCTCGTCGTACTTGCGCCCGATGAACCGCTTGGCCGAGTAGATCGTGCCCTTGGGGTTCAGGATCGCCTGGCGCCGGGCCATCTGGCCCACCAGCCGTTCGCCGTTCTCCAGGAAGGCGACGACGGAGGGGGTGGTCCGGTTTCCCTCAGCGTTGGGGACGACCTCGGGCTGACCGCCCTCCATCGCCGCGATCACCGAGTTCGTCGTTCCCAGGTCGATGCCGACAGCCCTGCCCATGAAGCACTCCGTTCGCTCGGTACGGACCAGCCGGGCGCGCGGTGTCCGGTGGTTGAGCCTCCATTGCATCGACCGGGCCCGAGTCCTGCTATCGGCAGAACTGCCCATACCGGGCGGGGGCACCGGTCGAGGATCTGGACGAGCTCCTCAGCCAGCCCGCCGCCGGGGGAACAGCCGCTGCGCCAGCACCATCAGCTCCGGGTCGCCCTCGACCGTCGCCGCGCCTCGCAGCAGCGCCGCCAACGCACTGGTCCGGCCGCGGACGACGTCGTCGCACACGGCGTGCTCAGCGGTTGCGCCGATGTCGGCGGGCGGCCGGTCCCCGACGCCACGGTGGAGGCGGTCATGCCCCTCCCGAGGTGTCGGCGGACTGCCCGACTGCAGCGAACTCCTGCACGATGCGTTCGCAGAACGCTGGCAGGTCGTCCGGCGACCTGCTCGTCGTGATGTTGCCGTCGGTGACCACCTCCTCGTCGACGACCTCCGCGCCGGCGTTGCGCAGGTCGGTGCGCACGCTGGGCCACGACGTCAGCCGGCGGCCACGGGCGACGTCGGCCTCGACGAAGTTCCACGGGCCGTGACAGATCGAGGCGACCGGCTTGCCCGACTGCACGAAGTCCCGGACGAACTGGACGGCGGTGGGCTCCATCCGCAGCTTGTCCGGGTTCACCGTCCCGCCCGGCAGGAGCAGCGCGTCGAAGTCGTCGACGGAGACCTCGCCGACGAGGTCGTCGACGGGGAAGGTCCCGGCGTCCTCCAGGTCGAACTGGCGCGCAGCGATGTCGCCGGTCTTGATCGACAGCAACGTGGTCTGCGCGCCGGCTTCGTCCAGCGCCTGACGGGGCTGCTCGAGCTCCACCCGCTCCACTCCGTCGGTGGCCAGGATCGCGACCCGGCGTCCGCTCAGCTCGCCGGCCATGTCAGGCACCTGCCCCTGCCATGTCGGGGTGCAGGACGACCTTCGTCCAACCCTCGTCGCGGTTGTCGAAGTGCAGGTAGCCCTCGGCTGCCTGGTCCAGCGGCAGCTCGTGGCTGACGATCCAGGACGGCTTGGCCTTGCCGCCGGCGACGAGGTCGCGCAGCGCGCGGTTGTACTTCTTGACCGGACACTGCCCGGTGCCCATCTGCTGGCCCCGGAACCAGTGCTCTCCGTAGTCGAAGGCGACGAACCCCTCCTTGTACAGCTGGTCCGGCGAACCCGGGTCCTGCGGGACGAAGACGCCGACCACGCCGATCTGGCCGGTGAACCGCACCGACTTGACGAGCTTGTTGAGCGTCTCGTTCGGGTGC
>NZ_JANINT010000380.1:13226-19767 GCF_024509035.1 Nocardioides sp. | reverse complement strand
CCGATCGCATCGCCCAGGTGACCGGCAACGCCGTCGTCACGGCCGACGGCACCGAGCGGCCGGTCGACGTCATCGTGGTCGCCACCGGCTTCCACACCACCGAGCTGCCGATCACCGAGCACGTCATCGGCCGCGAGGGCCGCACGCTGGCCGAGGTCTGGCGCGAGTCCGGCATGGCCGCCTACAAGGGCACCACCGTGCCGGGCTTCCCGAACTACTTCATGCTCGTCGGCCCCAACACCGGCCTGGGCCACTCCAGCATGGTGTTCGTCATCGAGTCGCAGGTGGAGTACCTCCGCGGCGCGGTGCGCGCGATCCGGCGTGGGGAGTACGCCGCCGTCGAGCCGCGCCAGGACGCCCACGACGCCTGGAACGCCGGCCTGCAGCGACGGATGCGCCGCACCGTGTGGAACACCGGCGGCTGCTCGAGCTGGTACCTCGACGAGCACGGCCGCAACACCACGCTGTGGCCCAAGTCGACGGTGACGTTCCGCCGCCAGCTCGCCCGCTTCGACACCGACGCCTACGAGCTGCGACCCCACCCCGTCCCGCCAGCACTGCCCACCAGCCCTGACACCCCCGCCCGAGAGGACGTGACCGCATGAAGACGCTCGAGGACAAGGTCTGCGTCGTGACCGGCGCCGGGTCCGGCATCGGCCGCGCCCTGGCGCTCAACCTCGCCGCGCGCGGTGCACGGCTGGCGCTGAGCGACGTCGACGACGCCGGTCTCGCCGAGACGGTCGACCTGGTCGAGCGGGCCGGGGTGCGCGAGGTGCGCTCCGACCACCTCGACGTCGCCGACCGCGACGCGTTCGCGGCGTACGCCGCCTCGGTCGCCGACCACTTCGGCCGGGTGAACGTCGTCGTCAACAACGCCGGCGTCGCGCTGGCCGGCAACCTCGAGGACCTCGAGTACGCCGACATGGACTGGATCATCGGCGTGAACTTCTGGGGCGTCGTCCACGGCACCAAGGAGCTCCTCCCCCACCTGATCGCCTCCGGCGACGGGCACGTCGTCAACATCTCCTCGCTGTTCGGGCTGGTCTCGATGCCCGGCCAGAGCATGTACAACGCCTCGAAGTACGCCGTGCGCGGCATGTCCGAGGCGCTGCGCGAGGAGATGCTCATCGCCGGCCACCCGGTCGGCGTCACCGTCGTGCACCCCGGCGGCATCAAGACCGCGATCGCCCGCAACGCCCGCGTCTCCGCTCGCGAGGACAAGGACCGCACCGCCAAGCTCTTCGACGAGAAGCTCGCCAAGATGACCCCCGAGCGGGCCGCCGAGATCATCGTGCGCGGCATCCTCCACAACCGGGCGCGGGTGCTGGTCGGGCTCGACGCGCACGCGATCCACCAGCTCGCCAAGCTCACCGGCTCGCGTTACCAGGACATCGTCGCCAAGGCCGGCAAGCGGGTGCTGCCCGAGCGCACCACCGTGGTCTGAGCAGGGTCAGGCCTGCTGGGCGCGGGCCTTGCGCCGTTCACGCCGCGACGTGCGCGTCCGCAGCGGGCCGACGAGCCGCGGGCCGGCGAGCCGGCTCTCGAGCCGGTGCGCCTCGCGCTTGAGCGGCTGCGCCACGAACTCGCCGAGGATCACCCCCGAGGCCAGCGCGATCGCCACCGACGCGGCCGTGATGATCGCGAGGAGGCCGTCCGAGGTCTGGTTCCCGCCCTCGGCGAGCAGGCTCAGCCCCCGGTAGATCGACAGGCCCGGCAGCATCGGGACGATCGCCGGCACCACGACGACCAGGGGCGGCACCCGCATCCGGCCCGCGACGGTGTAGCTCACCAGGCCCACGAAGAACGCCGCGAGGGCGGTCGGCCAGGTCCGGCCGACCCCACCCAGCATGCCGGACTGGGCGATGACCATCGCGACCGCCGAGACCAGGCCGACCGGTGCGAGCGAGCGGCGTGGGGCGTACGACGCGAACGCGAACGCCGCGGCACAGATCGCCGCCCCGAGCGCCATCACCGACACCTCCTTGAGGCCGGCGGCCGCGCCGGGGTCGAGGCGTCCGACGTCGACGCCGAGCACCTCCGCGAGCGTCAGGCCCCCGCTGACGCCGGCGATGATGCCGGCGGTCGCGAGCATCGCCTCGGTGAGCCGCGCGCCCGCGGTCACGTAGAAGCCCGACAGCGCGTCCTGCAGGGCGCCCATGAACCCGATGCCGGCCAGCAGCATGATGATGTTCGCCGTGACCGCGACCGACGGGTCGAGGTCGGGCATCAGCGCGGCCGCGAGCACCGCGATGATCGTCGCGATGCCGCCGCCCGCGACCTGGCGGTAGAAGAACGGAAGCCGCCGTCGCGCCATCAGCAGCTGGAGCCGGTCGATGCAGGCGGCGGCCAGGAAGGCCACCCCGACGACGACCGGGCCACCTCCGAGCTGCAGACCGACGCCGGCGCACATCAGGCCCCATCCGAGCGTGACCGCCCACCGGGGCGTCTGGTGGCCGGAGGAGACGATCCGGGCCAGGCGGCTGCGTGCCTCCTTGAGGTCGACCTCGTCGCGCAGCACGTCGCGCACCAGGTGGTCGACGAGCGTCAGGTCCTCGTAGTCGATGTCGCGCTGCTTGACGTGCCGCAGCAGGACGGAGGCGGGCTCCTCCGGATCGCGCTGGTAGCTCATCGAGAGCGAGGTGAAGGTGATGTCGATCTCGGGGTTGCGCACGCCGTAGTGCCACGCGAGCGACTGCATGGTCGCGATCACGTCCGCCGCCCCGGCGCCCGAGGACAGGAGCATCTCGCCGACACGAAGACAGAAGTCCAGGGTCAGGTTGAGCTGGCGTTCGGGCATGGCGGCCATGTTCCCAGCCCGACTGGTAGACAGACCAGGTGACCCCCGAGCCCGGCGCCGACGTGCGCATGGTCATGTCCAAGTGGGGTGCGACGCCGCACTGGGAGCTCGACGCGATCTACCTCGGCAGCGACGAGCACGGGCAGTGGATCGGCGCGCCCGCCGGCACGCTCAACGCCCGTCCGGGTGCGCAGTTCGTGTCCGAGGTCGACTCGGTCTCTCTCGTCCCACCCGGCGACGGCGAGCTGGTGACCCACATCGCGACCTTCCACCGACCGGGGATCTGGTGCCGGGTGTACGTCGACATCACCACGCCGGCCTGGTGGGACGGCGACCTGCTGCGAGCCGTCGACCTGGACCTCGACGTGATCCGCGGGGACACCGGCCGCGTCTGGGTCGACGACGAGGACGAGTTCGCCGACCATCGCGTGAGCCTGGGCTACCCCGACGACGTCGTCGCGGCCGCGCTCGCCTCGTGCTCGCGGGTGCACGCCGCCGTCACGGCCGAGGCGCCGCCCTACGACGGGACCGCTGAGGCGTGGCTCACCCGCCTGGGCTCTCTCCCCCGTCGCTGAGCTGTGGAACGCTGGGGCGATGAGGATCGACTTCCACGCCTCGCCGGAGCCGACCCTCGGGGTGGAGTGGGAGCTCGCTCTCGTCGACCGGCGCACCCGTGACCTGCGCAACGACGCGACCCACCTCTTCGCGCGGGCCAAGCCGCGGCTGCCCGATCCGGAGAAGCTGCACAAGGAGCTGTTGCGCAACACCGTCGAGGTGGTCAGCGGGGTGTGCCACACGGTCGGGGAGGCGATGGCCGACCTGCGCCGCACGCTCGAGGTCGTGGTGCCCGCCGGCGACGCCCTGGACCTCGACCTGTACGGCGGGGGCACGCATCCGTTCGCGTCGTGGACCGTGCAGCAGCTCTCGGAGGGGCACCGCTACGAGGAGCTGATCAACCGCACCCAGTGGTGGGGCCGGCAGATGCTGATCTGGGGTGTGCACGTCCACGTCGGGATGCCCGAGCGCGAGCGGGTGATGCCCGTCCTCTCGTCCCTGCTCAACTACCACCCGCACCTGCAGGCGCTCTCCGCGTCGTCGCCGATCTGGGCGGGCATCGACACCGGCTACGCCTCCAACCGCGCCCTGATGTTCCAGCAGCTGCCGACCGCGGGCCTGCCGTTCCAGTTCCAGTCGTGGTCGGAGTTCGAGTCGTTCGTCCACGACGAGCTCGTCACCGGTGTGATCGAGGAGATCTCCGAGGTGCGCTGGGACGTGCGCCCGGCCCCGCACATCGGCACCCTGGAGAACCGCGTCTGCGACGGCGTCTCGACGATCTCCGACCTCTCGGCGCTCGTCGCCCTCATGCACTGTCTGGTCGTGGACCTCGACACCCGCGCCGCGGCGGGCGAGACCCTCCCGACGATGCCGCCCTGGCACGTGCAGGAGAACAAGTGGCGCGCGGCCCGCTACGGGCTCGAGGCGATCGTGATCACGGACGCCGACTCCACGGAGCGACTGGTCACCGACGACCTGGCCGACCTGCTCGAGCGGCTGGCGCCGACCGCCGAGCGACTCGGGTGCGTCGACGAGCTCGCGCTGGTCGCGGGCATCCCCGAGCGCGGTGCGTCCTACCAGCGGCAGCGCGCCGTGGCCGAGCAGACCGGCGGCGACCTGGTCGCCGTCGTCGACTCCGTGGTGCAGGAGCTGAGCGCCGGCCTCGGTTGACGTCCTGCTCAGCGCAGCGCGGCGAGCTCGGCGGTGAGAGCCGCCCGTAGGTCGGCGTGCCCGGGGCCGAGCGTGGTGGCCGGGTCGTGCCAGCGCTCCGGCGGGTAGAGCCACACCGGCTTGCCCACGACCTCCGGGGCCTCCCACTCGTAGCGCGGCCACACGTGGGCGTGCAGGAACGCGTCGGTGTTGCCGAGGATCTCGACGTTCACGCGCCGGTACGCCCGGTCGCGGGCCGCGCAGACGTTCTCGACCGCTGCCGCCACGAGATCGGTGTCGGCGAGGAACCGCAGCCGCTCGGCCCGCGGCAGGTCCGAGAGCCGGTCGACGCCCGGCCGCTTGGTCAGCGCGAGCGCGTAGCCGGGCAGGAACTGGACGTCGCCGATCACGGCGAACGCGTCGTCGAGCTCCGCGAGGACGGTCGGGTTGCGCCCCTCGAGGGCCGCGGTCACCCGATCGGAACGCCAGTCATCGGACACGGGACGTGACGATGCCACGCCTACGGCTGACGCGGGGGATCCACCATCTCCAGGCGCACCCCGAGCAGGCGGACGGGGCGGTCCCGCTCCACGCGGTCGAGCAACGAGACGGCCGCGTCAGCAAGGACGGCGGGATCGTTGCTGGGCTCGGGCAACGTGAGGCTGCGGCTGACGGTGAAGAACGGTCGGTAGCGGACCTTGATGCCGACCCGTGCCGCGGGCCGTCCTTCGCGGTCGATGTCGACGACGGCCCTCCGGGTGAGCGAGCGGACCTCCTCGACGACCCGTGTCCAGTCCTCGAGGTCCTCCTGGTAGGTCTCCTCGCGGCCGTGCGCCCTCGGCACCCACGGCGTCGCATCGACCGGACTCGGGTCGACCCCGCGACCGAGGCGGTGGAACCACGGGCCCATCGTCGGGCCGAGCTCGGCGGCGAGCACCCGCGCGTCGGAGCGGGCGAGCTGCTCGACGGTGTCGATGCCGAGACCCGCGAGCTTCTTCGCGGTCTTCGCGCCGATGCCCCACAGCGCGGTCGTGGGGCGCTCTCCCATGACCTCGAACCACGTGTCCTCGGTCAGCTGCCACACGCCTCGGGGCTTGCCGAAGTCGGTGGCGATCTTGGCGCGCAGCTTGTTGTCCCCGATGCCGACCGAGCAGTGCAGACGGGTCTGTGCGAGGACCTCGCCGCGCAGGTGCTCGGCGAAGTCCCGGGGGTCGCCGAGGTCGTGGTGGCCGGGTCCGGCGGCCAGGAAGGCCTCGTCCCAGCCCAGCACCTCGAGGACGACCGGCACGCCTCCCCACTCGAGGGCCCGCAGGGCCGCCATGACCTCCGCCGACGCGGCGTCGTAGGCCTCCTTGTCGACCGGCAGGAACACCGCCTCGGGGCACCTGCGGGCGGCGATCCGCAGCGGCATCCCCGACCCGACCCCGAACGCCCGGGCCTCGTAGGACGCCGTCGCGACCACCCCGCGCTCGGTCGGGTCTCCTCGGCCGCCGACCACGACCGGGAGCCCGGCGAGCTCGGGGCGGCGCAGCACCTCGACCGCGGCGATGAACTGGTCGAGGTCGACGTGCAGCACCCAGCTCGGGGCCGATGTGGACGGCTCGCTCATCGCGGCGGCGGGGGCAGCGCCTCGGTCGACTCGAGCTGGTCGAGCCCGGTGACCATGAGCAGGTCGACGACCACGGAGCGCAGCTGCGCCAGGATCGCGTCGGCGGTGAGCAGCTGGGTGCGCTCGACCAGGGCCGTGGCCTCGCCCACCGCCAGCAGCGCGGTGCGCGCAGCCGTGGCCATCCGGTCCTCGGCCAGCTCGTCGGCGACCTGGTCGGCGGCGTCGGCGAGGTCGAGGGCGAGCAGCGCGTAGGACCCGGGCACGGGGCGTCGCCGGTAGGCCGCGACCGCGGTCTGTCGCACCAGCACGCGGGTGCTGCGCAGGGCCCGGTCGAGGGGATCGACGAGCTCGACCATCGTGCGCAGGTCGCCCTTGTGGCGCACCCGGAACGGCGAGGACGCGACCACCGAGAGTCCCTCGTCGGCAGCGTC
>NZ_JANINT010000380.1:0-13196 GCF_024509035.1 Nocardioides sp. | reverse complement strand
GAGCTCGCGGATCAGGTAGTCGGTGGAGCGGGCGTCGGCCAGCAGCGCCATCGCGCGGTCGGCCTCGCCGTCGGTCATCACCTCTCCCGCTGCGCGCAGCAGCGCCGCGGTCTTGCGCATGACCACTGCGGCTTGCTCGCGCGGGCGTCGCAACGGCGCCGCCGGCACGACGGTGGCCGCGACCAGGGCGACCACGCCGCCGACCACGGCGTCGGTCCACCGGGTGAACGCCGCGCCCGGGTCGGGCACCAGCGAGGCGACCACGATCGACTGCACCGCCGCCTGGGTCACGAACAGCTGGCCGCCGTCGAGCAGGAACGCGGACGACATCGCGAGCGCGACGATCAGGCCGATCTGCCACCACCCCGATCCCAGACCCACGACGAGGAGGTCGGCGAGGAAGACGCCCACGGCGACCCCGACGGTGACCTCGAGGACCCGGCGCAGCCGCTGACCGTAGGAGGTCCCGAGCGCGACGACCGCCGCCACCGGGGCGAAGAACGGCGTCGGGTGACCCAGCAGGTCCGCGGCGACCAGCCAGGCGACGGCCGCGGCGATGGCGCACTGACCGATCTGCCAGGTCTTCGACTGCCACCGCCGGACCCGGGCCCGGGCCGACGTGCGGCCCCGGTCCCACATCCGGTCGAGCGGCCCCGGCTCCATGACCGCGATCCTTTCACGCCTGCAGACGCGCCGACTCGATCCCCGTCACGCCAGCAGACGCGCCGACTCGCGCCCGGTCACTGCGTGTGGGCGTAGTCCAGGGCCTGCTGGAGGTCGGCGAGGTCGCGGTACCACGTGCGGACCTCGGTGCGGCACCGGACGCGGGCCACGCGGGTGTCGTACTCGGAGCACTCGGCGGCGGCCTCGGAGTCGGTGGGCGGGTAGGCGCCGGTGCCGTCGTAGTACGCGATCTCGAAGCCGTTGGCGGCGTCACCCGTCACGTCGACGATCGTGTCGCCGGGCGGCTCGTCGACGGCCGCGACGGCCGCGGCTGCGAAACCCCCGCAGGCGAACGCGATCGCGGCGACGGCGGAGAGGAGGGCAGTGGTCTTCATGGGCAGCTCCCGAACGGGCTCGTGACGCCGGCGGGTCCGACGTACGAGTGACGCTAGGAGCGCGGACGGACGGTCCCGGCCGCGTCGCCGATGCCCTGGGGAGAACCCCGCCGCACGCCGTCCTGTGGACGATGGGCGGGCCGATCAGCGCGCGAGCGTCACCGTGATCGTGGTGCAGGCGCAGCCCGCCGCGAGCGAGCGCATCGCGCCGCGTCCGGCGCTGTCGACCGAGAGCCGGCAGCCGCTCCGCGACGACCTGGTCACCCGTGGAGCCCCGCGACCCTGGCAAGGACCCCGGCGGCGAGCACGGCCCGAGCACTCCGGGAGGTTCACATGGCGAGGCGATGGGTACGGACCGCTCGTGGATGCAGGGGACTACCTCGGCGGCCGGTACCGGCTGGCCGAGCGGATCGGAGCGGGCGGCATGGGGGCCGTCTACCGAGCGCACGACACCCGGCTGGACCGCCCGGTGGCGGTCAAGATGCTGCACCAGGGTCGCGATGTCGACGAGGTGACCCGCGCCCGGCTGCGCGTGGAGGCGCGGCTGGCCGGCACCGTCCGGCACCCGGGTGTCGTCCAGGTCTTCGACTACGGCGAGGAGCCGAGTCCCGACGGGACGTCGCCGTACGTCGTCATGCAGTACGTCGAGGGGACACCGCTCTCGCACCTGCTGCGCGAGGGCGGCGCGATGCCGCCCGCCCGGGCGGCCGCCCTCGTGGGCGACGTGGCCCGCGCTCTCGACGCCGCCCATGCTGCTGGCGTCGTGCACCGCGACCTGAAGCCCTCGAACATCCTGGTCACGCCCGAGGGCCGGGCCGTGCTCGTGGACTTCGGCGTCGCCCGCTCCGACACGATGGAGCCGCTCACCGAGACCGGGCTGATCATCGGCAGTGCCGACTACCTGAGCCCCGAGCAGGTGCAGGGCCAGCGGGCCACGTCGGCCTCCGACGTGTTCGGCCTCGGCGTGGTCGCCCACCAGTGCCTGAGCGCCAGCTCCCCGTTCCATCGCGACACGCAGGCCGCCACCGTGCTGGCTCGTCTGCACGAGGACCCGCCCGAGCTGCCGGAGTCGGTGCCGGCGCCGTTGCGCCGCTTGATCGCCTCGATGCTCGACCGCGACCCGGCCGCCCGACCGACCGCGGCCGAGGTGGCCGAGCGCTCCGCGACCGCGTGCCGCCCCGGACCCGTGCTCCCTCCGATGGCCGCGCCGGCCCCTCGGGTCCCCCACCCTCAGCACGGCTGGGACCGGCGCCGTCTGCTCGCGGTCGTCGCCGCCGCGGTCGTGCTGGCCGGCAGCCTCGGGCTCCTGGCCCTGCAGCGGCGCGACGTGCCACCGGCCGGAGCGTCCGAGCTGGTCGTGCCCACGGTCACCGGACTGCAGCTCGAACGGGCCACCCGCGTGCTGCACCGCGCCGGCTTCGACGTGGCCGTGAAGGACGCTCCCGACGGTCGGCCGGGCGAGGTGATCGACCAGTCCCCCGACCCCGGTCCGTACGCCGGCAGCGCCGCCCAGGTCACGCTGTGGGTGGGACCCGACGCGCCGGAACCCGCCGCAGCCCCCAGCTCCGACCCGGTCGCCGGCGACCCCGGCCCGGCGGTCAAGCCCGGCAAGGGCCACGGCAGGGCCAGACGCGGCCCCCCTCCCGGCAAGGGGCACGGCAAGGCGCACGGCAAGGGGCACGGCAAGGCGCACGGCAAGGGACACGGCAAGGGACATCACTGACGCCCGGATGAGACCGCCCTTGTGGCGGCTGTCACGAGCGGTCATAGTCGGACGCCACGAAGTGCGACGAGGAAGTGGGGGACTCGTGGTCTCACCGATCGATCCGACGGCGACGGCGTTCCTGCTCGCCGAGAACCGCAGCATGCCGATGCACGTCGGCGGCCTCCAGCTCTTCGAGAAGCCCGAGGGCGCCGGGCGCGACTACGGCCGCCAGATGTACGAGGCGATGAGCGACGTCGCCGAGGTGGCACCGCTGTTCGGCAAGCGGCCGCACCGGTCGGTGACGACCGCCGGACAGCTCGTCTGGGTCGAGGACGAGCAGTTCGACATCGAGCACCACGTGCGCCACTCCGCGCTCCCCCGACCGGGTCGGGTCCGCGAGCTGCTCGACCTGGCCGGCCGCCTGCACAGCACCCGCCTGGCCCGAGAGCGGCCGTTGTGGGAGGCGCACGTCATCGAGGGTCTGCGCGATGGCCGGGTGGCGCTCTACACCAAGACCCACCACGCCCTGGTCGACGGCATCTCGGCGATGCGCCTGCTCCAAGGCGTGCTCACGACCGACCCGACGCGGCGCGGGATGCCGGCACCGTGGGACGCCCGCACCCGTGACCCGCAGCCGACCGACACCTCGGGCACGAACGGCGTCAGCCTGGCCGAGCTGCCCGCGCAGGTGCTGCGCCAGGCGCTCCAGCAGGGCCTGGGCATCGCCGCCGAGGCCGCAGGCATGCCCGGGGCGCTGGTGCGCACGATCACCAAGGGGGTCCGCAACGAGACCTCGGCGATCTCGCTGCACGCCCCGCGCACGATCTTCAACCAGAAGATCACCGGCTCGCGCCGGTTCGCCGCCCAGGACTGGCCGATCGAGCGGCTCCAGGCCATCGGCAAGGCGACCGGCACCACCCTCAACGACGTCGTCCTGGCGATGTGCAGCGGCGCCGTGCGCGCCTACCTGCTCGAGCAGGTCGCCCTGCCCGAGAAGCCGCTCGTCGCCATGGTGCCGATCGGGCTCAAGGCCAAGGAGTCGCAGGTCGCCTCCGTCGAGGGCGGCAACGCGATCGGCGCGGTGATGTGCCAGCTGGGCACCGACCTCGTCGATCCCGCCGACCGGCTGACCGCGATCCACCGCTCGATGCTCGACGGCAAGGACGCGCTCTCGAGCATGACGCCCACCCAGATCATGGCGATGAGCGCGCTGGGTCAGGCTCCCGCGATCGTCGCCCCGATGCTGCGGATGCAGGGCATCGTGCGGCCGCCCTACAACCTGATCATCAGCAACGTCCCGGGCCCGCGCACCACGCACTACTGGAACGGCGCGAAGCTCGTCGGCAACTACCCGCTCTCGATCCCGATCAACGGCATGGCGCTGAACATCACCTGCACGTCGTACGACGGCAACCTGGGCTTCGGCCTGATCGGCTGCCGCCGGACGGTCCCGCACCTCCAGCGGCTGCTCACCCACCTCGACGACGAGGTCAACGCGATGGAGAAGGCCGCCGGCGTCTAGCGAGCTCCTCGAAGCCGCCGCCCACCGTGTCGGCGACTGCCCGCAGCCGGGCTCGGGTGATGTCGGCGACCGTCAGCAGCCCGGCGGCGTGGGCGTTGGAGCCCACTCTCGTGGGCTCGGCGGAGTTGATGCTCAGGCAGCGGCGGGTGCCGCCGTCGGCGAGGTTCTGCAGCACCACGGCGTGGCCGGTGGTGCCGCTGCCGGCGAAGAAGTCGAGGACCACCGCGTCCGCGGGCATCGTGCCGAGGATCCGCCGCACCAGACCGGTGGGCTTCGGGGACTCGAAGACGTGCCCGACGACGTCCTTGAGCTCGGCGACCGCCGTGTCGGTGGAGCCGACCTCCTCCGCCAGCCAGATCGTGCGCAGCTTCTTGCGTCGCACCCCGGGGTCGCCGTCCGTCGTGACCGGGTGCAGCCAGTCCTTCTGGAAGACGTCGACCCGCTCTCCGCGCCGGCCCTTCACCCGGCGGCAGACCAGGTCGTCGGGCCGCTGCTCGATCAACGGCCGGCTCCACCGCCACACCGCGGGCGTGCCGTCGCCGAACACCGGTCCGATCTCGACCGCGCCCGCGAACGGCGCGGTCGCGACGCGGCCGGTCTCGGGGTCACCCCAGACCGTGAAGTGCAGCGTGCGCGCGGTCACCGGGTTGAACTTCTTGTTGGTGTTGCGCAGCGGCAGGTGCCGGAACCGCCGGCCGTCGGGGCTCTCCAGCGGGAAGTCGGCGGGGTCGACGGTCTCGTGGCTGCTCGCGTCGAGGACCGTACGACGAGCGTCGCGGGCATACACGAGCAGGTACTCGTGGCTCGTGGCGAAGCCCTTGCCGAGCTGGCGCCCCTTGGGGTTGAGGTTCACCACGACCTGGGCGAGGAACTGGTCCTCGCCGTACACCTCGTCCATGAGCAGACGCAGGTGGGCCACCTCGTGGTCGTCGATGCTCACGAAGATCGCGCCGGTCTCGGCGAGCACCTCCCGGGCGGCCACCAGGCGCGGGCGCATCATGGCGACCCAGGCCTCGTGCCCGGGGAAGGCGTCGCGATAGGCGAAGTCGTTGCCGGTGTTGTAGGGCGGATCGATGTAGACGAGGTCGACCGGACCGCCGAGCAGCCCGGGCACCTGCGGCAGCACGTCGAGGTTGTCGCCCTCGACGAACAGGTTCCACGGGCCGCCCACGGGCCGACCTTAGTGCTGTCGGCCGGCCCGAGATCCCCGAAACGCCCGCCTCCGGCGGCGAGTCGGTCGACAATGGCGGGGTGTTCTGGAGGAGCGCGGCGACGCGCCGTGCCCAGACGTGGGCCCAGCGCTGGTCGCACCGCCGGGCCCAGCGTCGCCACGACCGGGAGATCCGCGGGCTCCTGCTCGACCTCGAGCGGCTCGAGCGCTCCGGGCGCCGGACCGGACAGCGGAGCCGCCCGGCGCCCGTGACCGGTCCGCGGTTGCGCACCCACACCTCCCTGCTCCTGGCGCTGGTGCTGACCGCGCTGCTGGTGGCGTTCAACCCGACCTCCTCGGGCGAGCGGCTGCGCGCGATGCTCGGACTGGGCCAGGACCTGACGTTCACGATCACCGACACCGGTGGTGAGGGCTACTCCTTCGCGATGCTGCAGCCCGACGGGCTGGGCCCGGTCACCTGGGACGGCTGCCGCGAGATCGCCTACGTCGTGAACCCGGCCGGCGCACCGGCCGGGCACCTCGCCCAGGTGGCGACGGCGGTCGACGACCTCGAGCGCGCGAGCGGGCTGCGGTTCCGCTACGCGGGCACCACCGCCGACCGGACGTTCGAGGACCGCGCGCGCCCGTTCGGCTCCGCTCCCCCGGTGCTCGTCGCGTGGGCGACCCCCGAGGAGGTCCCCGAGCTCGCGGGCGACGTCGCCGGCGTCGGCGGCGCCGAGGCGCGCTCGGTCGCCCCCGGCACGCTCACCTACGTCACCGGCATGGTGGCCCTCGACCGCGACGGGTACGCCGCGATCGGCGCGCAGCCGGGTGGCAGCGAGCTCCAGCTCGCGATCCTCGAGCACGAGCTGGCGCACGTCCTGGGCCTGGGCCACGTGAGCGACCCGGCCCAGCTGATGTACGCCGAGACGACCGGTCAGCGTCATCTGGCCGCGGGCGACCTCGCCGGCCTCGCGGTCCTCGGCAGCGGGCCCTGCCGCTGACCCACCGCTCCCGGGACACGGCCCCCCACCTCCCCAGCTGGCTCAGGTGCGCCGCATAGCCTTGTAGAGGTGCGTACCCGCCTCCTCTCGGTCAGTCTCGTCGCGTGCCTGCTCGCGGCCACGGGTCCCGCCCTCGCGGGAGACCCGGGCACCGGCACGCCCACGAGCAGTCGCGGCGGCCACGGGCACCGGCCCGACGTCCCCCGCGTGCTGCACCCTCAGCACACCTCCGGTGGTGAGCCGGGGACGACCGCGCGTCCCCTGCCAGCGACGGCTCGGCGCGCCCCGACCCAGACCAGCCGGGTCAGCTGGCAGGTCGCTCCCGGGGTGAGGTTCACCCGCTGGAGCCAGACCGACGCGCGCGGTCCGATCACGGCCCACCTGCTCACGATCGACCCGAGCACCCCGGGCCTGAAGATCGACTACGCGAGCATGGGCGCCGTACGCCGGGTGGCGCCGGTGCGCGACATCCTGGCCGTCGACGGAGCGGTCGCCGGCGTCAACGGCGACTTCTACGACATCGGCCACACCGGCGCGCCGCTCGGCCTCGGCAAGGACCGTCAGCGCGGGCTGCTGCACGCGCGTCAGGACGGCTGGAACAACGCGTTCTTCATCAACCGACACGGTCGCGCGGGCATCGGCGACCTGCCCATGCAGGCGAAGGTGCTCTACCACCCCCGGATGCGCATCACGAACCTGAACTCCCCGTTCGTCACCCCCGGCGGGATCGGCATCTACACCCGCGCCTGGGGCCGCACCGCCGGTTACAGCGTCACCCAGGGCCAGACCGAGCGGGTGCGCGCGGTGACCGTCGTGAACGGTCGGGTCGCCACCAACCGGGCCAAGCTCAGCGCTGACAAGCCGATCGACGGCCTGCTGTTCGTCGGGCGCGGCGAGGGCGCGACGGTGCTGCGCAAGCTCGCGAAGGGCACCCGCATCAAGGTCCGGTGGTCGCTGACCGGTCGACCGCAGATGGCGATCAGCGGCAACCGCTTCCTCGTCCACGAGGGCATCATCCGAACCGTCGACGACCGCGAGATGCACCCCCGCACCGCCGTCGGCGTCGACGACGACACCGGCGAGGTGCTGCTCCTGGTCGTCGATGGTCGCCAGGACGACAGCCGCGGCTACACGATGGTCGAGCTGGCCAACATGATGATCGACCTGGGCGCCGACGAGGCGGTCAACCTCGACGGCGGTGGCTCCTCGACGATGGTCGCCAAGAACCGCAAGGGCTCCATGGCGGTGCTCAACGACCCCTCCGACGGCTTCCAGCGCTGGGTCGCCAACGCCATCGAGGTCACCTACACGCCGCCGCGCTAGGTCACACCGATCACCCGGCGACCGGGCCCGGCACCGGCGCCAACGCCACGGTCGTGACCGGCGCGAAGCACTCCTCGTGCGGTGCCGCGATCTTCTGTGCCGTGACCTCGATGCCGCCGCCGGCACGACGGACGTCGACTCCCGGCGGCACGTCGCAGCCGACCGTCACCACCGCGGCCACCAGCGTGTTGCCCTCCGGGACCTCGACCCTCGTGGCGGCACGGGTCAGCTTCGTCGCGAACGGCTCGCTGAACTGCGCGGCGTACGCCGTCACCGCGGCCTCGTCCGGCAGCGGCGTCGCCCGACGGGAGACCTCACCGCCGGCCGCCGTGCCCGACACGAGCGTCGGCGCGGTGTAGCAGTCCCCTCCACCGTCGTCACAGGGCCGACCTGAGGCCGGCCCGCCACCGGGCTCGCGCGCCGCACCGGGGGTGTCCGAGCCGCATCCGGTGAGCAGGGTGAGGGCGGCCAGGAGCAGCGTCGTACCGAGGATCCGTCGCATGGACATGGGACGGTAGCCGCCCGGCAGGGGTTCCGTGCCATGGCAGGCTTCGGGGGTGCCCCGCTTCACCCGTGCCGAGCTGGAGTCCTACCGCGACGCCGAGGTGCCCGACCTCATCGGACCGGGACTGCGGCTGCTGTTCGTCGGCATCAACCCCGGCCTGTGGACCGCCGCCACCCAGACGCACTTCGCGCACCCCGTCAACCGCTTCTACCCCGCGCTGCTGGCGGCCGGCATCATCACCGAGCCGATCAGCCCGTCGGCCGGCATGACCGAGGAGGACCGCGACCGGCTGCGCGCCCGCGGCATCGGCATCACCAACATCGTGCGCCGGGCGACGGCCCGCGCCTCCGAGCTCACCGACGAGGAGCTGCGTGCCGGCGGCCTCGAGCTCGTCGAGACGGTCCGGCGCACGTCACCGCGGGTGGTGGCGATCGCGGGCATCACCGCGTACCGCACGGCGTTCGGCCGTCGCGGCGCCGTGCTCGGCCGGCAGCCCGAGGCGCTCGAGGGTGCCGAGCTGTGGGTCGTGCCGAACCCGAGCGGGCTCAACGCCCACGAGACCGTCGACTCCCTGGCCGCGGCGTACGCCGACGCCGCACGGGCCGCCGGCGTCATCTGAGCAGACTCCGGGGAGCTGCTTGCGCCGCGTGCCATCGTGGGGCGCATGAGTGCGCCCCTCGTCGTCGTGACCGGTGCCAACGGGCTCGTGGGGTCCCGGGTCTGCGCGGCCCTGGTCGAGCGTGGGGCGACGGTGCGTGCCGTCGTACGTCGCGCCGGCGCCGCGCCCCGGCTGCCCGGGGTCGAGGAACGGGTGGGCGACTTCGGCGACCCGGCGTTCGCGTCCGCGGCGTGCGCGAGCGCGACGGCTGCGGTGACGACCGTGCACCCGATGGGCAGCGACCTGGAGACCCAGCGGCGCGCCGGGGTCGAGGCGACCACGACGTTCGCCCGGGCCGCCGCGGACGCCGGGGTCGAGCGGCTCGTGCACGTCTCGACGGCAGCGGTCTACGACCGGTCCCCCGAGGCCGGCGACGTGGACGAGTCCGCAGCGCTCGTCGGTGACGACGCCAACGACTACGCGGTGACCAAGCGGGACACCGACCTGGCCCTGGCCGGGATCGACGGGCCGACGCGGGTCCTCGTGCGGCCGCCGGCGATCCTCGGGGCCGGCGAGACGTCGGTCTGGAACACCCTGCGGCCGGCGGCGATCCGCGACGACGAGCGTGCCCGGCGGGTGCCCGCGCGCCAGACCTTCGCGTGGGTGCACGCCGACGACCTGGCCGCGTTCCTCGCCGACCTCGCCACCGGCCGCATCCCCTCCGCCTCCGAGCCGGAGGACGGACCGGTGACCGGTGACTGCACGGCGGTCAACCTGGCAGCCGATCCCGCGACGTCTCGCGACTACTACGGCACGGTCACCGCTGCGCTGGGCGTCGAGGCGACCTGGGACGACGCGCCCGCGTGGACCGGTCGGATCCTCGCGGACCGCGCCCGCGGCTGGGGCTGGACCCCGACCGTCGACCTCTCAGCAGCGCTCACCGAGATCGCCGAGGGGCTGGCCGCTCACCACTCGTAGCGCAGCGACCACCAGTGCGCCCCGCGCTCGGGGAGCCGGCGCCAGCCGATGCGGACGAGCTCCGCGTCGAGCTCGTCGAGGCGCTGGTGCGCGAGCTGGATCCACTTGTCACCCGGGGTGTCGTCGTCGAGCTCCTGGAGGAACGCCAGCGGGAAGTTCACGCTGACCCCCGCGTGGTCGGTCTCCGCGTGGCTGCCGCCGGGGGCCGCGGCGACGAACCTGAAGACCGGTCCGAAGCTGGCCGCGGAGATGACGGCGCCGAACAGCGCGCTCCTCCAGGAGTGGCAGCCGGCCTCCTCGAGCTGGATCTGGATCACGCCCTCGGGCGGCTCGGCGATCTCGACTCGGCCCTGGTCGTCCGCGGACTGCCACGTGGTCATGGCGCTCACCCCTCCGAGACGGCCACTCCCGCCTCGCCACCATGCTGGTGGCCGCGGTGGCACCCGGGTAGAGGCCTACGTCCCGCTCGCCGCGCGAGGTCCGGAGACGACGAAGGAGAGGGGCGCGCGCCTCTCTCCACTCCCAACGTATAGCGCACCGGGGGGCTTGCGGCAAGGCCCCGGGGAGGTCGGAGAATCTCCGGCCGGAGCCACACGACGGGGGGATCGACCGATGGGCAGAGGCATGACGAAGAGCCTGTTCGAGGGGGGCGTCTTCGACCTGGGCGGACGGCAGGCGGCGAAGGCCGCTCCCGAGCTGGTCGAGCGCGACGAGGAGCACTTCGCGGCGATCGCACAGGCGCTCGAGGGGGCCGTCGCGGACCTGACCGAGCGCCTCGACGCGACGCGACGGCAGGCGGGCGGCACCGGCCAGGGGGCGATGGACCGCGACCTGGAGGTGCACCGGTTGACCACGCGCCTGCGGACGCTGCGGCGCTACGGGCTCGACCTGTGCCTGGGGCACATGGTGGCGCAGGACGATCCCGTGCCGACGTACGTCGGACGGCTCGGCCTGACCGACCGCTCGGGCCGCCGGCTGCTGATCGACTGGCGCTCTCCGGCCGCCGAGCCGTTCTTCGGCGCCACCCACGCGCGCCCCATGGGGCTGGTCAGCCGGCGGCGTTACCGCTGGGTGGCGGGGCGGATCACGGACTACTGGGACGAGGTCTTCACCCCCGACGGCCTGGCCGGCCACGAGGCGGCCCTCGACGACCAGTCGGCGTTCATCGCGAGCCTGGGCAGCAGCCGGTCGCCGCGGATGCGCGACGTGCTCGGCACGATCCAGGCCGACCAGGACGCGATCATCCGGGCGGGGTCGCGCGGCGCGCTGGTCGTCGACGGCGGGCCGGGCACCGGCAAGACCGTGGTCGCGCTGCACCGCACGGCGTACCTGCTCTACGCCGACCCGCGCCTGGGCCACCGGCGCGGCGGGGTGCTGTTCGTCGGGCCGCACGAGCCCTACCTCGCCTACGTCGCCGACGTGCTGCCCAGCCTCGGCGAGGAGGGCGTGCAGACCTGCACGCTGCGCGACCTCGTGCCGGAGGGTTCGAGCGCTCGGCCCGAGGACGACCCCGCGGTGGCCGCCCTGAAGGCGTCGGCCGACATGGTGCGCGCCATCGAGCCGGCGGTGCGGCTGTGGGAGGAGGCGCCGACCGAGCCGATGCTGGTGGAGACCCCGTGGGCGGAGGTCGTGCTGAGCGCGGAGGACTGGGCCGAGGCGTTCGACGCGCCCGCTCCCGGTACGCCGCACAACGAGGCCCGCGACGACGTGTGGGAGGCGCTGGTGGCGATCATCGCCGACCAGCACGACGCCGCGGAGGTGACGCAGGACGACGTGCGGCGCGCGCTGGCCCGCAACGCCGACCTGGTGGACGCGTTCACCCGGGCCTGGCCGGTCGTCGAGGCGACCGAGCTGGTCGGCGACCTGTGGTCGGTGCCGGCGTACCTGCGTCGGTGCGCGCCCTGGCTGGAGCCGGAGGACGTACGTCGACTGCAGCGCTCCGATCCCCAGGCGTGGACGCTGTCCGACCTCCCGCTGCTCGACGCCGCGCGCCAGCGGCTCGGGGACCCCGACCTCTCCCGCCAACGCCGGCGGCGCGAGGCGGCGCTCGCCGCGGCGCGCGAGGAGATGGACCACGTCGTCGACCACCTGGTCGCCACCGACGACTCCGAGATGATGGTGATGTCGATGCTGCGCGTCGACGACCTGCAGGAGGCGCTGGTCGACCAGGACGTCCTCCCCCGCCCGTCCCCGGACGCGCTGGCCGGACCGTTCGCCCACATCGTCGTCGACGAGGCCCAGGAGCTGACCGACGCGGAGTGGCAGATGCTGCTGCTGCGCTGTCCCTCGCGCAGCCTCACGATCGTCGGCGACCGGGCCCAGGCCCGGCACGGCTTCGGCGAGACGTGGGTCGAGCGGCTGACGCGCGTGGGGCTGCCGCACGTGGAGCTGGCCTCGCTGAGCATCAACTACCGGACGCCTGCCGAGGTGATGGCGGAGGCCGAGCCGGTCATCCGCGCCGCGCTCCCCGACGCCAACGTGCCGACCTCGGTCCGCAGCACGGGGGTGCCGGTGCAGCGCGGTCCGGTGTCCGACCTGGGCGACGTCGTGGAGACGTGGCTCGCTGACCACGCCGAGGGCATCGCGTGCGTGATCACCACCCAGCGCGTCCCGACCGTCCCGGACTCCCCGCGCGTCCGGGTGCTGACCCCCGAGCTCGCCAAGGGCCTGGAGTTCGACCTCGTCGTGCTCGTCGAGCCCGACACCTTCGGCGAGGGCATCGAGGGCGCCGTCGACCGCTACGTCGCCATGACCCGCGCCACGCAACAGCTCGTCGTGCTCACCTGATCCGGAGATCGAGCTCGTCGAGACCCGCAGGCCGCGCCGTTGCTCGAGCGAGGGCCGCTGGTCGAGCGAAGGCCGCTGGTCGAGCTTGTCGAGACCCCCGCAGGGCATGCAGGGCGGTGACCGCGGATCTCGTCGTGGTGGTCGGGTTGCGGGGATCTCGACGGGCGCTCGGGCCCTGGGGGCCCTCGCTGCTCGATCTCCGGGTGCCGGCGCATGCGAATGGCCCCGTCGGCCGTGGCCGGCGGGGTCGGGTCAGTCGGTATGTCGGGTGTAGGTGCGGCCGTGGGGACTGGTCCACACGAGCAGTCGGTGCCCGACTCGGTGGAGGGTCCAGCCGCCGTGGGTCTTCAGGCGATGGTGGAACCGGCATTCGGGCACGAGGTTGCACGAGCACGTCGGGCCGCCGTCGGCCCAGGGCACGACGTGGTCGAGGTCGCAGCCCCGTGATGGTCTCGAGCAGCCGGGGAACACACAGGTTGGATGGGTCAGCAGCACTTGTTCACGTAGCCGTGGTGAGGGCGTGTAGCCGGGGACCTCGAGGTGCTCACCCAGGTCGACCACAGGCC
>NZ_JANINT010000379.1 GCF_024509035.1 Nocardioides sp. | reverse complement strand
GGACCATCGAGGTCCGGGTGCTCGAGCGGGGTGGCTGCCATGAGTCCATCCCAGCAGAGGGCACCGACACCGCGAGGGCTCAGAACCCCTTGTTCCACAGGGCTCTGGCGAAGCCGAATGCAAAATCTCGCGCTGAGCCAGGTGGGGTGAGTCGGCAGGAGGAATCCCGGGTCGGAAGCGACGACCACAGCACGTCGCCCACAAGCGGCCGGCACCCGAGCGCCGACGGTGACCACCCTCGGATGACCACAGCGGACGGCGACCACGCTCCCTCGTCCTTCAATCACGACGACCCGAGCGGACCCGCAGGCCGACGGACGGCTCGTCGCCCTGCGCGGGCTGCGGGGGTCTCGACCAGCTCGACCAGCGGAGCCGTTGCGAGGGTCCAAGGACCCTGCCGCGTCGACGCGGCCGGGAGAAGACTGGAGAGACGACCGAGGAGGCGGCGCAGATGAGCAGTCCCGTCCTGACGTTCCTGGGGGCGGCCGGTGCGGTGACCGGCAGCAAGTTCCTGATCGACGACCAGAGCTCGCGCACGCTGGTGGACGCGGGCCTCTACCAGGGCCTCGCCGAGCTGCGGCGCCGCAACTGGGAGCCGTTCCCGACCCGGCCCGCCGACCTCGACGCGGTCGTGATCTCGCACGCCCACCTCGACCACTGCGGGATGCTGCCGCGGCTGGTCAAGGAGGGGTTCGACGGCCCCGTCATCTGCTCGCCGGAGACCGCAGAGCTGGTCGAGATCGTGCTCCGCGACAGCGCCCACCTCCAGGAGGAGGACGCCCGGCAGGCCAACGCCGGCGGCTACTCCAAGCACCGCCCGGCGCTGCCGCTCTACGACCTCGAGGACGTCGAGCGCACGCTGCCGATGCTGCAGCCGACGGACTTCGCCACCGCGGTGGACCTCGCTCCGGACGTCCGCGTGGTGCTGCGGCCCGCCGGCCACATCCTCGGCTCGTCGACCGTGCTGGTCGAGACCTCGGGACGTCGCACGCTGTTCAGCGGCGACCTCGGCCGCGGTGTGCACCCGATCCTGCGCGCCCCCGACGACCCGCCGGCGGCCGACGCCATCGTCGTGGAGTCGACGTACGGCGACCGGCACCACCCCGCGCCCGACCCGACGGTCCTGGCCGGAGCGGTGCGCCGCACGATCGGGCGCGGCGGGACCGTGCTGGTGCCGGCGTTCGCGGTGGACCGCACCGAGCTGGTGCTGCTCGAGCTGCGCCGCCTCATGCTCGCGGGGGAGGTGCCGCGGGTGCCGATCTACCTGGACAGCCCGATGGCCCTGCGCGCGCTCAAGGTCTACCGGGCGGCGCTCGACTCCGGCTCGCCGCAGCTGCGCTCCGACCTCGAGGAGGTGCGTGCCGCGCTCGACGCCCTCGAGGTGATCGGCGTCGCGGACGCGGCCGGCTCGATGCGCCTCAACCGCCCCGACCAGCCGTGCATCGTGATCTCGGCCTCGGGCATGGCCACCGGCGGTCGCGTCGTCCACCACCTCGCCCACCAGCTGCCCGACCCGCGCAACACCGTGGTGCTGACCGGCTACCAGGCCGTCGGGACCCGCGGTCGGCAGCTCCTCGACGGCGTCCGGGAGCTCAAGATGCACGGTCGCTACGTGCCCGTGCGCGCCGAGGTCGTCGACGTGCCGACGTTCTCCGTGCACGCCGACGCCGACGAGGTCCTGGGCTGGCTCGCCCGGTCGCCGGAGCCGCCGAAGGTCGTGTACGTCGTGCACGGCGAGCCGTCCGGATCGGCGGCGCTGGCCCGCCGGATCCGCGACGAGCTCGGGTGGACCGCGGTCGTGCCCAGGCTCGACGAGCGCGTTCTGCTGGGTTGAGACTGCTGGGTGACCGTCGTCCGGGTCGGCGGTGACCTTGTGCTCTGACCTACCGACGGCTCTGACGATGTGCTTGATCCAGCGCATCGAGCAGGCAGCGTGGCCCGCAGGCGACCGACACACGACGGATGGAGGCGGCACATGACACAGCAGCAGCTGACCGAGGACCAGCCGATGGTCGAGCTCACCCTCGAGGAGTGCTGGGACCTGCTCGCGGAAGCAGAGGTCGGCCGGCTGGCCTATCGCCTGGTCGACGAGATCCATCTCGTGCCGCTCAACTACGCGGTCGAGGGGCGTTCGATCCTGTTCCGCACCGCGGCCGGCAACAAGCTGCTCGCCGCCGAGCTCGAGTCGGAGGTCGCCTTCGAGATCGACTGGTTCGGCGAGGACACCGCCTGGTCGGTCCTGGTCCGCGGCCACCTGCGCCACCTCGACGAGGTCGAGGAGGACCGGCTCTCGGTCCTGGAGTTCCACCCCTGGGTGCCGACGTTGAAGTACGACCACGTCGAGCTCACGCCGACCGCCGTGACCGGGCGACGCTTCCTGCTGCGCAGGTCCTGACGAGGCTCAGCGAGGTTCAGTCCTCCTCCATCCCCGGCAGGTAGCTGCCGTAGCGCGCCGCGCCGTTGAGAGCGGCCCGGTGCAGCAGTGCGGCCTGCGCCGCCTCCCGGTTGTGCTCCTCGCCGGCCCAGGCGCGCAGCACCGGGCCCTGCAGGGCGCGGCCGTAGGAGAAGCTGAGCTGCCAGGGCTGGGTGCCGTGCCGGTTGATCGCGTCGAGGCGGGCCGTCGCCTGGGCGTCGCCCTGCCCGCCGGAGAGGAGGACGATGCCGGGTACGGCGACCGGCACGGCCTCCCGCATCACGGTGACGGTCCGGGCGGCGATCGTCTCGTCGTCGACCTGGTCGGGGCACTCG
Source organism: Nocardioides sp. (assembly GCF_024509035.1). Classification (GTDB taxonomy): domain Bacteria; phylum Actinomycetota; class Actinomycetes; order Propionibacteriales; family Nocardioidaceae; genus Nocardioides. The sequence goes on along the minus strand of NZ_JANINT010000379.1, from coordinate 17,023 downwards.
GAGCCCGGCAGCACCATGTTGGGCTTGAGCAGGGTGCCCTCGAGGTGCACCCGGTGCTCGGCGAGCTGGTCGTAGACCGCCCGGAGCGCGGCGACGGTGACCTCTGCGCAGCGCTCGATCGGGTGCGGACCGTCCATGAGAACCTCGGGCTCGACGATCGGCGTCAGCCCCGCCTCCTGGGCCAGCGCGGCGTAGCGGGCCAGCAGGTGGGCGTTGGTCTCCAGACAGGTTCGGGTCGGCCGCCCCTCGCCGATCGCGATGACCGCGCGCCACTTCGCGAAGCGCGCCCCGAGCTCGACGTACTCGGCGAAGCGTCGGCGCAGGCCGTCGAGGCCCTCGGTGGCCAGCTCGTCCGGGAACCCCGCCAGCGGTGCGGTCCCCGCGTCGACCTTGATCCCGGGGATCAGGCCGGCGCTCGCCAGCAGCTCGGGGAACGGCGTGCCGTCGGCGGCCCGCTGCCGGATCGTCTCGTCGTAGAGGATGACGCCGCTGACGTGCTCGGCCAGGCCGGGCGTCATGAACAGCAGCTCGCGATAGGCGCGGCGCACGGGCTCGGTCGACTCGACGCCGATCGCGGCGAGCCGCTTCGCGATGGTGGGAGTGCTCTCGTCGGCCGCCAGGATGCCCTTGCCGGGGGCGACCAGGGCCTGCGCCGTGCTGACCGCGGCGCTCCGTGTCGATGCCGTCGTCCGGGTTGCCATCGTGCTCACCGCCTCCTCACCCGCACACCCGGGGAGGCCGGGTCGGTGCGGGTCGGAAGCCGACCCGGTCGACCTCCACCATGACGCATCGACGCGCGGGTCGCCACGGGCCAAGGTCTGCAGCTGGGCGGGATCGTGCGTCGCCTGGCCGCGGTGACGCTCCTCCTCCGCCCGCGGGACCTTGGCCACTTCGCTGCGACCCGCCGGTCGCGGACACTCGGAGGTGACGAGCCGGACGAGCAGACGAGAGCGGGGAGCGATGGCGACGCCGATGCCGGTGCCGGTCGTGGAGCCGGCGCCCGCCGACGTGCTGCTGCGCGACGGCACGATCGCGGTGATCAGGCCGCTGGAGAACGCCGACCTTCCCGGCCTCCTCGAGCTGCACGAGAGCGTCTCGGACGACAGCCTGCGGCTGCGGTTCTTCAGTCCCAGCCGCCACGCCGCGCGGGAGTACGTCGAGCACCTGCGTGACGCTCCGGACACTCGGGCTCTCGTGCTCGAGCGCGCCGGTCGGATCTGCGCCCTGGCCACCGCCGAGCCGGTCGAGCCCGGAGCCGCCGAGGTCGCCTTCCTCGTCGCCGACGACCTGCACGGCATGGGCGTCGGGAGCCTCCTGCTCGAGCACCTCGCCGCGGCGTGCCGCGCCTGCGGCGTGCGGCGCTTCCTCGCCGAGGTGCTGTGGGAGAACCGCGCGATGCTCGACGTCTTCCTGGCCGCCGGGTTCGCGATCGTGCGCCACAACGAGGGCGCCAGCGTGAGCGTCGAGATGGACACGGTGGCCTCGGCCGAGGCGCTCGCCGCCGCCGACGACCGCGAGTGCCAGGCCGAGGCTCGCTCCCTGCAGCCGTTGCTCTACCCGCGGGGCGTGGCCGTCGTGGGCGCCCGCTCCAACGGGTCCGGCGTCGGCGCCGCGATCCTGCGCTCGATCCTCGAGGGCCGCTACGCCGGCGAGCTGTTCGTCGTGCACCCGCGCGCCACGCAGGTCGAGGGGGTGCGCGCCGTACGCCGACTGGCGGCGGTGCCCGGGGCGGTGGACCTGGTCGTCATCGCGGTGCCGTCGACCAAGGTGCTGGCCGCGCTCGAGGACGCCGCCGACGCGGGCGTGCCGGCGGCGGTGATCGTCTCCTCCGGCTTCGGGGAGCTGGGCGCCGAGGGGGCCCGGCTCCAGCGGGAGATCCTCGCGCTCGCCCGGCGACGCAGCATCCGCGTGGTGGGCCCGAACTGTCTCGGGGTGATGAGCCTGGGCTCCGAGGTGAGCCTCAACGCCTCGTTCAGCGGCTCCGTGCCGCCGGCCGGGGGGCTGGCGGTCGCCTCCCAGTCCGGTGGGGTGGGGATCGTGCTCGCCGACACCGCCCGCGACCTCGGTCTCGGGGTCGCGTCGTTCGTGTCGCTGGGTAACAAGGTCGACGTGTCGAGCAACGACCTGCTGGCCGCGTGGCGCGACGACCCGCGGGTCACGGCGGCCGCGCTCTACCTGGAGTCCTTCGGCAACGCCCCCAAGTTCGCCCGCTTCGCTCGTCGCTTCGCCGAGCGCAAGCCGCTGCTCGCGGTGGTGGGTGGCCGCTCCTCGGGAGGCCGCCGCGCCGGCGCCTCGCACACCGCGGCCGCCGCGTCGCCGACGGTCGCCGTGGAGGCCCTGTTCGCGCAGGCGGGCGTGATCGGCTGCGACGGGGCCGACGACATGGCCGAGGCCGCCCTGCTGCTCGCCGAGCAGCCGCTGCCGGCGGGCCGCCGGGTCGCGGTCCTGAGCAACGCGGGCGGCACCGGCGTGCTCGCCGCGGACGCCGCCGACGCGTGGGGCCTGACGGTGCCCGAGCTCTCGCCGCGGCTGCGGGCCCGGGTGGGCCGGCACGTCAACGGGACCGTCGGCACCGGCAACCCCGTCGACACCGGTGCGGCGGTCGCAGCGAAGGACCTCGGCGCGATCACCGACCTGCTCCTCGGCTCCGACGAGGTCGACGCGGTCCTCGCGCTGCTCGTCGCGACCGGGGCCAACGACGCGGTCGCCGGCATGCACGCGGTCGCCGCGGCCCGGCAGCGCCACCCGGACAAGCCGCTCGTGCTCGTGCCCATGGGCGGGCTGCGGCCCCCTGCGGAGGGGCTGCCGGGCGTGACGACCTACCGCAACGCGACCGCGGCGGTGCGGGCCCTGTCGCGGGCCGCGCGGTACGCCGAGTGGCGCGCGCACCCGGCCGAGCCGGCTCCCGCCGTCGACCGCGACCGGTCCGAGGACGCGCGCGCGGTCGCCGCCACCCTGCTCGGCTCGGCCACCGCCGACTCAGCCATCGACGAACGGGGCTGGCTCTCGGTCGCCGACGCGACCGACCTCCTCGCGGCGTACGGGCTCGAGCCCCTGGGTGAGGTCGTGCACGGCGCGGGGGCGGCCGTCGAGGCGGCCGGCTGGCTCGGCTACCCGGTGGTGGTCAAGGTCGCCGGCCGCGACGTGCCGCACAAGAGCGACCGCGGGCTGGTGAAGGTCGGTCTCCGCTCGTCGGAGGAGGTCGCGGCCGCGATCGAGGGCTTCGAGAAGGAGCTGGGCGGACCGGGCGGCACCGATGTGCCCGTGCTCGTGCAGGCCATGGCCAGCGGCGTCGAGATCGCGCTCGGCGTGGTCCGCGACTCCCGCTTCGGGCCGCTGGTGATGGTCGCGGCGGGCGGCGTGGCGGTGGACGTGTGGAAGGACCGCACGTTCATGCTCCCGCCGGTCTCGCGCAGCGACGCGCTCCGAGCCGTCCGGTCGCTGCGGATCTGGCCGCTGCTCGATGGCTACCGCGGCTCACCGCGCGCGGACATCGAGGGGCTCGTGGACCTCATCGTCGAGCTCGGAGCGCTCGCCGAGGACGTCCCGCAGGTCGCGGACGTCGACCTCAACCCGGTGATGGTCGGCCCGGAGACCTGCGCGATCGTCGATGCGAAGGTGCGCCTGGACCGCAGCGCCGCCCTCGACCCGGGCGTCCCGCGGCGGCTGCGCCCCGGCAGCTGACCACCACGATCCGCGCCAGGTGGGGTCGGAGGACTCTGGCCGACGGCTGCCGACACGGGGAGGCTGGTGGCACCGTCTCGAGGAGGTGCCCGGCATGCCCGAGATCCCGTCCCCGGCCGTCATGGTCGGCGTCGCCGAGGCCAACGGCGCCCCCGGCGCCAGCGGAGCCCTCCGGTTCGCCGCCGCCGAGGCGGTACGCCGCCAGGTCGATCTGCGCCTGGTGCACGTCGTCCCCTCCGTGCCGCCGGGCCCCGTCACCCAGGACGAGGTGGACCGCGCCGGGCTGGCGCTGCTGGAGCGCGCGGCCAGCGACGTGGCCGCCGGCGACGACGCCGTGCAGGTCACGACCGAGCTGGTGCACGGCCCGGTCGTCGCCGGCCTCGTCGGCGCGGCGGAGCGCGCCGGTCTGGTCGTGCTCCAGCACGACCGCATGGGCCGCCCGGGTGTGGTGTCCACCCAGTCGATCACCCACCCCGTCGCCGCCCTGTGCCGCGTCCCGGTCGTGGCCGTCCCCGGCGGCTGGCGCGAGGATCGCGGACGCGCCGGCTGCACGATCACCGTCGGTGCGGACAGCGGGGAGGGCGCACCGGTCGTCGTCGCCGCCGCGCTGGCCGAGGCGCGCACCCGCGGCTGCGGCGTACGGGTGCTCCATGCGTGGCACCTGAGCGACCCCTACGACGACCTGGTCTTCTCCGGCCCGGCCGGCGACGCCCACACGGCCGAGCGTCGCCGGCTGCTCGCCGACCGCCTGGCCGGCGTGATGGGGGAGTACGCCGACGTGCCGGTCGAGCTCGCGGTCGTGCACCGGCGGGCGGCCGACGCGCTCGTCGCGGCCTGCTCGTGGACGACCCTGCTGGTCGTGGGCCGGCACCGCCACACGATCCCGCTCGGCCCGCACCTCGGCTCGGTCGTGCGCGCGGTGCTGCGCCACGCCACCTGTCCGGTGCTGGTGGTCGACCCGGTGCCGGCGGACTGAGGTCCCACCGACGCCGCCGACCCAGCAGTCGCCCCAGAGCCTTTGGTCCTCGGCCCCAAGGCCAACGCGGTGCCACGTGGCCCGGGCCACGCCGGGGACAAGGTCCCCGCGGGTCGTGGCCCGCGCCCCTGAGCCCACCGGCCGCGCGGGACGACCCTGGAGCTGTCGGGGCCCGGTCGCACCGGACCCGTCGGGAAGGGGCCGACATGGAGCTGCCGACCGGGTTCGACGCCCAGGACCTGGGTGAGGTCCTCGACGCGCTGCCCTCGCTGGTCGCCTACGTCGACGCCGCGGGTGTGCTGGGGTACGCCAACGCGGCCACCCGGACCTGGCTCGACCGGACACCGGACGAGGTCGTCGGCCGCTCGGTGGAGGACCTGCTCGAGGACGCTGGCTGCCCGAGCAGCCACGACCGGCTGCTCGCCGCGATCGGGGGGCGGGCCCAGCGCTTCGAACGAGCCCTGACCGCGCCCGGCGAGCGGACCCGGCACGCCCTGGTCGAGATGCTGCCGCGGACCCGTGGCGGTGGCGACGGCTGCTACGTGCTGGTCACCGACATCACCCGACGGGTCGAGGCCGAGGCCGGACATGCCGCGAGCGTCGTGCGGTCCGCGCTGCTGACCGAGCGCAACGTCCGCGCCGCCGGCGCGAGCGACTCGGCCATGCAGGAGCTGTTCGCGATCGGGCTCCAGCTCGACCGGATGGTGCGCCACCCCGAGACCGCGACGGCCGAGACGGCGCCGATCCTCGAGCACCTGGCCCGCACGGTCGACGCGCTGCGCACCTCCGTGCGCCACCTCATCGTCGAGTCCCAGCCGGGCTCGACGTCGGGCGCGGTGCGCTACGTCGTCGAGCTGTGGTCGGGCGGCCCGGCGGTCGTGGAGGGTCCGGTCGACGACCTCGCGCCCGAGGTGGCGCACGAGCTGCTCGGTGCGCTCAGCGAGATCCTCGCGGCCGCCGCCCGGCACGCGCCCGAGGGGCTCGCCGTGGTCGTGCGGGTGGAGGAGGGCGTCCTCGAGGCGGTCGTCCGGGTCGAGGGCGGCCAGCTCGGGGACGCCCCGGTCGGCACCGACGTCGAGGCCCTGGGGCCGCGCACCCTGCGGCCGGGCGCGACGATCACGGTGGTCGCCGAGGATCCGCTGCGCACGCTGATCGTCTGGCGGCGCCGGGTCTGAGCACGGCTGCTCGCGGGAGGGGCAGGAGCGACGCCGGGGAAGACGTGAGGGGGCGGCGCCGGCGTGCACCCAGAGGAACATGGCGACGTCTACTCCAGCGCCGGCCGGCCACCGCCCCGTGGATCAGAACCTAACGGGGCCTGCTGTGGCGCCACCCGGGCAGAAAGGGCGCACCTCGCGGGACCTTCGACCCGCTGCGGCGCCGGCCGGACAGCGCGGGGTCAGCCGGTGGTCAGGCCGAAGCGCCGCAGCAGCGACCGCGCGTCGGCGGCGTGCCGCAGCGGTCGCACGCCCCCTACCTCGGCGTACGAGCGTGACAGCGAGTAGTGCGTGAGCCGCGCGCGGACCACGACGTGGCTCAGGTCGGGGTGTGCGACCACGGTCAGGACCCGGTTGCCGTGGGCGCCGTCGTCCTCGTCGGCGGTGATCACGACCGCCAGCCCGCCCGAGGCCCAGTCCGGCCCGTTCATGACCCGGCGGACGCGCTGACGCAGCCACGCGTCGGCCTGGGCGAGCGAGCAGTCGTGGGCGTCGTTGCACAGGTCGGGGATCACCATGCCGACCGCGGGCAGCGCCCCGGCGTCGACGTCCGCCCCGAGCCGGCGCAGCGGCACGTCGCCGTGGCGGCAGAGACGACGCTCGCCGGCGAAGTAGGCCCAGGGGTTGTGCTTGACCGCGTAGGTGCCGCTGCTCTCGACCTGGCAGCGCGAGGTCATCGCCTCGGCGTACAGCCGGGCGGTACTGCCGGAGCGGACCGCGCGCCCGAACACGCTGGCGCCGCGGAGGGGGTGGGCGGACGGCGACGCGTCGTCGGCCACCCCGAACGTGTCGCCCCCGGCGATCGCGAGGTAGTTGGGCAGCGAGGGGTGGGTGACGCCGTGGTAGCTGGTGGCGTAGCCGTAGCGCCGGGCCAGGCGCGCGGTGAACGGCATGCCCTCGCGCATCTGGTCCAGCGAGTGGTTCTCGACGACGAACACCAGCAGCTTCGACACCGGGTCGGTGCCACGGGTCGCCCGCGCCGCGGGAGCGCCGCTGGTCTCGGCGGTGCCGGCCGTCGCCGGAGCGACCCCGACAGCGAGGGTCAGGGCGAGCCCGAGCGACAACAGGACGGCGGTGAGAGAGCGACGGGCCACCACCCGAGGCTACGTCGCCCGCCAGACTGAGCGCATGATCCCGACCGTCACGACCGTCCGGCTGACGCTGTCCCGCCACCGCGCGAGCCTCCCGCTGCTGGTGGTGGGGCCCGCGCTCGGCACCTCGGCCACCGCCCTGTGGAGCGCGTGCGCGGCCCACCTCACGGACTCCTTCGACGTGCTCGCCTGGGACCTGCCCGGCCACGGACACAACCGCCCGGCCCCTGCGGAGGGCTTCACGATGGCCGAGCTGGCCGCGGGAGTCCTGCGCATCGTCGACGACGTGGTCGCCGAACGCGGCCAGCCGAGGGGCGCGTTCGCGTACGCCGGGGTCTCGGTCGGTGGCGCCGTCGGGCTGCAGCTCCTGCTCGACGAGCCGGGCCGAGTGGCCTCGGCGGCCCTCGTCTGCACCGGCGCCCGGCTCGGGACCGCCGGGTCGTGGGCCGAGCGGGTCGCCCAGGTGCGCGCCGACGGCACCGCCGGCCAGGTCGAGGCCGCCGCGCAGCGGTGGTTCGCCGACGGCTTCGCCGATCGGGAGCCCGACCGCGCGTCCGGCCTGCTGCGAGCGCTCGAGGACACCCTCGACGCGGGATACGTCCAGGTGTGCGAGGCGCTGGCCGGGTTCGACGTCCGGGACCGGCTCGGGGAGGTCGACGTCCCGGTGCTGTCGGTCGCGGGGACCGAGGACGTCGTGACCCCGCCACCGATGCTGCGCGAGGTCGCCGACGGCGTACGACGCGGCACGTACGCCGAGCTGGCCGGCGCCGCCCACCTCGCGCCGGCCGAGCAGCCCGCCGAGGTGGCGCGACTGCTGCGCCGGCACGTGCTCGGCGAGGAGCTCCCCGCGCGGGAGGACGTCCCCGACGATCCGGCCCTCGCGAGCCGCGACCAAGCGATCGCCGTCCTCGCGGCGCTGGCAGCGCGCGGCCGCGTCGACGAGCAGGCCCTCCGGGACGCGACGGCCGGGGGCCTCGAGCTGGAGGAGGCCGACGCCGTCCTCGCGCTCGTGCGTCAGGTGCTCGACGAGGCCTGACTGCCCGGAGCCAGCGGCGGACGGATGCCAGACTGACCGCATGCCGGCCCACTCCCTGCGCCACCTGACCTCGCCCGTGACCGACGCCGCGCAGCGGGTCGGCTCGACCCCGCCGGCCCCGGCCCGCCTGGCGCTGGCCGGCGCCACGCTGCCGCTGGTGGGCTCGGCGCGGGTGTACGTCTGCGGGATCACGCCGTACGACGTCACCCACCTCGGTCACGCGGCGACGTTCGTGTGGGCCGACCTCCTCGCGTCGGTGCTCGACGGCACCGGCGTGGACGTCGCCACCTGCCGCAACGTCACCGACGTCGACGACGTGCTGCTCGAGGCGGCCGCCCGCCGCGGCAGCCACTTCGACGAGCTCGCCGTGACCCAGGAAGCCGTCTTCGACCGCTCGATGCGCGAGCTGCGGGTGGCGACGCCGGCCCACCAGCCGCGGGCGCGCCACTACATCGACGCGGTGGTGCAGCTCGCCGCCGTGCTGCTCGACCGGGGCGCGGCCTACGAGCGCGAGGGCACGGTGTGGTTCCGAGGCCAGGACTCGGCGGCCCGCTCGGGCCTCGACCGCGACCGCGCGCTGGGGCTCTCCGCGGCGTACGGCGACGCCCCGGACGACCCGGCCAAGGACGACCCCTTCGACGTGGCGGTGTGGCGGCCCTCCTCGGACCAACAGCCCGCATGGCCGAGCCCGTGGGGCTGGGGCCGCCCCGGCTGGCACGCGGAGTGCGCCGCGATGGCGCTGGCCGTGCACGGCCCGAGCGTCGACGTGCTCGTCGGCGGTGACGACCTGGTCTTCCCCCACCACGCCTACCAGGTGGCGATGGCCGAGGCCGCCAGCGGCGTGACGCCCTTCGCGCGAGCGCAGCTGCACGTGGGCGAGGTGCGCGTCGACGGCGCGAAGATGGCGAAGTCCACGGGCAACCTCGTGCTGGTCGACGACCTGCTCCAGCACGTGTCCGCGGCCGCGCTGCGCCTGCACCTGCTGCACCGGCGCTACGACGAGCCGTGGGACTTCGACGCCGCCTCGCTCGACGACGCCCAGCAGCTGCTCGAGGCGCTGTACGCCGCGGCCGCCCGGCCCGGCTCGGGTGACCCGGCGGCGGCCGTGGAGCCGCTGCGAGCAGACCTCGACGTCCCCTCCGCGGTCGCCGCCGCGCTCGACCTCGGCGGCGAGGCGGCCCGGCGCCTGATCACCCAGCTCCGCCTGGGGTGAGCGATCTCGCGTCTGCAGGCCGCTAGCCTGGCGTCATGGCCGGGCAGCGCGAGGCGCAGAAGCGACGCACCCGGCGCCTGCTGATCGAGTCGGGCCTGCGCGCCTTCCAGGGGAGGGGCTACGCGGCGGCGACGATCGACGAGATCGCCTCGGGTGCCGGCACGACGCGCACGACGTTCTACCTGCACTTCTCGTCCAAGACCGAGCTGATGCAGGCCGTCCTCGTGGGCCTGGACAAGCTCGTGGCGAAGCACGACAAGGTGGACCTGACCGGGGTCGTCGCGTCCGGCGAGCGCCACCTGATCCGCGGATGGCTCGAGAGCCGCATCGACCAGTGGCCGACGGTGATGCCGCGGCTGACCGCAGCCTTCCAGGCCGCCGCTGTCGAGCCGGTGATCGACCGCGACCTCGAGACGTGGTTCGAGCTGGCCATCACCCGCATCCGCGACGGCCTGGACGCCGCCGGCCGGTTCGCCCCCGAGAGCCGCCATGGGCGCGGGGTGCTGGCGTTCGGCCAGCTCGAGGCGCTCTCGCGGCGCTGGGCGCGCCGGGGCTGGGAGAGCACCGTCGAGAGGGACGTGGCGCTCGAGGTCCTCACCGACAGCTGGTGCGCGCTGCTGGCCGACTGACCCCGGACCGGACGCAACCTTCCCCGGCGACGCGTCGTCAGTGGGGTACGAAAGGGGTGCCCGATGGCGTTCACGACCACCAAGCAGGCGCAGGACGCGCTGGCGTACGAGGAGTACGCCGCGGCCGCGTGGCCCGCGCTCTACCGCTCGTCGTACCTGCTGACCGGCAACCACGCGGACGCTGAGGACCTCGCGCAGCAGACGTTGCTCCAGGCATACCGGTCCTGGGCGAAGGTGAGCCGCGCCGACCAGCCGGCGGCGTACGTACGACGGATGCAGACCAACCTGTTCATCTCCATGCGGCGCCCCCAGGGCCGCCGCATGGAGCTGCTCACCGACGTGCCGCCCGAGCCGCGCCCCGCCCGCGGCGGGACCAGCGGCGGGCAGGGCGCCGGCGTCGAGGACCGGATGGTGCTCTGGCCGCACATCGCCTCGCTGCCGCCCCAGCAACGGGCGGTGGTCGTGCTCCGCTACTACGAGCAGCTCAGCGAGCGCGAGATCGCCGACGCGCTCGGCTGCTCCACCGGCAACGTCAAGTCCACCGCGCACCGCGCACTCAAGGCCCTGCGAGCCGCGATCGGCTCCGAGGCCCACGACGGAGAGGAGGCCTGAGATGACCACCGAGCTCGAGAACGTGCTGGCCCGCGAGCTGCACGAGGTCGCCGACGGCGTCCGGGTGCCGCCGATGCCCGCGCTCCCTACCACCGAGGCCCCATCGGCCACCCGGAGGTGGCAGCCCCTGCTGGTCGCCGCGGCGGCCGTGCTGATCGTGGGCGTCGCCGCGTTGGTGCTCAGCCAGCGCGACGGCGGCTCCGTCGAGCCTGCTCCGCCTGGGCCGACGCGTATCACCGATCCGGCCGCGCCCGACGACACCACGATCTCCACCGCGATGCCGACGGCGCCGTTCATCGTCGACGGCCGGCTCTACGTCGACGGGACCGAGGTGCCCGGCGAGCGCTGGTGGGGCCTGCAGTCCCACGGGGACGTCTGGCTGGCGACCCAGGGCAGCAGCGGCGCCTGGTGGTGGGGTGGCCCGGGTGTCGACGGCGGGCAGCTCGAGGGTCGGTTCGAGCAGCCGCCCGTGCTGTCGCCGAACGGGGCGTTCGTCGCCTACGTCGACGTCAGCAGCGGCCGCGCCGAGGTGAACGGGTTCACCACCGACCCGAGCGGCGAGGGGTTCGGCCTGCCGCTCACCGGCCTGCCGCGCGTCGAGGACGGCATCCCGATCCGGGTCCGCGCCGTCACCGACGACGGGGACGTGATCGTCCAGGGCACGCAGACCAGCATCATGTGGCGCACGCAGTCCGGGACCGAGCTCGACACCGTCGACCTGTCCACGACCGCGCCCGACCAGATCGTGCTCCAGGGCACGGCCGCGGGTCTCGTGGTCGTCGACGGGTCCGACGGTCCGACCGACGCCGCCGAGACCGAGCCTTCCCTCGCGACCATCGACCCGGACGGCACCCTCACCCCGGGCGCGGCGCTCCCGACGTACGACGCCCTCGAGGTCAACCCGGCCGGCACCTGGCTCTTCCGGGCCCCGGCGGGCACCCTCGGCGGTGACGGCCCCTCGATCGACAGCCTGCTGACCCAGCCGGTCGACGGTGGCGACGAGGTCGCGCTGGACGCCCCGGAGGGTTGGGGGTTCGTGGCGTTCAGCTGGACGTGGGAGGACGACGAGACGGTGCTCGCCGGCCTGGTGTCGCAGCGGCGCGCCGGGCCGGTCGAGTACCGGCTGGCCCGGTGCCGGGTCGACCTCGGCGAGTGCCGCGCGATCCCGGTGTCCGAGCCCGAGTCTGCGGGGGGGACGGCGACGGACGCGCCGCGGAGCTTCACCGCCGAGCAGGCGCTGGACGCCGTGGTCGGAGCGGTGGCCTCCGGCGACCGCGGGAGCCTCCTCGACCAGAGCGTCATCGACGATCCCGAGTGGAGCCAGCTGGTGGAGTTCGCCGCAGGACAGGGCGGCTCGGCCGGAACGTGCCGGGACAATGGCGGTGGGACGAAGGACTGCGAGATCGCCCTCGACGCCGACCCGGCCACGACGTACTACGCGATCCTGACGCCCGGCGAGAACGGCTACGGCTGGCGGATCACCTACGTCAGCATCGGTGGGGCCTGAGCGGACGGGCCGGCGTACCCGCTCGCCTGACGCCTGCCAGCCGTGCGCCACCTCGTGGAGTCAGGGGACCCGGTGCGACTCCGGGACTGACGCGCCGCCACTGTCGACGGCTACGGGATCAGAACCTCGGTGATCATCGACAAGGTCGCGATCAAGCTCGAGATCATCCACGAGGGCCGCATCGAGCTCGACGCCCCTTCCCCGTGCCCTAGGTTGGGGTGATGAGTTCGGGGGACGAAGAGACACCGACGGGGCCGAGCCCGTGGGAGCTGATCCTGTACCTCTGCTTCGTCATCTCAGCCGTCCTGAACCTGAGCGATGGAGACGAGTCCGGCTGGCGGTTGTACCTCCACATCGTGATGCTGGTCTGGGGAGTGGGTGGCCTCGCGGTGACGTGCGTCCGCGTCTGGAGAAGCATGGTCTAGGAGGGTCGGGACCGCTCGACCTGCTGCTTGACCGCCACCACCGTGTAGTTGTCGGCCTCCGGTTGGAAGGTGCTGCTCTCGACATCGAGCCCCACGCGCTGCAGCTCCGAGACGAGGTCGTCGTAGCGATACGGCCAGGACGACAGCAGCTCCGACCGGACGAGCACGGCACCGTCGGCCTCGATCTGGGCGACGGCGATCTCGATGTGGTGCTCCTGCTCCCACCCCGCCGGGATCTCCCAGCGGTAGATGACCACGGCATCGCGGCCGTTTCGGCGGACGAGCTGGTCCCGGTCGTTCACCTGAAGTACATCGGCCGTTCCGCCACGCCTCTCTTCACCAAGACATCGATGCCTGTCAGTATTGATGCATGTCGAAGTCTGGGTGCGACCCGAACGACGCGCTGGCGTGCTGCAGCACGCCCCTGGTGCGTGAACCGATGACCGGCGCACGAGCGGACGCGGTGGCCCCGCTGCTGCGGGCTCTCGGAGACCCGGTCCGCTTGCGCTTGATGTCGATGGTCGTGTCCCACGAGAACGCGGAGGCGTGCGTGTGCGACCTGCTGCCGGCCTTCGACCTCTCCCAGCCGACCATCAGCCACCACCTCAAGGTGCTCCACGAGACCGGGCTGCTGGACCGGGAGAAGCGTGGGGTCTGGGTCTACTACCAGGCCCGGCCCGAGGCGCTCGCGGCGCTGGCCGGCCTGTTCGCCAGCGAGGACCTCGGGATGGTCACCGGGGCGTCCGCATGAGCGACGTGACCCACGAGGCCGCGGCCGCCCCCGAGGACGCTGCTGTCCTGCAGCGCCTGTCCACGCTCGACCGGTTCCTGCCGGTGTGGATCATCGCGGCCATGCTGGCCGGGCTGGTCCTCGGCCGGGCCGTCGACGGGCTGGACGACGCGCTCGCGAAGGTCGAGATCGGCTCGGTCTCGCTGCCGATCGCGATCGGTCTGCTCGTGATGATGTACCCCGTCCTCGCGAAGGTCCGCTACGACGAGCTCGGCCACGTCACCGCCGACAAGCGGCTCCTGGTCACCTCGATCCTGCTGAACTGGATCCTGGGGCCGGCGCTGATGTTCGCGCTGGCCTGGCTGATGCTGCCCGACCTGCCGGAGTACCGCACCGGCCTGGTCATCGTCGGGCTCGCGCGCTGCATCGCGATGGTGCTGATCTGGAACGACCTGGCGTGCGGTGACCGCGAGGCGGCCGCCATCCTGGTCGCGATCAACGCGGTCTTCCAGATCCTCGCGTTCGCGGCGCTCGGCTGGTTCTACCTCGACGTCCTGCCGGGCTGGCTGGGACTCGAGGACTCCGGCGCTGCCGGCGGGCTCGACGTCTCGGTGTGGGAGATCGCGAAGTCCGTCCTGGTGTTCCTCGGCATCCCCCTGCTGGCCGGGTTCCTCACCCGCACGCTGGGCGAGCGGGCCAAGGGCCGCGAGTGGTACGAGACCCGGCTGATCCCGGCGATCGGCCCGGTCGCGCTCTACGGGCTCCTGTTCACGATCGTCATCCTGTTCGCCCTCCAGGGCGACACCATCACCAGCCAGCCCCTCGACGTCGCCCGGATCGCGCTGCCCCTGCTGGCGTACTTCGCGCTGATGTGGGCCGGTTCGTTCGCCCTCGGCAAGGGCCTCGGGATGAGCTACGAGCGCACCACGACGCTCGCCTTCACCGCGGCCGGCAACAACTTCGAGCTCGCGATCGCCGTCGCCATCGGCGTCTTCGGTGTCACCTCCGGCCAGGCGCTGGCCGGCGTGGTCGGTCCGCTCATCGAGGTGCCGGTCCTCGTCGGCCTCGTGTACGTCGCCCTGTGGGCCCGCCGCCGCTACTACCCGACCCCGCCCGTCCCCGGAAGGACGTCCGCATGACCACGATCCCCGAGGTCCTCTTCGTCTGCGTCCACAACCAAGGACGCTCCCAGATGGCCGCGGGCCTGCTGGACAAGCACGCCGCCGGTCGGGTCCACGTCCGCTCCGCGGGCTCCGCGCCGGCCGACACCGTCAACCCCGTGGTCGTCGACGTCATGGCCGAGGTCGGCGTCGACATCTCCCAGGAGCTACCCAAGAAGCTCCTCACCGAGGACGTCGCCGCCTCCGACGTCGTGATCACCATGGGCTGCGGCGACGCCTGTCCGATCTTCCCGGGCAAGCGCTACGAGGACTGGGCGCTCACCGACCCCTCGGGCCAGGGCGTGGAGTCGGTGCGTGCCATCCGGGACGAGATCGACCAGCGGGTCCGGGCACTGCTCGCCGAGCTGCTCGCGGAGTAGCTCGCGCAGCAACTCGGGGAGTGCCGGCGGCTCTTGGCCGGTGGCACAGACTGGGCCCATGCCCAACCGCCTCGCGAGCGCGACGTCGCCGTACCTCCTCCAGCACGCCGACAACCCGGTCGACTGGTGGGAGTGGGGCCCGGAGGCGTTCGAGGAGGCACGCCGGCGCAACGTGCCGGTGCTGCTGAGCGTGGGCTACGCCGCCTGCCACTGGTGCCACGTGATGGCGCACGAGTCCTTCGAGGACGAGGCGACGGCGGCGTACCTCAACCAGCACTTCGTCAGCGTCAAGGTCGACCGCGAGGAGCGGCCCGACGTCGACGCGGTCTACATGCAGGCGACCACCGCGATGACCGGGCACGGCGGCTGGCCGATGACCTGCGCGCTCGACCACGAGGGCAGCCCGTTCTTCGCCGGCACCTACTACCCCGACCGGCCGCGGCACGGGCAGCCGGCGTTCCGACAGGTCCTCGAGGGGCTCAACGCCGCCTGGCACACGCGCTCGGACGAGGTGCGCCGGGTGGCGGCCCAGCTCCGCGACCACCTGTCCACCTCGAGCCTGGCCACGGCCGGCGCGCCGGTCACCGGCGAGGTGCTCGCCGAGGCGGTGCGCACGCTGCGCGGCGAGTTCGACCCGCAGTCCGCCGGGTTCGGTGGCGCCCCGAAGTTCCCGCCGTCGATGGTGCTGGAGTTCCTGCTGCGGTACGGCTCGGCCGGGGCGCTCGAGATGGCCGGGGCGACGCTGGACGCGATGGCGCGCGGTGGCATCTACGACCAGCTCGGCGGCGGCTTCGCGCGCTACTCCGTCGACAACGACTGGGTGGTGCCGCACTTCGAGAAGATGCTCTACGACAACGCGCTGCTGCTGCGGGTCTACGCCGAGTGGGGCACCGACCTCGGCGAGCGGATCGCCTTGGAGGTGGCCGAGTTCCTGATCACCGAGCTGCAGACCGCGCAGGGCGGGTTCGCCTCGGCGCTGGACGCCGACTCCGAGGGCGCCGAGGGCACCTACTACGTCTGGACGCCCGCGCAGCTCACCGAGGTGCTCGGCCCCGAGGAGGGCCCGTGGGTCGCGCAGCTGCTCGGCGTCACCGAGCAGGGCACGTTCGAGCACGGCACCTCCACCCTGCAGCTGCGGGTCGATCCGCACCCGCGCGAGCTCGCCCGCTGGCTGCGGGCCCGTCAGGAGCTGGGGCGTGTGCGGGACCGCCGCGAGCGGCCCGCGCGCGACGACAAGGTCGTCGCCGCGTGGAACGGGCTGGCGATCAGCGGCCTGTGCCGAGCCGGCACGCTCCTCGACGAGCCGCACCTCGTCGAGGAGGCCGATCGCGCCGGCGAGCTGCTGTGGCGGGTGCACATGGTCGACGGCCGGCTCCGGCGGGTCTCCCGCGACGGCGTGGTGGGCGCGCCCGCGGGCGTGCTGGAGGACCACGGCTGCGTCGCTGCGGGCTTCCTCGACCTGCTGCAGGCGACCGGCGACGCGGTGTGGCTCGAGCGCGCCGGTGTGCTGCTCGATCTCGTGCTCGAGCACTTCGCGGCCGGCGACGGCGGCTTCTTCGACACCGCCGACGACGCCGAGGCCCTGGTCGCCCGGCCGCGCGACCCCTCCGACAACGCCTACCCGTCCGGCCTCTCGGCCACGGTGCACGCACTGGCGACGTACGCCGCTCTCACCGGCTCGGGGCGCCACCGCGACGCCGCCGAGGCGGCGCTGACCTCGGTCGCGACGCTGGCCGAGCGGGCGCCGCGGTTCGCCGGCTGGTCGCTCGCGGCGGCGGAGACGATGCTCGACGGCCCGGTCGAGATCGCCATCGTGGGGGAGTGGTCGCCCGAGCGCGACGAGCTCGAGCTGCGGGCCCGGCGCCATCCGGGGGCCGTCGTCGTGGTCGCCGACGAGGCGGACGACCGGATCCCGCTACAGGCCGGGCGCACCGAGGTGGACGGCCGCCCGGCGGCGTACGTCTGCCGCCACCTGGTCTGCCAGCGGCCGGTCGCCACGGTCGAGGAGCTGGACGCGGCCCTGTCCGACTGATCCGGGGCCAGCCCGGGACGTCATCCGATGTGGCTGCCCGGGTGACCGGGTCGTATGACCTCCGCGGGGCGCCGGCGGGACGTCATCCGATGCGGCTGCCCGGGTGACCGGGTCGTATGACCTCCGCGGGGCGCCGGCGGGACGTCATCCGATGCGGCTGCCCGGGTGACCGGGTCGTATGACCTCCGCGGGGCGCCGGCGGGACGTCATCCGATGCGGCTGCCCGGGTGACCGGGTCGTATGACCTCCGCGGGGCGCCGGCGGGACGTCATCCGATGCGGCTGCCCGGGTGACCGGGTCGTATGACCTCCGCGGGGCGCCGGCGGGACGTCAT